>NZ_MKZL01000043.1:0-2716 GCF_002803315.1 Paenibacillus sp. GM1FR | reverse complement strand
CTTTTGAGCCTGAACATCTCAATTTTATCGGAATGGTCTTGGTGGTCAAACCCTCGATCCCTCCACCCGCATAGCGGGTGGTTTTTTGTTTCGCGCGTTTCACGCACTCAACTGGCTAAAGCCATAACAGAAAAAAGAGCAGCATCAGCTACTCTTTTCTAACCTTGATATTCACATATCGCCAGTAGTCAAGTCAAACAATTCAAACCAGATACTCCGCCATAATCTGCTCGATATCATACGGCGTAACGCCTTGATTCACCGAATAGATTGTATCCGCCTGATCTATTGTATCCACCAGTTCTCCTCTAGCTTTGGCATGGAGCATGAACAAGTCATGCAGATCGGGTTTGCGTAAATTCGTTAGTGCTTTGCCCATCAGGACCATACCTTTTTGATTGCCTTCCACATTATTGTAGTAATCCGGATGGCTTGTCAGCGCCAGGTCTGTCCAGATGACGGTACGTTCGACCAGGTCCATAATCACAGGGATCGCAATCTGCGTATCCGCGGTAATATCGATTTTGTTCGCTACGGTAGACGGTTCGAAAATCTCGCCAGACCCCGGTTTCTTCCGCATCATCCAGCCCACAAAACATTCGGGCAGATCACAATACGGATGACTGGTAAACGATAGCAGTGTCGCCACCACATATCGTCCACCATAGGCCACGATGGATGGAATATGCAGATCAATAAACTCACTTGCTCCGTTAGGTGCAGTCACGATATCTCCGCTATGGACAGCCTTATAGTTAGAGGATCGCAGATTCGTATAGGAAATATGCTCCACATAGTTCCAGTCCTTATCGTACATCACCGCAGACAAGTCAATGTCCACGCGTCCTGTAGACTTTCCATCCACGTCCCCCTCTTTCCACCAGTTGAAGAAACGAATCGTATCACCCTCTGCCATCGGCACACGGCTTCCACGAACGATGGTACGCAGAGCCTTGCTCGCCGATCTCTGGGAAAAGGGTACCAGATAATCATGAAGCTGCGGATCGACATAAGTCTTTCCAAGCGGGGCAAGGGCAGCGAAGCGCTCTACCAATGCCTGTTCGCACAATTGCACGACATTCTGACACGTGGCTTCATCGATCTCTGGCAGCTCATTCGGAACAGCATAAGCTTTGGCTACATTGCCTTTTGGGAAAAAGACACGCAAATCCTGCGGTTCATTACGCCGAGCAAAATGCTGTCTTACCTGCAATAACACCGGGGTAGATACTTGCTCCAGTACCTCACCAAATGCCAGCAGTACATACGCTTCATCTTCGGTCATCCGCAGCAAGTGATCCAGTCTTCTCGCGAATTCACCTGGACGCTGTGACAACAGATCGATCAGACTCCATACATTCCGATATTGGAAGGCAAGCTCCACACTTCCGTTGAAGGTCGAATAAGGCTTATTATTACGCAAAATATCAACGGCTTCTTCGCATCGTGGATACCGAAGCTTATATTCCGAAGGATGCAGAATTTCGCCAAGGCGAATCCAGCGATCCTTATATCGCAGCATATCCTCCGTCATGGAGCCACACTGCTCCAATAATCCGAGCAAAAGGCGTCTCTCGCGGCGTTTGAATTTCCGGAAGGGAGAAGCCGCAGCGAGGCTAACATCACCATCGGACCAGGCAACAGCCAGACGCAGGACATCACTTGCCGTTTTGAAATACGGACCGATCCGGTCGATGTTCGCTTTTTCATGCTTCAACAGCGAGGCGACCACAAAGCCCACATTTTCTTTGAACGGAATCTCAGTGGGTAATAGCGCATCCACGTCTTCCGGGTCTGCATGCTCCAATACCGTGTCGATATCGGCCTTGTCTGTTTCCGAGATGGAACCTTTTGCTTCAATGATCTGACGAATGAGTGTCTGGAATTCTTGCTGGTTTCCCAAACCAATGACTTTCAAGTCCGTCTTCTCCAGCAAAGGCGTTCTCTCCACCGATGGTTGATCCGGACAGACCACAGTCAGGTTGGTCAGATAATGAATAATCGCATTGAGATATAACTCGGCCTCATCTGCTTGCATCACCTGCATTGGGAATCCCGCATACATCGGTGTGTACTTCACATGTGCGCCGACCATGACTCTTAGATCAGCCACGAGTTGATGATACACTGTTTCAAATTGTTCCTTGGACAGCTGCCGCATCGCCTGCATTAACTCATCCGAGAAGGTGTATCCGAGTGCTTCGATATTTTTAAGGGCAGTCGCCAGGTGTGTCTTAGGCAACTGTTGCTTCCCTTCGTTTGATTCGATAATAAGTTTGTTTGCTCTGCACAAATAGATTGTATTGTTCATGATAAAAGAGTCCAGGAAAGCCACATCCCTATATAACGTGAAAGGTTAGGGTTAGAAGGAAGGAATGTGATAGCCTGGACGCCTCCTCTCTGAAATAAAATCTTCAGGAGAGCTGCGACCCTATGATCTCCAATGATTGTAGAAGGAAGGATCGCAATAGCCTGAAGGCCAGCAGTTCAAAGTTTGTCGCCCGAACCTCTGGTGAACCCATCATCTCAGATTCCACGATCTGCCAACAGGGCGAAAGTATTACGACATGAATTTAAGAATTTAATAAAAATCAGGACCACCCGTCCAACGGGTGGTTTGCTCTTGGGGTATAACCCCCTGTTGCCAAACTGCGCCTAAAGACGCTAGCCTGACAGCAGGGCTGTTCAGGCTCAGTGTTATTTGTCACTTTCACTC
>NZ_MKZL01000042.1:0-3628 GCF_002803315.1 Paenibacillus sp. GM1FR | reverse complement strand
CGTATATCAGAAACAAAAAATTCATTCCCACATTCTGAACAAAATGCCTCTTTCCCAAGATACTTAACTTCTTTACCTCGTATATTTTTGCTTTTCTGAACAAGTTTTCCATCATAATTCACAGTATCTTGGCAGTGTTCGCAAAATGCCATCATTATTTTTTCTCCATTTCTATTCCTACGTATCACGTATCACTAAAAGAGGGGTAAAATGTGTAGGGGTATATAACTAGGAACACTCTGAGATGATTTTTCTAATAGATTTCTTAATAATACCCTACTAGTTTAAGATATTGAGAAATGATTTTGTAATTTGTCCGTTAGTTAAAAGAAAAGTAAACGGTCTAATAAACTGACTACGAAGTATAATTGCATTATATTTCGTAGTCAGTAAAGGAACTGATACCACACAAAAAATCCTATATAGCGACTTTCAATGAATTATTTAGTTGATCAACTTGATTACTCTAGTGGAGGGAGAATTTAATATTGAAAAAGGCCTACTACAAACTAAAACGTAGGAAAAGGGCTTTAAGAATACTGAAACCTCTCGAATGTATCTAAGATTGTAGTGGTTGAGTCAGGAGAGCAAATATAACTCTACATGTCCCAAAGTTTCTTGGCCCAGATACCTATTAAATTGAAGAATAGTATCAAAGCTTTTACATCAACAAAGAAACTAATTCCTGGATTAAAAGAAAACTAACTAAATGCATCCATTTCTAATTTAAACTCTTAAAAGAACTATTCAGGGGAACGGAACATTTAATGTAGCCGGCCCCTGGAGAAAGATCTCGAAAGAAAGAGAATTGGCGCAAATACATTAGCCCAGTTTCATTCAAAATTAAAATCCCGAGAGTATTTGTAATTGATTAAATGATCATCAGGAGTCTCTATCCAAGCACGTTCTTTATGAGAATATTCGCTAATTTTACGGGAACCATAGTCCTCAAAAATATAGTTCACTCTTTCTAATGTAACCATTTCTTCTTTCTCAAAAACGTTAGGATTAAGATCTTGTTTTGCCCTAACAGTCATTTTTACCCATCCTTCATCGTTCAATAAGGACTCTTCAATCTCTATTACTCCCATATGTTGAAGATGAGCAAGTGCTATCTCATGATCTTTGGGAACCGGCCCAAACTTAATGCGAGCATAAGCAGCTCCACTTATAGATGCTGTACGCATTTTGAAGTAAAGGAAATCCGAGTACCATAAAAGTTTCATTAGCTTTGTTTTATTAACTCCCCATTTTGAAAAGAACAGAATCATATTTGAAAATTTATCTAGATTGAAATCTTTATAACCAGTGAATTCAGTAAATGCGAATGGTTTATGAATCGACTCAATTATTTCTTCATCATCTAATATTACTTCAACAAATTGTGTGCTGATTCGGCCTTCTTGTTCATCGCTCCAATTTCTTAATACATGTTCTACTTTCTTTAATTCCCTCGGAGATAAACTTTCTTTATTCTTATTAAAATATTCAAATATAGATCGAGGATTTTCATTTAATTCTTTATAAATAGATATATGTTTATCACTTGGCAGCTCTCCAGTTTCATGCCTTGCTATACTTGCGGAACCTATTCCTAAAATTTTGGCAAAGGGACGAATTCCTAGATCCCTGTATTGAAGTCTAACATTTTTAATTTGTTCAGATGTTAATCCGGAAGTTGCTTTTATATAAGCTTCATTTATGGCTCTCAGTTGATCATTCATATATTTCTCATCAGATATTTCATTTCCACATTCGATGCAGACAAGCATTGTTACATCTACATCAATTGATTTTCCATGAATTTTAAATGTTTGTCGTTCTATTTTTTCCTCAGCATTGCAATCCTTACCGCAGTCATCACAATACGCTAGGAATTTCCTGGACATAAGTTCACGCCCCTTATTATTAGTTTTATATGAGTTAAATAAGTTTTGATTCGGTCTTAAGCAGATTAACTACATGTTACTCACCCGATATTTGGACTAATACATTTCATCAATATTCAAAGTCAATCAAGTTTGGTTCTAAACAACATTCATTTATGATATAAAAAGTGCTTAAAGGGAGCCAGAGCAAGTAGCTCCCTTTATGTACTTTAATTTCCCAATATTTTTTTGTTTATTTTGGCTTTCGGCCCATACTCACAAGGATGAAAAGAAATGGATACGCATTTCTTAGTATTGCTGTAATCCTTAATTTTAAGTTTAATATAAGCCCAAACACCGTTAGGCATTTCTTTCTCAAATGTATAAATCATTTGACCGGAACCATCTCTATCTAATTCAGGAGGTTTTTCCTCATCATCTGTAGTTAAGGTCATCATGAATTTCCATGCTTTATCTACATCTGGAATCCCTAAATCGATAAAATCTTGTCTCCAATTTCTTTCTTTACGAAAAATGAATTTCCGCGTATCCTCATGTATCATCATAGGGATTGCTTGTTTAAGTAGTTCTTCACTGTTCACATATCTTCACCTCCTTTTCTTATTATTATACACTGAAAGTGATATCATGATAACACTTTATTCAAAAATAACAAACCATGATTACATTTTTTCTGGTTTATGCACCTAAAAGATTGAGGTATTAAAATGAAAATTAAGCAATCTCACTAAAATTAATTTAGAAGTATAATAAATAAATAATATAGTTATCGGTGTGCGACAATGCTCCACGATTCAGACAAATTCGATAGTGTGCATGATTGTAAACACAGCGACCTTGTTTATTCGCATTCCAGAAATTACAGTAAAATACAAAAAAAGCCGCCATAATGGCGACTAAATTTGTACAAATGACTTCGTGACACATGAAAAAAGTTGGGTGTGTATGCCACGAGGAGTAAATAGTGCTCTCTCTGTGATTAATGACTATAGGGACTCATCATCGATTTCAAATTCAGGGTCCTGTTCTTGAACAGGTTCAACCTCAGGTTCGGATACCTGCTCTGGTTCGGGTTCGACCTCAGGTTCAGATACCTGCTCCGATTCGGGTTCAACTTCAGGTTCAGATACCTGCTCTGGTTCGGGTTCGACCTCAGGTTCGGATACCTGCTCCGGTTCGGGTTCAACCTCAGGTTCAGATACCTGCTCCGGTTCGGGTTCCACCTCAGGTTCAGATACCTGCTCCGGTTCGGGTTCAACTTCAGGTTCAGATACCTGCTCTGGTTCGGGTTCAACTTCAGGTTCAGATACCTGCTCCGGTTCGGGTTCAACTTCAGGTTCAGATACCTGCTCTGGTTCGAGTTCCACCTCAGGTTCAGATACCTGCTCCGGTTCGGGTTCAACTTCAGGTTCAGATACCTGCTCTGGTTCGAGTTCCACCTCAGGTTCGGATAACTGCTCTGGTTCCGGTTCAACTTCAGGTTCGGATAGCTGCTCCTGCTCGGGTTCCACCTCAGGTTCAGATACCTGCTCCGGTTCTTGTTCGACCTCAAGTTCAGATACCTGCTCCGGTTCTTGTTCCACCTCAGGTTCGGATAGCTGCTCCTGCTCGGGTTCCACCTCAGGTTCGGATAGCTGCTCCTGTTCGGGTTCCACCTCAGGTTCAGATACCTGCTCTGGTTCTTGTTCCACCTCAGGTTCGGATAGCTGCTCCTGCTCGGGTTCCACCTCAGGTTCAGA
>NZ_MKZL01000041.1:0-3983 GCF_002803315.1 Paenibacillus sp. GM1FR | reverse complement strand
TCCAGCGGTAGAAACAAAATAGGAACGTGTCCACAAACTGGGCAAATGCAGAAGGTGTGGAAACTCTTCTCGTAGTTTTTTTGATGTGACTCCTTTTATTTTTGCCATGATATCAGCAGGGATTAATGTTGGAAGTGCATTGAGAAACATATGTGTATGGTCTTTGTCGCACTCCATGGCAACAATCACAATGTTAAGCTCTGCACATACCTCATGCACCAGTTCCTTGAAGCGCTGTTCTACCTCTAATTTGAGAAATATCTTTCTTCTGTATCGTGGGCAGAACACAAAATGATAGTTAAACAAAGATACGGTTGTGTTTGTTCTTCTATATTCATTCATATCTATTTGTATCAGTTTAATAAATGAATTGAAACGAGCTAAAAAAATTAAGAACGCAGACATTTCGGATACTTGAAGCATCACAATAGTGCTACTCCGTATCCGACCTCACTTTCATCCCACATCTAAAGAATTGGGCTTTCTCGTTAGGGGATTCTGTAAGTGTATGCCATATACTCACTCTTTCATTTCTCTCCATGGTCGTTCTAGGAGATTTTATTGTTTTATTTGAATCCATGTCCATTTGTGGGATGCTTCTATAACTACATAATAGTCCATAAAAAATGAAAATTGATGTTTTCTCGCCCAAATCTGAGGCGTGTTTGTTTACTTTTGAGATAAATCAATTCACCTAGAATGATACATAGCAATTTTCAATAAAAAGAAATTCAGATTTTGAATATTTTATATATCTCAATCCACATTTAACAGTTCAATAAGATGCAAAGCCACTTAGCAGAATATTAAGATTCATCAGCTTGTTGTTGAGTGTTTAACCATCTCTTATATGGTTGAGTCAATTGTACGCATGGATGTTGCAGCAGAAACATTAAACTATCCATGGTTAGTTAAAAAGCAGCCGATCATGTTGAGATCTGCTGCCTTGATGCTTCAAATGAACCCTCAATTCCGTTTAGCTCATTTGACAAGTAAACATGATTTAATTCATTCCAAAATTAGGGGGCCACAAAGGGTGTTCCTCCAAATTTAATAACTAGCCATGTGGTCTTCTATTTGGTGAAGTATCTCCTTTGAATCAACCATTGATTCAATCTTTGAAAGCAAGGTCTCGCCTTGATTATTCTTTATTGTCAGGTCTGCCCCTGACTCAACCATGATATCCATCGTATCAAGAAACACATCGATCGGTATATTACCACGAACAGCAAATCTTATTAGAGGAGTATCCCCTTCTTGATTTCTTTCATTTGGATCTGCGCCTTTACCCAAAAAGTATTTAATTGCTTTGATATTGGCTAGATCAGAGGCAAGAAAGAATGGAGTCTCGCCATATTCATCTTTTAAAGTAAAGTCAGCACCCGCTTCTACTAAACCTTCTATCATTTCTATATCCAAGTTATATATAGCAGCATGGAGAACTGTAGACCCCTTGTACAGGTTATTTATTGATCCATCATTTGACTTGGTGAGCTCCTTTACCTTTGCTAAATCATTGTCATAGACGGCTTGAAATAATGCTGGAACCTTGTCCGTGTCACCGGTATCATTTGAACAACCCACAAGCAATAAAAGTAAGAAGATAAAACAACCTAATTTCTTATACACTAAATAGTCCCCCACTATGTTTAATTTCTATTTGGTAGATCATCTATGAAAAATTAATACTCTCTCAAAATACTCCATCAACTATTCGCTTAACCAAAACAGGCTCAATGCACTTGCCCCTGATACCAGTGCTTGGTTACGTCGTAGAAGTTCAGATCGAATCCCATCGGTCTAATAGTTGTTACAGAACATGAAATAAAAGCCAAGGCAGCCGCAATATCGAATCGGAGTTCCTAGGACGGTTATTATTCATGATTGAGATGGCAATAGTTCGAGCTATTTTTGCGTTGGAATAGTGTACTTCCCAACATCCCGCGGGGTATAAACAGTCAAGAGATCCAGCTCATCCACTATTTACTCCGTACGTAATATCGTGCTTTGCTAGTCGTTCTGCTTACAGAGGAGGTCTTTTGCTTTATACGTCATAAAAGCAAATTTATGCGGCCTGCGACACAAAGGGCAGACGAAATATACCCCGTTTTTCAGCCACACCCACAGCTCCGAGAAACAAGACCGCTATGTTAGCCAACAGCTTTTTAAAACCAGAGAGAATAGATCTCCACATGTTTCATTGGGAAATTGCTCTCTCCAACATTTCTATTAATTCCTCTCTCTTTTCTTCATGCGTCATCTGATCTACTGGTTTGTATTCACCTTCATAGTTATAATCTTCTGCATTATATTTTTTGTTTTTCTGGGAAGTAAATTTACTCTCATTATTTTCATCCGATTCTTTTTTAGAATTATCTTCTTTTCTTAATTCGGAAATTTCATTCCATGTATACTCTTTTCCATTGACTTCTGTCAGGTTACCCAGGGTACCATGGTATTCAAACTCGTTTGTCGAAGTAGCCAGAACAATAGATGGATTATGCACCCTATCCAGAGCAGACATAGTATTTTCTATTTTTTTTGAATCCACTAGAAATTGTACTCTTTTAGATTTGAATTCCCTATCAATCTCAGTGATATAGTCATATTTTTCAACAACGGAAAAAGAGTTGAAGTTATCTTTCACCTTCAACTTTAAATTTGTACAGTCACTCCTTGACTCGTCACATTCAAAATTTAAAAGTAAGTCAAATTTGTTTTTGGCTTCAGTTTCAAACCAGCTCTCTATAGATTCCGCAAATTTTTTATCATTGTTTCTTTCCTTCAAAGCTTTGTATCCTATGTATCCGAAACAAGCACCAACAATAATCAGACAAGATAAAACCATAACTATGATCTCTCGATCAAAAATTAGACGTCGCTCTTTCATTTCCTTATACCTACCCAATGTTTATTTTTTCAGCAAACACGTCTTATAAAGTAGTACACAGTTTTTGTTTTCGTGCCACTAGTCCACCTTTTCTTAGAGTTTGATTTTTATTATTACTCAGTATTTTTTCTAAAACTAAGCTTAAAGTTATTTCTAATGGTTCTATTTACCTACAAATCATAACATAGAATATATGATTTAGAAATATATCCCTTCTAAAGTCCTTATGTTTGAATACCATAAGTCAAGTTTAGATTGGTTGACCATCATCTAGTGAAATGGGTTAGTCTGATTAACTGCCCTTTTCTTAATTAACTTATGAAAGAATCGAATTAATTACTTTATGTTAAGATACTTTCATAAGCTATGTTTGGTCCTCGATATCGGCTCATCGCTTTGAGGACTGAAGCAGGTTCAAAAGTAGCTCAACATCTTAGTTCCTTTTTTGTTCATTAAGCTACAGTTACCTGTAAGCGTAATGAACATGTTCTACTTATTGTACGGTGAATTAAGCTGGAGAGAAAACCAGAAGAGTAGTTTATAACATCCTTCCAGTTATCAAGACAATTTTATTCGGCATTATTGATTTAGAACCATTTATTAATAGGAAAATGCACCTTTATTTATGTTTCACCTTATACAAGGATAAGTATTCTAAAAAACCTGAAGCCTTTAAATTGACTTCAGGTTTTTTGTGCACTAGGTACTACTTAGAGTCTAGCCTGTGTTTTACAGTAATCCATAGAGATATTTTAATGATTAATCTTTCAAATAATTTAGAACTATAATCTCTTATATCAGAAACAGTAATCATTCTGTATTTGTTTTTTATTTCTTCAGAAAAATATTAATTAAATTCTTATCAATAATATACATCATTTAACTCTCTTCTCGTCTCCAACCAAGGTTTTTCAATATGAATCACTTTCTCTAAAAGCCTTATCTAATTCAATTAAATTGTAATCACGTATATCAGAAACAAAAAATTCATTCCCACATTCTGAACAAAATGCCTCTTTCCCAAGATACTTAACTTCTTTACCTCGTATATTTTTGCTTTTCTGAACAAGTTTTCCATCATAATTCACAGTAT
>NZ_MKZL01000040.1:0-4404 GCF_002803315.1 Paenibacillus sp. GM1FR | reverse complement strand
GTGTTATTGTGTCCGCTGAAGCTTGATTGCTAAATGGCAGAACAAGATTAAACCAGCTACTGAAGGTCATAAGTAAAACTAACATTAGGATTGTAATTTGCTTCCGCATAGCATTCTTCCCTTCGATTAATTTTCAGAAGCATACAACCCATATCTCTCACCTTTAAAACCAGACCACCTCGCTCAAGGAAATAGAGATACGCCTTAAAAAAAAGAATGCGCTTACATTTCTTCTCATATTACGTCTTCAACACTTCCAATTCAATGTAGTATCTTGTTCATAAGGTGGATTTTTTTATTGCAATTCACGCAAACTTCAACACTATCCCTATGCTTCGAAGTAATCGTTTTCATTCTTAATATACTCTATAGATAAATTAAAGGATTGAACGCCTGATAAACATAATATATATAGTTGGGCGCTTGTCATATGGACAACGTGTCCGAATACGATGCGGTAAGCCTTGGGCGCACCGCATCGAAAAATAAGGAGGATTTTCATTTATGCCAAAACGATTTAGCAGAATGCTCGCGTTCCTCTGTTGCTTGGTAATGGTGGCGTCGCTAATACCTACCAGCTATGCCGCCGCCACTGACAACATCGAGAACGCAGAAGCGAATGAAACACCCACCGCCATTTTTGGAACTCCCGAACTCGGGTCAAACGACCCACTCTGGGGCCAGACCATGGAGCATCACATCAACAAAAGCACTGTGCCCGCCGATCCCAGACCCCATGCCACGGGCACAGCCAGAATCCTTTGGGACCATGACTACCTGTATTCCAGAGTAGTTGTGAATGACAGTAATCTATATCAGGGAGCTGGCGGAGATCACCAGTACGACAGCCTGGAGTTTTATGTCGGCACCGGAACCGGAGGCTCAAACCAATGGCGCGTTAGCGCGACGGGTGTGTTCTCAGGGCAGGCCGCTCCGGGCAGAGCTGCATGGACCCAGATCACGGAAACAGGATATATCGTGGAGATGAGAATACCCAAAAGAACCTTGACCTTGGAGGAGGGCAAGCTTACCTTTGAGGTTTATATTAATAACTCAACGGAAAAGGGCGGTGATCGTTATGAAGTCGTTTCCTCTTTTGGAGTTCCAGACGCAGCTTATACCAGCGCTGATTCATTTACAGACAGCCTGCAGCTCTCTTTAGCCAATGAAGTGGACACCAGATTCTCAATCACCGCCACTGCGGGACCGGGCGGCCGAATAACGCCGAACCCACCCGGCGATGTTCTGAGAGTAGATCGGGACTCTAACAAAGAATTTACGTTTACCCCCGATTCCGGCAAAATGGTGGATACCGTAACGGTAGACGGTGAGACCGCGACTCTATCTGCTGGCACTTATACCTTTTCGAATATTGAGGCTGACCATACAATTCACGTAACATTCAAAAACGATCCGGACGCGGGGATACTTCCCTTTATCGTATGGAATGACAACTTCGCCAGTGGCGAGTACACAACGGCTGTCATCATCGACTTAGGCGAGGGGAAGGCAGCGTTAGGCTCCGAGCTTAATTCGGGCTTGTTTACCTTGTCAGCCAGGAACACAACCCTGAACGGCGAAGCGGTGACCTTTGAAGGAACGCGCAAGATCACAAGGGTATACGCTAATGACGAACCGAAGGTACGCGGCTATCTGGGGCCGGTAAGCAATTCACCGGATTATCAGGACGGACTGGCAAGTGGCCGTTACATCGTAGTTGAGTCTGAGTTTTATTCAGCGAGCGGCGGCAAAACAACGCTGGATGGCAGCAGTAACTCGACAAAGCAGGTTTACAACATCGTCCCAAACGGAGAGATCGTACTGACAGAAGGGAGTCCACTTCGCAACGTGGTTTTTGAACAGGAAAAAGTTGTGAATCCGATCCTTGACAAGTTTACAACATTCACGGACAATTCGGTCAATCGCTCGCTCTACCTTCACAAGGATGAAGACGGTAAAGTGATCAAAGGATTGCCGCTGTATGTTTATACCCACGGCATGTCACGCGGCGGCACAAACGCTGCGACAGACCAAAAAGCGGCCATGAAATCCGCCAACGGCTCGGTCGCTCTAATGAAAAAGATGGAACAAAATCCCGATAAGTACGCCAGCCATGTACTGAACATTTCCTATAATGGCGTATCTGTTCCCTCAACAGAGAATGTTAAGAAGGTCATAGACGCCCTGATTGCCAGCGGCGAAGTAGACCCTAATCGTGTTTACGCGGCGGGCTTCTCATGGGGCGGCCAGTATACAAACAACTTAGTTAACAGCCACCCGGGCTTCTTCGCCGCCGCCGCACCTATGGCCCCGGTAAGCGGTTCACCGAATGCTAAGGACAATGACGCTCACAACACCTTGGCCTATTGGATGTTTTTAAATACTCATAATGTTGGAGGCTACCAGACTAACCTCAATAACTTCATCAATAACAATATGCCGAAAATGATCAACGCGAGAGCTTCGCGCTTTGAGAGCAATGAGGTTCTTACGTGGCCCTACAATCAATTTGATCAGCCGAATCTGAGGCCAAATCCGGCCAACACACCTGTTCTGGCTGATTACATAGCCCACGAAGTTGAAGCGGCGGTTCTTTACAACGAGATAACTATGGGGAATTGGAGCATAGCTCCCACGGCGCAGTCCTCTAACTTGCCAGTTTGGAACAATGACTACACAGACGTCTTTGATTGGATGTTCGCGCAGAGAAAACCGGTCGTGCCCAGTGCTCCGAGCGGCTTCAAGGCGACAGCCGGTGACGGACAGGTCACATTGAGCTGGACCGCCCCTGCTGACGACGGTGGCAGTGCGATCTTGGGCTACAAGGTATGGTATGGCAACGTGACGCCGGTCACACTGGATGCGACGGAGACCAAATATACCTTTAAGAACCTGACAAACGGCCAAGGCTACAACTTCACCATCATCGCGATGAACGCGAAGGGCGACGGCGCGGAGATAAGTGCTACGACGACGCCGATGAAGACGACGACTCCCACTGTGCCTGATTCTGGCGGCAATACGGGCAACACCGGAAATACCGGCAACATCGGTAATACGGGCAACACCGACAATACGGGCACCGGGACAGACGCTGGAACGTTGAAGTCGACCTACACAGTGAATACACCGAAGGATAAACCCGCGGTCACAGACAAAAACGGCAACACCACCCTCCCCGGCGGTGGCGAGCTTGCGACCAAAGACGGGACCAAGATTAAGGTGCCCGAAGGCACAACGATAGACTCAAACGGTAAGGTAACCATTCCGGCAGACAAGAGCGCCGAAGTGACACTACCCGGCGGCAACAGCATAGTAACCATTTCGGGCGGCTCGACGATCGCGAGCGACGGTACGGTTACAGTAGGCGGCAAAGACGCGCATGTGGGCCTGCCAAACGGCAACCGTGTGGATATTCACGACGGATCGAAGATACGGAGCGGCGGAGTGGTTGTGGTAGGACCCAGCGGCGCAAGAGTTGGCTTAGACAACGGCATGTCGCTGAACATCCGTGAGGGTACGGAACTGGCGGTTGATGACGCCACCCCACTGGGCTTCCTCGTAATATCGGGCAATCCTTTCAGGGATGCCAACATGGACGACTGGTTCTACAACGATATAAATTTCGCCTACACATACGATCTTTTCAACGGCACGACGCCCACAACTTTCTCACCGGGAACCGCAATGACGCGTGCAATGTTCGTCCAGGTACTGGCCAATCTTGAGAACGTAAACCTCTCCAGCTACACGAGCTCCCGCTTTAACGACGTGACGGACGGACAATGGTACACCGCGGCAGCCGAGTGGGCGGCCGAAAAAGGCATAGTAAACGGTACAAACGCAAACCTGTTTGACCCCAATTCACCGATGACGCGCGAGCAGATGCTGGTGATACTGTACAACTACATGAAGTACAAGGGCTATGAGATACCTGAAAGCCAGGCTAAGTCCTTCACGGATGAGAGTGAGATCAGCTCCTGGGCATTGGAGGCCGTTCAGGCACTGCGGGACATCGGCATTGTAGTAGGCAAGCCGGACAACTTCTTTGCTCCCAAAGCAACCGCCACCCGCGCCGAAGTAGCCACGATCTTTGTAAGGTTCGTTGAATATCCGGCTAAGTGAAAGCGTATACAGGATGATGCAGATGATGCCCTAAAAACCAATGCATGCTTAGTTCGTCTAACGCCTCTGGCCTGCCTTCGATCATTATAGAAACTAACCCTTCCTTCCCCACAAGATCAGGCAGCATGCTATATCCACCATGACCTCTGTCGGCTATGATAGGTACTCCACTAGAACATTGTGCGTCAATTACCTACATTCGTTATTAGCCACAGAGAAACAGAAACAAATTTTCCTTCTGTGACATCAGAAACAATTGATTCCAACAAAAAAACGGCA
>NZ_MKZL01000039.1:0-5708 GCF_002803315.1 Paenibacillus sp. GM1FR | reverse complement strand
GTTGTTGGCTAGAAGTCCAAACACAATAGTACGCTACGAATATACTATCCTATCCCAACATTAGGAGGTAGATTGATGAGCACATTTCTGGATGCGAGAACATCACAAAATGCCAGTTTGGCCAACTCAATAGCTATTCCGATATTATTCCTGAACACCCCACAGCTCTTTGGCCAAATCGGTCTGCAAACTGCCGGAGCAGGAGCGAATCCCAGAGTTCAATTTAAAGGAACGGTTTCTTTGCAATTACCTTTAGCTCTTGCGGGAATAACGATTACCGTTGTAAGAGGTACCTTATCAACGGACCCGGTTATTTACTCCGCAACGTCCACATTTGGTTTAAGTGTATTGGCACCACAAGTAATTACATTCTCTGGAAATGATTTTAATCCACCGATTTTACCACAATTAACTTACACTGCTTTTGTAAGCTCCAACTTGCTGGGAACAATCCGTGTTGGTCCCGAGAATTTTGATGGATTTGTGGTCTCTGATTAATAGCTCTCTCTAAAAATGGTTATGTTAATCGTAAAAACAACCCCATACCACTAATCTACGGGAAACCGATTAGAGGTATGGGGTTGTACATGTTTGTTCAATCTGAAATGACAAATCCGTCGAAACTCTCGGGTCCCACCCGAGTAGTACCGAGCAGGTTTGTACTGATAAATGCGGTATAGGTTAATTGAGGCATAAGTGGTGGGTTATAGTCAGTGGAAGAGAAGACAATCACTTCAGGGTTAAGCAGACCATTCAGACCATATGTGTGGTTTCCCGAGTATACAATTGGATCGGTTGCGATTGTTCCTCTTACCACAGTAATCCTCACTATAAAAAGTGCACGCGGCAATTGCACCGTGATGGTTCCTTTTAATGAAACTCTTAGATTGGTTCCGGCTCCAGCGGTGATGAGACCAATCTGGCCGAATAATTGTGGCGTAAAAATCACTGGAATCGGTATGGAAATGGAATTAAACAACGCAGCATTTTGCGATGATCTTGCATCCAGAAATTGAGTCAACGTATATACCTCCTATCTGTTTCAGATAGAATAATATATTCATCATTCAGATTTTCGCATGGACGGAGGGTGCAGCGCTGGAGATATTAAAGACAAACCGACTGCCCATAGGACTGGACTCTTTAAGCCATACAACGCCACCCATTAATTCAGCGAGTTGTTTACAGATGGACAAGCCCAGCCCCGCTCCGCCATACTTTCCTGAATTACCATGAATCTGGGAATAGGATTTGAACAACAGATCCTGACGATCCTGCGGGATGCCGATGCCTGTATCCTTTATTTCGTAGGATGCATGGAGAGTACCTTTGGTATCAGCAGATACCTCAGTAGAGATGCATACTTCACCTTTCTCCGTAAACTTAAGCGCATTTCCAACGAGATTGATTAGAATCTGACGAACTTTGTGCTGATCGCCCATAAGCATCAGATGATCATTAATATTATATTCTGCGTACAACCTAATTCCTTTTTTCTGTGCTTCAGAAGAGAATAATTGTAATACATGTTCAACTGTGTCAGAGACACTATAGGGCTTGATCTCCAGAGAGATCGCACCAGCTTCTGCTTTGGAGTAGTCCAGAATTTGATCCATCATCGACAGAAGGCTGGCGCCACTTGACTCAATGACATTAACATATAACGATTGATCCTCACTCAGCCTGGTCGATTGCAACAGATTGGCCATTGCAAGAACACCATTCATCGGCGTCCGGATTTCGTGGCTGAGAACGGCCAGCAAATTTTTCTTTTCTTCAAGCACTTTTGCAGCGGTCTCTTCCGCCTGTTTTAACTGTTGCAGAGTTGTTTCCATCTCAAGAAGACTCGTGAAAAAGGAAGACAAGGAGAGAAGCAGATCCACGTCCTTTTGTTGATAGGAATAGAAATCCTGATCAAATGAGCAAAGGGAGCCGTAGATTTCTCCGTTCTCATTATGTATAGGCACACCAACAAATGAACACCCACCTACGAATTCGGTTGCGTCCATATGTCTGGTTAATGGATGTGTTAGATTATTATTGATTACTAACGGGCCTTGGGAATGTTCAGTCACAAGTGCACAGTATGACTCGGCGTTATCAACGACCAGCCCCTCCCCCAGAATGAGTTTGTCACGATTATATACGTTCAGAACTTTGGTGGATAAATGATCCAACTGGGCAATACAAAACGTATTTGCAGGAATTAACCTGCTTGCCGTGTCCATAACGTTAGCAGCCGAATCATATAATTTATGTGAGACAAGGGATAGTACATCAATGAATTCTGTTTTTAACATATTGATTTGACTCCTCCTGATTGTAGAAATTCGTTGTGCACTGTATTCAGTATATATGAATTTGAAGAATCGATCATGTATGGTTTTGACAGTGGAAGACGGAAATGAGAAAATATAATGCTGTGCAACATGTATATATTAATAAAGTTTTGGAGGCAAATCAATGAATCAGCGTTTTCGAATTACCCGATCCATGCAAGATAGTAATGCCGAACAATCCATCTCGCTGGAAGAGTGCAAACTCTACTTCGAATCCCAACCCGATTTTACCTATTCACCGGTTCTTAACATTGTAGGAGCAGAGAGCACCATGACCATTGAGGGGGACTTTTTTATGTGGGACCTTGAGGGTGCACAGATTGCTTTTCGTTTGTACATGGGGGATCTGTATGTAGCTATTTCTAACGAAGCTATTGTACCCAAAATGATTGAGATTGCAACAGATCTACGTGCAGATATCGTTGAAGGATAAGAAGTAGAGAACTAGAGTTTGATAAAAATGTAATGATGTTAGTTGTAGTATACTTTAGACATTCCTGTAAAAATGAGACTAAAGATTCATTTATATTCCATATGTTAGATTGTAATATATGGAATATAAAACATTTTACAGGAGGGTAATGAAGTGAAAAAGACCAAATTAATACTTGTTGTATTCATGAGTATGATCCTTGCCTTATCAATAACTGGAATAGGATCGAGTTCAAAGGCTTCTGCAGCTACGGCACGTACACCCATTGTATTGGTACATGGATTGACCGGTTCAGATAGCAATTTTACAGCAATTGAGAGTTATTTGCGTAGCCAAGGGTGGACAAGAGACGAATTATTCGCGATTGACCTTCCTAGCAAACAAGGAAACCAGCTGTTGAACTCCGCAGCAATTAGTCGATTCGTAGATGATGTTCTGCGCCAAACGGGTCATACAAAAGTCAATATTATAGCTCATAGCATGGGTGGAGCTAATAGTCTCTATTACATACTTAACCGTGGAGGCGCTTCCAAAGTGGATAAGTTGATTACCCTTGGCGGGGCTAATCGATTGACCACAACGACAGCTCCGAGTGGAATAAAGGTGACTTCGATCTATTCCACCAGTGACACGATTGTGTCCCCGGTACTTTCCCGTTTGAACGGGGCGAACAACGTTTCGGTTTCCCTCGTATCCCATATCGGTCTGCTGTTTAACTCGCGGGTGAATGCCCTGATCAAAACTGCGTTGAATGAGTAGCTGAACATACAAAATGTGCATTCTTTCATAATATTCTGAATGATTGACTTGAACACGACTGGCCATTCATGGTTAGTCGTGTTTTCGTATTACCCGGAAATGGCTCGCTGAGGTAAGTTTCAAAAATAGGTACATCCATTCTATAATTAGAAATCAGAATAAAAATGGAACAAGTTAAAGGAGTCTGTATACATGCAACCTCAACCGAATGATCGGATTAAAGTTCATCCAGGCTTTTGGGCTGGATTACATCAATTAGGGATTGGTGCTGATGACATCGCTCGCACAGCACAACTATCTCTTGAGACAATAAATAAACCTGTAGTGACCCAATCTCAATACTTCGCAATCTGGCAGGCCTACTCTGATCTCAATGGGGACACCGCCGAGGGCATCATCAAACTTGCAACCGGATATGAAATATCGAAGTATCCTCCGCCTGTACTGGCGATGTACCATGCTCGTGATTATCGTGATGCGTTGAATCGCATGGTGCGTTACAAGCAAATGTGTCCTCCCGAGAGTTTGCAGATTACCGAAGCAGGGGAGGAATGTATCATTGAACTCGAATGGTTACATAAGGAGCAACAAGGTCCGCCATTACTTGTTGGTATTACGCTGGCATTTCTGATCGAACTTGGACGGAGGGGCACAGGACAACCTTTGACTGCCAAAAGGGTTGAGTTCTCCCAACCGATGGGTGACGTAGCCACCCTTGAGGCTTACTTCGGCTGCCGAGTTGATACGAATTCTAACCATAATCGGCTGACGCTGGAACGGAAAGATCTGAGTCTTCCATTTCTATCGTATAACGAGGAGTTACTGGAGATTCTGACCCCGGCACTGGATCGGTCGCTGGACGAACAAGAGAGCAATCGTTCCATTACTGAAGTGGTCAAATGGATTATGAAACGCAGCCTCACAGGAAAGCGCCCTGACATCCAGACGGTCGCCAAAGAGCTTCGCATGAGTGATCGTACCTTGCAGCGGCGACTGACGGAGGAGAACACAAACTTCAAGCAATTATTAACCGAGGCCAGACGTGAGCAGGCCCGAGCGTACCTTGCAGATCCTTCACTTGATATCAAAGAAGTGGCATTTCTGGTTGGGTATGAAGATCAGAATTCGTTCTATCGTGCTTTCAAGACCTGGGAAGGGGATACACCTTCAAATTGGCGTGTAAGGCAATAACTCTGGCGCAAAATGCTAGTTACTAGGTCCTTCAGACTGCGTAATATTATACCTATCCGGTGCATGAAGCTATTGGCAATGTCCAGAAGAAGCAGCCGGATAGTTGTAATCATGAAGGAGAAATGCAGGATGGATATGGGACTAAAAGAGAAAACAGCCTTAGTTACAGGATCGACAAAAGGGATCGGCAAAGCGATTGCTATAGAACTCGCTCGAGAAGGTGTTCATGTTCTGATTAATGGACGTAATGATGAAGAGGTGGAACAAACCGTTCGTGAAATCAAGTCCACTTTTCCGGAGACCTCTCCGCAAAAGGCTACCGCTGATCTTGTGGATCTGGCGCAACGCCAAGCTTTATTCGAGAAATTTCCTGAAGTTGATATATTAATCAATAACATGGGGATATATGAAATCATGAGTTATGAAGACATAAATGATGAAGTGTGGGAGAAATATTTCCGTACTAATGTGTTGGCTGCCAATGGCTTGTCTCAATTTTATTTACCTAAAATGGTGAAGAACAATGACGGGCGTATTATTTTCATCGCAAGTGAAGAAGCCCTTATGCCTTCAGGCCAGATGCCTCAGTATTGCATGACCAAGTCAATGCTGCTGTCATTATCCAAAAGTTTGTCCAAACTGACAGCAGGGACCGAGGTTACGATCAATACGATCCTGCCAGGTCCAACACTGTCCGAAAACGTACAAGAAATCATTGAGGGCATATACCCTGATGAGGCACTGACTTTTGAGGAAAAAGAGAAAGACTTTATGAAGAGTAATCTGCCACAGTCCGAATTACAGCGATTCATCAAGCCAAGTGAAATAGGCAGACTCGCTGCATTTGTATGCAGCCCATATGCTTCAGCCTTCAGAGGCTCTCCCATCCGGATGGACGGGGGCATGGTTCCCACCATATTTTAAAATTGTTCAGGATACAGGATATGTATCCATAAGATGTCGCCAGCATTGGCGACTTTTTTATT
>NZ_MKZL01000038.1:0-7132 GCF_002803315.1 Paenibacillus sp. GM1FR | reverse complement strand
TAACCGTAATCGTTGCATTACCTGACTTGGTGCCATCAACTGTTGACGTTGCTGTAATCGTATATGTGCCTGGTGTAGTGTTTACTGCCACACTCACCAATCCATTTGCATCCACCGTGACATTGCCGTTCGTGTCACTACTGCTCCACGTAACAGTTTGCGCCGCTCCACCGCTGACGTTCACAGTGGCCGTTAGTTGCTCTGTATCTCCTTGCACCACATTAGAGCTAGTCGGACTGACCATCACACTGTTTACTGCCGGTGCCGAGGTAACCGTAATCGTTGCATTACCTGACTTGGTGCCATCAACTGTTGACGTTGCTGTAATCGTATATGTGCCTGGTGTAGTGTTTACTGCCACACTCACCAATCCATTTGCATCCACCGTGACATTGCCATTCGTGTCACTACTGGTCCACGTAACTGTTTGGGCCGCTCCACCGCTTACATCCACGGTTGCTGTCAGTTGTTCTGTGTCCCCTTGCTTCACAATTGGGTTAGCTGGGGTCACAGTCACACTATTCACTTGTGGGGCGGGAGCCGACTTTATATGACCGTCATATGTTTGACTGTCATAACCTACTGCAACTGCTCGTCCTCCACCTATAATGACGTCGGCAAAATCAATGGATGAGGATAGATTACTCCATTCCTCTTCCCAAACAACCCCATTTATCGAGGTTGCAACTCTTTCATTTGCGCTAACGGTATAAAATTTACCTGCAGCATAAGTCACTGAAGCTAAACTAACGTTGCTGTAATTCAATACGGTCGTCTTGCTCCAAGTTACTCCATCATTTGAAACGTATGCCTGTCCAGCCTCACCAACCGCTACAAATGTATTGTTTCCATAGGCAACATCGAAAATGGCTTGGGTCGGATTAGTTGTATATACCTCAGTCCATGCTAACCCATCGGAAGAACGGAAGATTTTAGCCGCTTGTCCTTCATTATAGGTTGTTGCAATAAACATCCCATTGCCGTACACTACTCGGTAAAAATCAAGGTTTGTATTCGTATACACTACCTCTGGAGTACCATTTTCTATGAATGAGTAAAGTTTTTCTTTTCCTGCTAACACATAACGGTTAGTAACGGGACTATAAGCAATATCGTTGATCTGCTTGTTTTGGAAAAATGAATTTACAGGCGTCCATCCGGTGGTTGTGGGTTCAGATGACTTATAAACTCCATCCAACGCAGTAATAAACCAAGTTGCATTCAAAAACTTGACGTTAGTCGGTTCAATGGAAATCTCTAGATTCCGGTTATCCCAGGTCACGGAATCTGTCGACAGATGATAGTCTAGAAAATAGCCTAAAGACAAAAATGTACCATTGCCATATTCCACAAAAGTTTGAAGACTTGCAGGCACCTGATGTACAGGACTCCAAGTCGCAGCGTTCGCTTTAGAAGAAAAAATCCCACCACTAAAAGAACTAATGAGTAAAATACTTGCCAATGTAGTACGGAGTATACGATTCAAACTTCTTTTTCTCGAAAACAAAGACATATCCGGCCCCCTAAAATTGGATTTAATCGGCAATTATTATTGCCTATCTATTTCCCGATGAAGTTTGTCGAATGATGAAATGGAAATTACTCTCATCATAAACGAGACTTTGGTATAGGTAAATATAATTTTAGGGACTTTTTTCATAAAACAATGACTTTCAACCCATTTCAAAATTGATCTAGCGTGTTTTTTTGAAGTTTTGTTATAAATTTTCGTCACCATTCGATTTGAAACTGCAAAATTTTTAATGACAGCCCTTCTTCCATCTGTTATAAACAAATTATGACAACTATATCTAGCCATCACCTTGGAATTAAAGGAGAAAATAAAAAGTGATTGATACAGTTGCTGCAAAACTCGAAGATGAAGCGTTTTTGTTTCAGTTGTATTCATTAACCCGCCAAGACGAATTACAAAGTTGGAACTGGGAGCTAGAGGAACAAGAACTATTTTTGCGTATGCAATGGAGAGCTCAAACCATGTCTTATGCGGCCTCTTACCCAGATGCAATTCGTATAATCGTTCGTGACAATAATGTTTCTGTCGGTCAAACGTACGTACTTGAACAAGGGCAAGAATGGGTGCTCATTGATATATCTCTACTTCCAGAGTATCGGAATCGGGGAATAGGTATGAGCATAATTATGGATCTACAACAGAGGGCAAGTCATGCTGGCGCAACTATTCGTTTAAGCGTACTTCCCATGAACAGGGCAATGAGGCTGTATCAGAAGCTCAACTTCGTTCCTGTACACAGCACAGGTTTATATCAACTAATGGAATGGTATCCTTTGAGAACAAATGAATCAACATCAGAATTTAGTGAGGTGAAAACGAATGAGTGAAGCTTATTTAGGTGAGATTCGGATGTTTGCGGGGAATTTTGCTCCTCTTGGATGGGCTTTGTGTAATGGACAAACAATACCCATTGCTGAAAATGAGGCTCTGTTCGTTCTACTTGGAACAACGTATGGCGGGGATGGACAAACCACGTTTGCTTTGCCTGATTTGCAAGGTAGAGTGGCTGTACATCCAAACCCTACGTTTATTCGTGGGCAAAAAGCAGGTAATGAGATGGTTACATTGGTATCTAATCAACTCCCTGTACATACGCATTCGGTGTACACAGCATCGGATTCCTCTACAATTACATCAACACCAAGTAATGCAACCTGGTCTAACTCACCACGAAAAATCTATTACACTTCAGATAAAGCCACTACTGTGAATATGAACACTGCAGCTGTATCTTCTGTCGGTGGAAACCAGGCTCATGACAATATGATGCCTTCAACTGTCATTTCGTTCATTATCTGTCTAGAGGGCATATTCCCGTCTCAACCTTAAAGAGAATAAAAAAATAGAGGAGGTCACCTCATGTCAGAACCATTTTTGGGCGAGATCCGATTGTTCGCCAACAACTATGCCCCTCGTAACTGGGCTTATTGCGAAGGACAAATCTTGCAGATCAACAGCAACCAAGCTCTCTACTCTTTGCTTGGCAACGTCTACGGAGGAGATGGTATCACTACTTTCGCACTTCCAGACTATCGTGGACGAGTACCGATACATGTGTCAAATACAATTCCTCTGGGCACTAAACAGGGTGAAGCAGCTCACACGTTAACCATTAATGAGATGCCGATACATAACCATCAAGTAACAGCTTCTGAAACCAATCCATCGGTGGCAACTCCACTAAATAACGTTTGGGCAGCTGTCCCGAATTCATTCGGATCCACCCCTGGACAAGAAACTATGAATTCAGGAAGTCTCTCAGGAGCCGGCGGTTCTCAACCGCATAACAATATGCAACCATACACCGTATTGAATTACGCCATTGCGATTCAGGGAATTTTCCCTTCTCGCAACTAATTAAGGAGGACATGACTTTGGCTGATGCGTATATCGGTGAAATCCGAATTTTTTCTGGAAATTTCGCACCAAAAGGCTGGGCCTTATGTAATGGTCAATTGATGTCAATTAACCAAAATACAGCTCTATTTTCTATACTGGGTGTACAGTATGGTGGAGATGGAAAATCGACCTTTGCATTGCCCAATCTGATGGGTTCCGCTGTTATTCATCAAGGTTCCGGAACAGGTCTAACTCCTCGTACTGTTGGAGAAAAGGTTGGAGATGCAACTGTCACGCTAAATCAAACCGAAATCCCTGCTCATACGCACACACCTCAAGGTATTGTTGCGACAGGGAATCAAACTTCACCTAAAGATGCGTACTGGGCCCAAGCTGCCAAGCCTATTCCCACAGCACCGCAGCCCCCATTGTACAATAACGCACCAAGCACAGATATGACGCCTATGGCTGTAGGAGTGACTGGTTCATCTCAGCCACATAACAATATGCAACCTTTTATTACTCAGACTTTTATCATATGCTTGCAAGGCGAATTTCCTTCACGTGGTTAAGTAATTCAATATCAATATATATAAGAAAGAGGCTGTTCACTAGGACAGCCTCTTTTCCCTTTATCCAAGAAATTCATTTCGATAGCTTTCGTCACAAGAAGTAGTATGCTTATTTTAACAAAATAAAGCATACTTATGGGGTTCTCAAGTAAAAATCTCATTTTTGATATATCTTCAGTTTCTTTGGAGCATTTCAGTTATACCGGATAGTTAACTAAGCATAAAAAACTCCATGAAATCCTGGAAGAGCCCATTTCTCATAATTTTAAGTAACACCTGGACCCATTTGATTTAATTCCTATTACAAAAAGTTGCTAACGACTTATAAACTTGTATAAGGAGAGTTTCAATGCTATATGAACTAGGTCAATAAAACTTATTTTTGTTTCAGTTTAATGAAAGTGATATTGAGTGGGAGAACAAACAATTTCTCTGATCAACTTAAATAATGTGATTGAATGTGTTGATAAAAGTTTTTTTGCAGATATACAGCACTTTTAATCTTGCTATATTCTCCGTATGATTATGAATATAAATGACTTAAAACTAAATCTATAACTTCGTCATATGTCTTAATCATAATGTTTTTATAATCATGCTCTAACCTTTTCCATTCTGGCGTATCTAGCATCCATCGTCTCCCCATTACTAAAATTCTTTTAGGATAATAAACTTTTATTCCATGCTTTGCTTCCGCAAACTCTCTATTTTTAGGATCTTCAAAATAATACGCATAGTCTCTTGTTTGACTAACATATGAATGAATCTCCGCACTGAAAGTTTCCCTATTCTTCCGCCCTACTATGCTATTTATATTTTTCAAATTAGGTAATTTAAATTCAACTATGTCCGAATACCCATCTGATCCTTCAATAAAAAAGTCTGGTCTGATAGCTTTACGTTCTTCTGTTTGCCACTCTAATTCACATTCAGGAGATATTTTTTTACCCATAAAAGCCATTTTTAATATAAACTGATTTTCGATTTCAGCTAGAAAAGCAGTTATTTGGGGTTCACTCGTATCCTTAGAACTAATCAATTCAACGAAACGATTCAAACTATACCATTTTTGTTCTCTAAATTCAGAAGGGAGAGGGTAATGAAATTGAACATCATGCATTATGACTTCTTCAAGGTCAGGCCACATATAAAATGTAAATTCATCTACTTCTGCATCCATATCATCTATCTGTAATGGGAATAAATCTAACCACTTTACATTTCTGGTAACTAACCCTGAATTATTAGTACCATAAAAGAAACCATTAACTATTCTATGAAATCTACCTTTCTGTAATTCAAATCCACTTGTATTGAAACCTATTTGCATTGATTGACCAGCAAAATTCCAACCATTCTTAAACATAATATCGAGTGCTTCATTAGTAGGATAAACCAGGTCTTCACTATACTTAGGTAATAGCATTACAGGACCTGATTGTTTGCTATAATCGATGCCTAATATGTCTGTTAAAAGATTTTCTTCATTTGAGTAGTCTAAAATTCTAACCTCAACCTTGTGTTTTGAATTAATTTCTTCAGCATTAACATTCCCTATGTACTCGACGCCCCAATGAGTTTTGCCTAAATAGAATATTACTTTCTCTGGATTCAGTAAGAATTTTGTGAAATTCTTTTTTAAGTCAGGATATTCGACTAGGAGACTCCATAATCTACTCCAATAATTTTTCAATAGCATATTGCCTAATAAATTGGCACCGTCCACCAAGGTTAATGATTTTTTTTCCTCCACTTTTTAATCTCCTTTTACAATGTACGATATACGTTCCCTTTTTTTAAAAATATCAATACACAAAACATATTCATAATAGTATCAAACATCTTTCGATACAACATTACAAGTTCACCATATTTCTTTGAAAAGTAAGGATTCTAATATTTAGGCAGTCAGTAAACAAAGTCATCTTGGACTTTATGATTAAAGTAAGGGTTCCTATAATTCAATAGTTTTGTTCTGACTCTATAGTACTAATATTTATTAATTAGCATAATTTTAAGTCATTTTTTCCTTAGTTATAGATCTTCATTGTTTTATCTTCCACACTTAGCTCTTAATAAATAAGAAGATATAAATGTAACTACCTTCGGCTATGTAATTCATGAGATCTGACAAGAAAGTTTTTTTGCTTGAATTGAAATTGCAAAAAAATACATGTTCACTTAGAACTTTCTTACAGAAATAAACTATACCATATATATGCCATAATTTTTAAGAAAACAAAAAACCTTGAGTAAAAATCAAGGTTTCTTTTTAACACACTATAGTTTGTAAAGATTACTCTCTACCTTTTCTCCATGTCTTCCTATACAGAGGATTCACCCAGGAAGAGTTAACCTCCCATGAAGGAGCTATGTTCTTCTCTTATATCGCCACACGCATATATAAATGAGCCATGAAGGGCTCGAACCTTCGACACCCTGATTAAAAGTCAGGTGCTCTACCAACTGAGCTAATGGCTCTTAATAAGATGGCAGGGGCAGCAGGAATTGAACCCACACCAACGGTTTTGGAGACCGTTGTTCTACCTTTAAACTATGCCCCTAAAAAATGGTAGCGGCGAAGGGGATCGAACCCCCGACCTTACGGGTATGAACCGTACGCTCTAGCCAGCTGAGCTACACCGCCTTATTATGACCCGTAGGGGATTCGAACCCCTGTTACCTCCGTGAAAGGGAGGTGTCTTAACCCCTTGACCAACGGGCCTTACTTACTCCTGAAGAAGAATTTAAAGCTGCCAATTGTTCTCATCACTTAAATTCTCAAGAAAAGTCAAAAAAAATACCCCAGCGGGGTTTCGCTTGGCGGCGTCCTACTCTCCCAGGACCCTGCGGTCCAAGTACCATCGGCGCTAGAGGGCTTAACGGTCGTGTTCGGGATGGGTACGTGTGGAACCCCTCCGCCATCGCCACCAAACGCATAGCTTAGCTTACATTTCAGAGATCGTTCTCTGAAAACTAGATTCGAAACGAAACACGCGATTTAGAACTTGCTATTGGATAAGCCCTCGACCGATTAGTACTGGTCAGCTCCATGCATTGCTGCACTTCCACCCCCAGCCTATCTACCTCGTCGTCTTCAAGGGGTCTTACATACTGGGAAATCTCATCTTGAGGGGGGCTTCACGCTTAGATGCTTTCAGCGTTTATCCCGTCCGTACATAGCTAC
>NZ_MKZL01000037.1:0-10272 GCF_002803315.1 Paenibacillus sp. GM1FR | reverse complement strand
GTCACAGGTACGACTGGTGTGACGGGACCGACCGGGGCTACTGGAGCAACGGGAACTACCGGAGTTACTGGCGTAACCGGCGCGACTGGAACTACGGGTACAACAGGTACGACTGGAGCCACTGGGATTACAGGTGTGACTGGAACAACAGGAACCACGGGTATTACTGGCGCGACCGGAGCAACTGGAGAAACAGGAATAACGGGAGCTACAGGACTAACTGGTGTAACTGGGACAACAGGAACTACAGGTGCAACGGGCACCACCGGAAGTACCGGCACAACAGGAGTTACAGGAATAACCGGAACAGCAGGCATTACGGGGGCTACTGGTTCTACAGGTGCAACTGGGGTTGCCGGAGCTACTGGAAGTACAGGAACTACTGGGGTTACAGGCATCACAGGCCCAACCGGCCCGACTGGACCAACTGGTGCTAATGGACTTACAGGAGCTACCGGCATAACTGGTGTAACGAGTGCAACCGGAGCTACGGGAGCTACTGGAGCAACAGGCATAACAGGAACTACAGGTGCGATTGGGGCAACGGGGCTGACAGGAGCCACGGGCCCAACCGGCCCCAATTTTGCAACACAAGGGTTCTCGGCATTCCTGGCTACACTTTCGACAGCAACCAGCACTCAGTTAACCAACTGGACGACTACGGCTCCTTATTACGGTAATGCAAATTTCAATGCAACAACAGGAAATTATACCGTCCCGGTAACCGGAAGATACTCTATTGTGGCCACGATCAATTATGCAACGACTGCAGCGATTGCCCTATCTCTGGGTGCTGGGGTTAACCCAGCCTTTCTTGTACAGAGAACATCACCTACGGTAACGACACTTGTCAGTGGTTTGTTGCCCGTCCTAAATGTCGCGATTACGCTACTCACACTGCGGGCAGTGCTGGGAAGTGGTTCAGTGACTTTGGCAGTAGAAGTCGCATTGAACGCGGGAGATGTGATTGGACTGTTCTATGCTGCAAACGGGTTGACGATTACATTGAACCTTGGCAGTGGTGCTACAAATGGCATTGTGTGGTCTGTGCATGAGATCACCTAAACACTTCTCAACGGATTGCGCCTATGGACAAATTCGTAAAGTTGTAATAAGTTAGTTTGAAGATATTCGAAATATCTTTTGGCAAGTGGAATAACAAGTGAGGTGGATTTCATGATTCCTATTTTGGGACGCATTAACGAATTAAGTCGAAAACAACGCAGCAGCGTCGGTTTGACAAAAGCAGAAAAAAGCGAGCAGCAGGAGCTTAGAAAACAATATTTACAGGCTATTCGAGGTCAGGTGCTGACAACCATGCTGGCAGTATCCGTTGTGGACCCACTGGGTCATGATGTGACCCCTGAGAAATTAACCAATGAAAAATTGCAGCGCCGTGAACAAGCCGGCCAATAGCATTCCTTTAATAAGACAGACCAAGGTTACATCTTGGTCTGTCTTTTTTTATTTTCTGTAGAGCATCCATCAGGAAAAAAGCACTTTAAAAGAGGAAGGTACCATCCAATTAGTGTTTCGTGCGAATTAACAAGCATGTTAGATATTTTTAGTTTTGATGACAATAAATCTGCCGCCAACTTCAATTCATCTCCGATAACTCATATAATAACGCTAATATATTTTAGGAATACAAGATGAAATCACAATTCTCCTCAATATAACTAACAACAAACTTACATCAAATAATCAAAGAAAGACTAGTTCATATATGTATCTCGAAAGGGTTGATGAATCATGAGCCTGGAAGCTTTGAATGAACGTGTGAAGAATGATCTGGCGTATTTGTCATTTGGTGGCGCGAATTGGGTACGTCCAAGAGAACATGCGGATGGTCATGTCTATGATGTCGTCATTGTGGGTGGAGGCCAGAGTGGATTAGGGGCGGCATTTGGACTTCTTCGTGAACGGATCTCCAATATTGTTGTTATTGACGAGAATACATCGGGGCTTGAGGGACCTTGGGAGACTTATGCGCGTATGGTTACTTTACGTACACCCAAGCATCTTACTTCCATCGATCTGGGTATCCCCTCGTTAACCTTTCGCTCATGGTGGGAAGCACAGGTTGGGCCCGAAGGTTGGGAAGAGGTAGATAAGATCCCGCGCGGAGACTGGATGAATTATTTACGCTGGTATCGGAAAGTGCTGAATCTGCCTGTGCTTAATGAGATGAAATTGACACTGGTTGAGCCAATAGAGGACGGTATACATCGACTTCATGTGAACAGGGCAGGAACTCAGATGGATGTCATACTTGCTCGCAAAGTAGTGTTTGCTACGGGAATACAAGGTGGTGGAGAGTGGCATGTGCCATCCATGATTGCGGATAGATTACCTCGGGATCGGTATGCACATACGTCGGAAGCAATTGATTTTGATCGGTTAAAAGGTAAAAGGGTTGCTGTACTTGGCGGCGGCGCTTCTGCATTCGATAATGCGAGCTATGCTCTTGCCACGGGCGTGGCGGAAGCTCATGTATTTGTGCGGCGGGAACAGCTGCCTAGTGTTAATCCTATTCGTCAGATGGAACAATCCGGTATGATTGAGCGATACCACGCTCTTCCGGTTGCTGATAAATATGAAGTGATCTCTCATTTCTTCAAATTCAATCAACCCCCAACCAACGATACGTTTAATCGTGCGGCAGCCTGGCCTGGATTCGAACTACATTTGAATTCGCCTTGGCTGAGTGTAGAAGCAACAGACCAAGGCGCGATTGTGCATACCACACAGGGAGCATATGAGTTTGATTTTCTGATTATTAGCACAGGTCTTCTCAGTGATCCGGCACTCCGTCCTGAACTGAAGCTTGTGGAGCCATACATCGCACGTTGGGAGGATTGTTACCAGGCTCCGCCAGAGCTTCGCAATGCGTTGCTGGACGCACATCCATACCTGAGTTCCGGGTTTGCAATGACAAGCAGGAGTGAACAGGGTGAGAAACCGTTGCACGGACTGTTTGTATTCAACTACTCTGCACTTGCCAGCTGTGGTCTGTCGGCATCGGCAATATCGGGAACGAAGAGTGCAGTGCCGAAACTGGTCTCTGCCATAGCGGATCAGTTGTTCCTCGATGATCGAGAGGTTATTTTGCAACAATTTTATGCGTATGAAGAACAGGAATTTACGGCTACTTGGGTGAAAAGTGCTGCTCTCGCTGAGTAAACGCACTCCATAATATTGTGAACGTGTGGCATCTGATGCTGCACGTTTTTTTGCTTTTTATATGATGAAGGTTACACTTGCCTTTAATTTGTTGTAAAATGTCGGTTGGAACATGTTAAAGGCAGGGATAATAGATGAATGAAATGAACTATGAACAATTTAGAGCCCATTTGAAGAAAGCGTCGCGTAAACGAAATGTACCTTTGATTAAGATCGTAGCATTTCAAGAGAAATACATGAAGATTGAAGAAGTTCAATTTTACGATGTGGAACAAAATCATATGAGTGTTCGGGCTTGCAATACGTTGTGGATGCATCTGGAGAATAAATCTTTCCGTAATATGGTGTCCCAACATTTGCAGTTTTATAGAGATATGGAGAACCTGGGTCGGCATTCCTTTGAGAATCTGATCAAAGAACTATATGATACGTCTGTTCCTGTGCTGCTCGATTACAATCCCGCTCATTATTACACCTTGGGGCAGCTCGCTGAGATTCTGGTCATGGACGAGGAGAGGTTAATTGAACAATTGGAGATGGGCCGCTTCAAGGGTGCTTTTATTAATGAAGATGGCAAATGGCTTAAACCCAAACCGGATGCTATGGTTGTAGAGTCATAAACGTCATGCAGTTCCCATGAACAGCAAAATCCTGCAACGCCGCGCATCCAGCGCTGGAGGCTGCAGGATTTTTAATGAAGATTTGAAGGGCACGGAATTCCAACTTTAAGAACATGAAGTAAGAAAGGGACAATTGGACAAGAAAATAAGTCGAAAGATGCGGGTTTTTGAATGTTTTTAAATTATTTTGAATGAAAGTGGTTGTTTTTTGAGTGAATTATGATACTATAGAAGCAGTTGGAGGAATGAAGATGCTGACTGAAGAACGATATGCTGCAATTATAGAGCGCTTACATTTACAGGGAATTGTGAAATTGCAAGAGCTTGTTGATGTGTTGGGTGCTTCTGAATCAACGATTAGGCGTGACTTGATCGATCTTGAGAGTCGTCAGATGCTCAAACGCATCCACGGCGGTGCCGCACTGGTGAATGAAAAAACGCTGGAACCGGGCATGGAAGAAAAAACGTTCAAAAACATTCAACAAAAAACGACGATTGCCCGTTTGGCTGCACAGGAGATCGAAAATGGCGAATGCATTTATCTGGATGCAGGAACGACAACGTTAGCCATGATTCCTTTTATTGAAGCTAAAGACGTAACGGTTGTTACCAATGGACTTTCACATGTTGAGGCTTTGGTAAGCAAGCGTATTCGCAGTTATTTGCTCGGAGGTATGATGAAAATTCATACAAAAGCAGTCATTGGCAGTATCGCATTACAGAACATGGATAATTTCCGTTTTGATAAATGTTTTCTTGGAAGCAACGGAGTTGATCCCGAAATGGGGTATACAACACCGGATCCGGAGGAAGCCTTGATTAAAAGGCGTGCACATCAATTGTCGGGAAAATCTTATGTGCTGGCTGATTCCAGCAAAATAGGGGAAATTACTTTTGCCAAATTGTTTGATTTGGAGGAGGCCGATTTGATTACCGAGCAGATGCCAGAACATTGGCGGCATGGAATCGCCCAGAAAACTAAAATAATTGAGGGATAACGATGATATATACGATAACACTTAACCCGTCCATTGATTACATCGTGGAAGTGGATGAGCTGAAGCTTGGCGGATTGAATCGAATGAATCGGGATTTGAAGCTCCCTGGCGGCAAAGGCATTAATGTCTCTCGCATACTGAATCAACTTGGAGCAGATAACACGGCTATTGGTTTCCTTGGTGGATTTACTGGACGTTTCATTAATGACAAGTTGCAAGAAGATAACATTCGGACAGACTTTGTTACGATTGCAGACGATACTCGCATTAACATCAAGCTGAAGCATGGAGAAGAGACAGAGATTAATGGTCTTGGACCTGCAATAAGTGCCGAAGAGGCGGAGCAGTTGCTTCACAAATTGTCTTCGTTGGAAAAAGGAGATATTGTCATTCTCTCCGGAAGTGTACCGCCTTCACTTGGAACGGATTTTTATGATCGTCTCATTAAAGTATGCAAGCAAACGGGTGCCGAATTTGTGATTGATACAACTGGCCCTGCGTTAATGGAAGCTCTTGTACATGAACCATTGCTGGTGAAGCCAAATCATCATGAACTGGCTGAACTGTTCGGTGTAACGATTAATACTCGCGAGGAACTGGTGTTATACGGGCGTAAGTTGCTGGAAGCCGGTGCCAAACATGTGTTGATCTCCATGGCAGGCGAGGGTGCATTATTCATTACCAAAGCCGAAGTTCATCATGCGAATGTGCCAAAAGGCACTGTGAAAAACTCGGTTGGTGCCGGTGACTCCATGATTGGCGGATTCGTAGGTACCTATGTACAGAGCGGAGATTTGCTGGAAGCTTTCCGCACCGGGGTTGCATCTGGAAGCGCGACTGCGTTCTCGGATGATCTGGCAACACGCGAACTGATTGATGAATTACGCAATCAAGTAACCATTACAGCGATCTAGTCTAACGGCAATATAAAAGGTTTTTACTGTAATTGTAATGTAGTGAGGCCTGCCTAGGCAGGCCGACTGAACTTAAGGGAGTGTACCGAGATGAGAATAACAGACTTGATGATCCAAGAAACGATGATCATGGACCTGCAAGCCACAACCAAAGATGAGGCTATTGATGAACTAATTGCAAGCCTGAACCGAAGCGGACGAATCAATGATCCGGTCCTGTTCAAGGAAATGATCTATAAAAGAGAAGCTGAATCCAGCACAGGTATCGGTGGCGGAATTGCAATGCCACATGCCAAAACAACAGCGGTGAACGAACCAACAGTTGTATTTGCCAAGAGTAGAAAAGGACTTGATTTTGAAGCATTGGATGATCAGCCAGCTCATGTGTTCTTCATGATTGCGGCTCCAGAAGGCGCAGGTAATACCCATCTGCGTACGCTTGCAGCTCTTTCCAGGTTGTTGATTGATAGCGATTTCATCTCACAATTGATGAGTACAGATACACCAGCCGAAGTTAGTACATTGTTTGATGCCAAACAGGCTGAAGCAGCTGAGAAGGAAGCAGCCAAAGAAAAAGCAAAAGCTGAAAAAGCAGCAAATGCCGCATCCACTTCTACTACTGGTCAGCAACAGAATACTTCTGGTGTGATTGTAGGTAATGCCAATTCGGAAGATTTTGTTGTTGCGGTTACAGCCTGTCCAACCGGTATAGCTCATACGTTTATGGCTGAAGATGCACTTAAAAAGAAAGCTCAGGAAATGGGCATTAATATTCGCGTAGAGACAAACGGCTCTGAAGGAGCGCAGAATGTTCTCACTGCTGATGAGATCGCTCGTGCTAAAGGGGTTATCGTTGCCGCAGACAAAAATGTGGAGATGGCACGTTTCGATGGCAAACCGGTATTACAAAGACCGGTGAGTGATGGAATCCGTAAATCCGAAGAGCTGATTCGCAAGGCCGTTAACGGTGATGCACCGATCTATCGCAGCCAAGGCGGAAATGCCAAGGAAGAGGGCGCAAGCACTGGCAAGATTAGTGTAGGTAGCAAAATCTATAAAGATCTGATGAACGGTATCTCGCATATGCTGCCATTTGTTGTAGGTGGCGGTATCCTGCTAGCAATCTCCTTCTTGTTCGAACAACTCGCTAGCCCTGAGAATCCGATTGTACAATTGCTTCAAACGATCGGTGGCGGAACAGGTGCGTTCCACTTCCTGATTCCGGTACTTGCCGGATTTATCGCGATGAGTATTGGTGATCGACCGGCCCTGATGCCTGGTATGGTCGGTGGATTGATGGCGGTTAACTCAAACGCCGGTTTCCTTGGTGGTTTGGCTGCCGGTTTCCTGGCTGGTTATGTAGTTATTGGTCTCCGTAAGTTGTTCAAAGGATTGCCAAAAGCGATTGATGGCTTGAAACCAATCTTGCTGTATCCGGTATTTGGTTTGCTGATCGTAGGTGCCATCAGTTTCTATGTCTTTGATCCAATCTTTGGTTCCCTGAACACATGGCTTGTAGATGCACTGGGTAATCTGGGTACAGGTAATGCGGTATTGTTGGGCTTGCTGCTTGGCGGTATGATGTCCATCGATATGGGTGGACCGTTCAACAAAGCGGCTTACACATTCGCTATTGGTGTATTCACATCCAGTGGTAACACAGACGGTGCATGGATGGCAGCGGTTATGGCAGGCGGTATGGTGCCTCCTCTGGCGATTGCACTTGCAACAACATTCTTCAAATCCAAATTTACAGAGCAAGAACGTAAATCAGGTCTGACTAACTATGTACTTGGATTCTCCTTCATTACAGAAGGTGCAATTCCATTTGCTGCGGCTGATCCATTACGTGTATTGACCTCTTGTATTCTGGGTTCCGCTGTTGCTGGCGGATTGACACAACTGTGGCACATTAATGTACCAGCTCCGCATGGCGGGATCTTTGTTGCAGCACTGGCGAACCACGCATTATTGTTCCTGCTCGCTGTTGCGATTGGTTCTGTGATCTCCGGTCTGATTCTGGGACTGTGGAAGAAGTCACCAACGCTTGTGAAGTAATAAATATAAGAAACATCTCCTGGGTGAAATTCACTTGGGGGATGTTTTTTATTTCAGCTTTTACATTCATCTATGGTAAAATAAATATAATTGTATTTTGAAACTATGTTTCGTCTAATGAAACTTATGCAGGAGGAATTGGAATGTCTGATGTAATTAAAAGTCAGGTGCAGAAGCAGTTTGCGAAAAATGCTGGTAAATACGTGACGAGTTCGGGGCATGCCAAAGGTGAGGATCTCGCGTTGCTCGTGGCTTTATCTCAAGCCACTCCAGATATGAATGTGCTGGATATCGCCACTGGGGGAGGGCATGTAGCCAACGCTCTGGCTCCACTTGTTCAGCGGGTGACAGCTCTCGATCTAACGGAGGAAATGCTACAGGTGGCTGAACAATTTATCCAGGGCAATGGACACTGTAATGTAGATTTTGTTGCCGGGGATGCAGAGAAGCTGCCATTCGATGATGATATCTATGACCTTGTAACTTGCCGAATCGCTGCTCACCATTTTCCGGACGTTTCTTCGTTTGTTCATGAGGCATTACGAGTTATGAAGCCCGGTGGAAGGTTGTTATTCATTGACAACGTGGCACCTGAACGTGATGAGAATGACCAGTTTTACAATGAAGTGGAGAAGTGCCGGGATGCAAGCCATGTTCGAGCATGGCGCAAGACGGAATGGATTCATATGCTGGAGTATGCGGGCTTCCGAATGGAAACGATGGTTTCCTTCCAGAAGCGCTTTAAGTTTGAAGAGTGGTGTAACCGTGCGGCACTGCCGGAACGGGAGAGAAGGGAACTTGAAGCAAGTATGTTGAGTGCACCGTCCATCATCAGAAAATTTTTCGATTTTGAAGTGACAACGAACGGGAAGCTCGACAGCTTCCAAGGAGAAAGTGTGTATATCCAAGCGATTAAACCGACTCATGTTTAAAGATCGAATCGACGGTTCAGACGGTCTCTCTTCTTCGCATGTGTTACTACCCTTTTCCGCACATATGACAGAGGTTCATCTTTAAAGTGCGTGTTCAAAAAGTCTGGTTTTCAGTACCGAGAAGATGGGATGAAGCTAGAAATGGAGTAGCGGAGCGTAGGAAAACTACGTGGGCAACGGACATTTCGGCTGAATTTCATCTTCGAAGCCGATGATGCCGCTAGGCATGATTCGTAATCAAAAGTGGACTTTTTGAACAACCTCTTAAATTAAACGACAGGCCATTTTACTTTACGTAGGGCATCGAGCAACTCAGGCGGCGCATTCAGATTGTCACGGACCAGATCCCGCGGGGTTAACGCCATCCACTGATTCAGCGATACATCCTCGAATCGATCACTTCGGAATATCTCCAAAAACCATAACGTGTCTGTGCCGGTATTTTGTATATAGTGTCCCATTGCGACAGGAACATATCCGACATCTCCAGCCCGATAGTCAAATGTGCGAGCAATGCCATTGCCTCCAAAGACAGTCATTCTCCCTTGTCCTGTCAGATAGTATTGCCATTCATCTGCATTGGGATGCCAGTGCAGTTCACGCATGGCGCCAGGTCGGATCTCAACGAGTGCGGCAGCAACGGTAGTTGAGATGGGGAAGTTGGTGGAGTCTACGATCCGCACGCTTCCACCGGGTGTAATGAGTGGTTCCTGGGCCAGCAATCGGTGTTTGAATGTGAGAGGAACGGTACCATATGGCGACTGAATTTCTTGGCTCTCGATGGAACCCGGGACGGTATCTTGGAAAATGTAGACCTGTTCCTTCGGCATTGACTGAAAAGCGGATTCGGGCACGCCGAAATTGACAGACAATACCTCTGGTGGGGTATGGGCAAACCAATCGGATATGGATAACGTATTCAGATCGGAGAAGGACCCGTCATCAAACACAAGCAGAAATTCACAACCATCCTCCAGTCCCTGAATGGAATGGGGTAGACCCTTGGGGAAAAACCAGAGATCGCCAGGCCCGACATCCGCAATAAAATTACGTCCATTCTGATCTACCGAAGTAATTCTTGCCGTTCCCCAGATCATATAGGCCCACTCGGATTGTTGATGCCAGTGCAATTCCCTTACACCTCCCGGTGTCAGGCTCATGTTCACACCTGCCAGTGTAGTGGCAATAGGGAGATCCCGTACGGTGATTTCACGTGACCAACCCCCATGGTTCAATTGCATATGAGTATCGGAAAAAGACATTCTCAGATTGGGAAGTAACCCGTTATCGGTTGCCGGAGGTACCAGCATATCGGGGTTTTGTATATCTCTCATGACGTCTCTGGGTCCCAGATCAGGTCCACCAGCGCCATCACTGCGAATGGGTTGCGGGATAATAAATGATTTTTCGTTAGGTTGCTGTCCTTTAGTCATTGAGTGATCCCTCCAGATTCAATAACATGTCACACGCGACATTGTATCGTTATGTTTACACCTATGAATCAGGGCCTGGATAATATGAGGGACAAACGACAAAAAAAGACGTGACCGCATGCGGTCACGTCTTT
>NZ_MKZL01000036.1:0-10754 GCF_002803315.1 Paenibacillus sp. GM1FR | reverse complement strand
TCCAGCGGTAGAAACAAAATAGGAACGTGTCCACAAACTGGGCAAATGCAGAAGGTGTGGAAACTCTTCTCGTAGTTTTTTTGATGTGACTCCTTTTATTTTTGCCATGATATCAGCAGGGCTTAATGTTGAAAGTGCATTGAGAAACATATGTGTATGGTCTTTGTCGCACTCCATGGCAACAATCACAATTTTAAGCTCTGCACATACCTCATGCACCAGTTCCTTGAAGCGCTGTTCTACCTCTAATTTGAGAAATATCTTTCTTCTGTATCGTGGGCAGAACACAAAATGATAGTTCAACAAAGATACGGTTGTGTTTGTTCTTCTATATTCATTCACATCTATATTGTATCAGTTTAATAGATGAATTGAAGCAAGCTAAAAAAATTAAGAACGCAGACATTTCGGATACTTGAAGCATCACAATAGTGATACTCCGTATCCGACCTCACTTTCATCCCACATCTAAAGAATTGGGCTTTATCGTTCGGAGATTCTGTAACTCCCTAAATAATTTCCCTGTTTTAAACAGTGCATCTGCAGTTTCTTGAAATTCTACGTTTTCCCTAGCTAAGAACTGTTTAGAAGGTCTTCCAACTTTCCTAGGCAGCTTACCTACATTCTCCGAAAGAATCATGTCCATAAATTCGCTTTGATCGTAAGTATACTCTGATCTATCCTCGAACCACTGTATCATCTTTGTTTGATACTCCAGTAATCTTATTCGTAGCTTCTCCAGATCAACCGGGTATCCTCGCCAGAACAAAACATAGATGTAATCCTGCTGACGTCTAATATTCTTGTTTTCATTCAGTTCGTTTATTAAACATATAGCATCTATGGATCGCTCATCAAACAGTTTCACCACACCGGTACGGCTCGCATTTCCTTCACTTGTTTTTTTGCCTATAAGTAGTCCATATCCAACGTAGCGTTCAATCTATTTATCATTAAGTTCAATGCCGCGTGATTTAGCTTGGGCTTTTAATTCCTTCTTCAACAATTGTCTCACCTCGTTTTTTCATAATAGTCTGTCCAATTAATAAAAACAAAGGATTCGAATGGGGAAATAAGAGCATAGATGATACACAACTTATATTCTTCTGAAAGATAAGTCATGTTAAGATAAAAGAAATCGTTAATGGAGATAATCCGATGGGAGGGGTAAATTGTAGAGAAGAGATTTTGAGGGATACTATAGCAATTGTTTCAGCTAAAGGGATTCTCCTCTTTACACCTAAGGAAGTGATAGATTATATGAAGAGGGCGAACACACTTTTCGCTGAATCCACCATTAGAACCCACATTACTTCTAGGTGCTGCTCTAACACTGCACATCATCACAAATCTTCTTATGAAAACTATGAGCAGGTACAACCAGGTCACTACAAAATACTCAATCTGTAATATATATCTGCTTGTTAGGATGTAAGAGGCGATAGGGGAGGGATAGGTAACTGAATATAATCCTTCAGTATAAAACAAAGAATCGGGAATCCTAAACCTCGTAGGTGGGGGATAGGCGATAGTCAATCGATTAAAATTCATACTATACTGAAATCTATAGTGAAGTTATTTAACTACAGTTAGGGATATGAAGCATACGAAAGAGGAACATTAGAGAAACAATAACCAAATAAAAAAAGGGAAGGGAGCTATTGGATGAAAGAAGATAATAGGCTTAATATAATGGTTTACACACTAAATAGTGGTGTTAAGGGTAAGGTTGAGCTTTCTAAAGAGCAATCTGAAGAGTGGATTACGTGTTATAACAACGAGACTCGATTTATAACCTCCGTTGGTAAAGATATTTTCGGATTAAATGCAACTCTGGTAGCTGATTTTAAACTCGAACAATCCGAACAGCAAATTGAACTTGATACCCTTAACAGTTCCCAAACTAAAGAGGATATTACAGAAACAGAATTGAATCATGATAAAAGTAACTTACTTGAAACGGATATTTCATTACCCATACCTAGGGTTACATTCAAAATTGCTTGCAAATGTTCTGCTACATACTGCGCACCATATAAAAAAACTACTACATTCTCAAAATGTAAATATTGCGGTGAACGAGTCTTTGTAGATTACTCTGCTGGAATTATTGACACTCACTTTGGTAAAGGTTTATTCATGACAAATAAGAAGTACGTTAATAGAGAATGCCCGCTTCCCGAGGGCTATGATGAGCTAGTTGACACATACGTACCTAGAGACCAATTGCTTGCGAAAACGCTTCGAGATACACAAGAACATATCAGGGGTCGAGACTATTGAGAAGAACAGGATGGGCATGATCAGACTTGAACCGTTCAAACCGCAGCGACTTTCCACAATTCATCGCTTGGATTAATTCGCCCAGGTTTATGATTTAATTGGGGAGGGAGGACCTCCTAGCCATTACATATGAAGTGGCGCCGGGAAAGTTCCAAGTTGCTGTAGTTGAAACAATAATATTAAAGCAGGTATTTCACATTCTAAATATGCTTATAACAATGTATATGTTGAATGTCACGTTACGTAGATATAAAGGAGATTAATTATTTTAATAGTGAATTTTAAATTGATAATTTTGAATAAGTAAAATATAATTAAAGATTGTTTCATGTTAAAAATTACCTAGAGGGGAGGGAGAAAGTGAATCTAAGTAAATAAACACTAAATTGGGTTCTTATGCAAAGTTGCAAATGGTCTTAGTCAATCAGTATGTAAGCCTGAAGGAAGGCGATGTACTATTAAATTTATTGAAATGAAAGGAAGGACTGGGGCGCTTTTATCTCATCTGCCTTCTACCAAAAATGGTCAACGGAAGTCAGATGTCTGCCCAACCAACCACTTCTCCCAAGAATCTTTTGATCGTCCAAGCAACAATATAAGACTTCGCCATAACCATTTGGATAAAGAAGTAGAGCAGGTTATTCTAAAAATAAATAGTTGGAAAATGGCGTACTTTTAGGTGTGTTACCTTTATATGACGTCATGTTTTCTCTTCTGGCCCTGATTAGGTATATAACTAGCCATTATCAATAAGGGATTGCTACTTGCAGCTATCTTTTTGATTTTACTGTTTGCTAGAAGTGGATTGCTCATTTATAAGTTAGAAGTTTACATATATCAGAGTTTAATGAAAAATCAACTGGAGGTTTCAGCGTGAAAAAGAAATTGAGATTAGCATTACTGCTTTCTATTGTTACCATTCTATTATCTGTACTTTGCATTCCTACTCAAGTTTCCGCAAGCCAAAAAGCGATCCAAACGATTAAATTAAAACCTGGCGAAGCGAAGAAACTCAATATTCCCTCCCATTATACCAATAACACCAACGAAACGATGTATCTAAAACCCCAAGTTTATTTGTCCGGTTGGGGTCACGCTGGAGGAAACATGGTTTCGGTCACAAGCTCGCCAGCAATACTAAAATTGCTTCCGGGCGAAGGTGGCGCGTTTTCGTATACCGTCAAATTCGCCCCAAAGGTGAAACCTGGGAAATACCTGCTAGAACTCTCGGTATATGAAATCGGTGGTTATGTATGGAACGATTTTATCATCGAATTTATCGTTGAATCTGAAGAACCTAGTATTCTAAAAATCTTTAATGATGATCCTCACAATCAAAAGCTTTATGTTTACCAGAGTAGCCAAGGGACATACGGCTATGTTGATAAAAACAGAAAAATCATCATTCCGGCTAAATTTCAGACAGCCAAACCATTTAACGCTAAAGGGGCAGCCCCAGTCAGCATCAATGGAAAGTATGGATTTATCAATAAAAAAGGAGCCTACTTAATTAAGCCGCAGTTTGACGAAATTGATGATACTGGTTTTCATGAAGGATTGGTTGGAGTAAGAATCGGAAAAAACTGGGGTTTCATCAATGAAAAAGGAAAAGTTGTTGTGAAGCCTAAGTATGCTCGTATCTTTTTTTATTCGGAAGGGTTAGCTCCTGTAACTCTACACAACGGAAAAGTCGGCTTCATCGACAAAAAAGGTAAAATGGTCATCCCCGCGATTTACAGTAGTGTAACGAGCTTCAGTAATGGACAAGCTATCGTTTATAAGAATGGAAAGGCCTATTACATCAACAAAAAAGGAAAAGTGATCAAGGAGGCTAAAGACATTCTGAAGTGGGAATATGATGAATAAAAACTAGTATGAACAATGAAGTCCATCTCATTTGAGATGGACTTCATGTTTTACAGAACAAAAAGTTTTTCTTATTATTTAATAGCCGAGATCTTTTATGTGCCCGCATCTCAGTTCGATGATGCCCCAACACTGACTTCACTGGAATATAGATACTCTACCACCACTTTAACTGTAACCTTACCCTTATTGAGCTAATGCTTACATACTAAATCATGATACTCAAACAGAAGTTAAACAAGAGAGAAGAAAAGTAACCTCTATGAAACGTTTACTAATTTTACTCAATGCGAATCTTATCCCCAATCCCTGGAATGCTTGCTTCCATATTGTTGAAGGACAAATAGGCCATCTTGGAGTGGCCATAAGGTAAATAGATGATATCTGTCAGAAGAGCGAGACCAGGGATTCTTTTGTTGAAGTCCCTCTATAAAAAGGATGGGTTAAATTCGATGCTCCTGAGTCGCCTTAGCCACTCGTTTGTATGGTTTGAGTTTCAGATGAGGACAGACCAAACCGAATTTCTTCATCAATCCACGACTTCGTTTGAGATTATACATGATACTGATTTAGATGAAACGTGAAGCTTCCGGCGATGAGAGGTTTTCTTCGCCAATTTGAAGACATCTTCATCGCGCTGAGCCTTCTTTAAGAGTCCCCTCTGCTGCTTGAAGATAACGATTTAGCCGGATCATCCGTTTTAGACCTTGGCTTATAGCTTGTTGCATGAATTCAAAATCTTGATTTGCATAATACTGTGATCACAAATTCTATCTACAACCTTGAAATATATGGTATTATTGTACTGGGAATTAGAAGGGGTGTAGGTCTAATGGAGTATATTATTTTTCTGCTGATTATTGCTTAAGTTTTTGTGTTGTCTATATTACTTCTCATCTAGTCGAGAAAACAAAAGATCGTTGTATTTGATAAGGAGGACTACGAACTAAGAGATATTACATTAGCTGATATTGATAGAATGGAAAACGGCTCCGGTTTTGAGTTGTACTTATACAGATTATTAATCGAACTAGGCTATTCTGGTGTCTATAAGACTATAGGTAGTCGTGACTTTGGAGTTGATATCGTTTTTACTGATCCAGTTGGAGTTGAAAATGTCATTCAAGCCAAAGATATTCGGTAGAAATCCGGTAGGCATTATTGCTGTTCAAGAAGTTTTCTCTTGTATGAGATACTATAAGGCTAAAAAAGCGGTTGTCATCGCAACAAGCAGATTCACAGATTCATGCGAAACGCTGGCTGGTGTAAATTACGTAAAATTAATTGATCTTACGGACAAGTCTAGCATTATAGAGGCTCTCTGATGATACCTTTGCAACTCATAATATAATTGAAGCGGAACCCAGAAGGATACTTGATGGCTATGAGAAATGGCGAGAAAAGTCTGAGGTTGTACCGTCAAAGTATATCCACTCTCCTAATAATTCGATTTCATTGATTTTAAGCCATTAGTGATGAAGTGCCGATATAATTATTATACGGAATCTAAAGCAAGTAAACTATTAGAATAGTGGGGTAGGTAAATGAAACGAATTACAAGTGAGAACTATTAGAATGCAGATGAACCTTTTAATTTTTTCGGTTACAGAGATCCTCTGACAGGTGAATATCAAAAAATTACGGAGACATCTCTAATAGAGTCGATTGATAACACTATCAATGGATCAAGCATTTAAAGCTTTTGAGGCAACGATTTCCCATATTCATGAAAAGATATGCGGATCAAATTACACTGGAACCACTCGTTTGCAGCTCTCGTCTATGATAGACAGGATGTCAAAGAGAAATATGATTGATCAAGAAAAGCAGTCTAGATATCACAAGCTAAGAAATATTAGAAATATGAACGCTCACCCATCTTTTCAAACGTAACTTGGATTGCCTCCTTATGATGTTTTGAAGAATATATGTTCAGAGATAGATTTCTTGATTCATGCTTTACATAATCAGGACAAGTGAAAATTAAATTTTTGAATAATCGTTATGGGAAATTGGATGCGAACGCGTCCCAAACATACTAGTAAAATTCGTAAATAAGGGATGCAGAGAGGATAAACGAATATGAAATCAAGCGAACGCAGCAAGAAAGACATGCAAAATCAAGGGAATACCCGGAAAAAGGGACGTGGGTGGGGTATATATATGCTCGCTGCAACCTTTGCCCTAACTGTCATCGTGCCGGCTTATCCAGTGGATCACGCATCGGCGGCATCGGCTACGATGGTCTCCCAAGGAGGATTCACACAGGATCAACTCGACGGATTGGCTTATCTGAATGAGATTCGGGCGAAGGTAGGCGTAGGCCCCTTGGAGCTTGATGCGAGATTGTCTCAGGCGTCTCAAGCACACGCGACATATTACAATACAACTCAGTTCAAAGGAAGGACGGCCCATGAGGAGGGACCGGGTACCCCAGGGTTTACGGGAGTGACAGCAGGAGACCGGGGAAAGGCAGCTGGATGGCCAAATAAATCGATAGCTGAAGTCATGTCTTTTAATATGGCAACAACACGTCAAGCGGTCGATGCCTGGCTAAGCACCGCTTATCATCGCCAGATTATATTGGATGAGCAGTACACATCGGTCGGCATTGGATTACAGAATGGTACTGCTGTCATGAACCCAGCCTTCATGAAGTTACAGAAGGATAGTACGGAAGCGAGAGTATATCCGTATGACGGAATGAAAGAAGCGGACGTTGGTTTCTACGGATTCGAGAGGCCGAATCCTCTTGTCCGCTTCGGTGTTGAACACTCGGGTGGCATCATCTCCGCTTCAGCAGGCTTCGCCATCGATTCGTTTGAAGCCAGCATTTTGGATTCTCAAGGACAAGATGTTCCGTACTACAGTGAACTGCATGGCAATACGGTGTTCTTGTATCCCAAGGATGTGCTGGACGGCTACAGCGTCTATACGGTGAAGTTTGATTATACGCTGTATAAGGAGTCGCAGCGACGAAGCAAAACTTGGTCGTTCACGACAGGGAAAGGAAACACGATGAAGGGTTTATCTGCTCAATACGACGAATTGGTGTTGAATTCAGGAAGTAAGTTGCCGATGCAGATCGTGGCCTCTTACGACGACGGGACATTCGCAACTCCAAAAACGGCGATCGCATACTCCAGCAGTTCCCCTGCGGGTCTGAAAGTTTCGCCGGATGGCATGCTCGAAGCAGTTAAGCCTGGCAGTTACAAGGTAACGCTCAGCTCCGGTGAGGTGAAGGGAACAGTACCGGTACGAGTATTCGAGCGCCTCAAGAGCAAGAGCTACCCATCAACTGATCCGGCCAAGGTCAATGATATCGCAGGACGTGCCGACCAAGCAGCGATAGAGTGGGCGCTTCGTTCAGGCATCGCTGGAGCGGACGCAAAAGGAAAATTCCGGCCAGAAGATTCCGTGAGTGAAGCTCAGTTCCTTATCATGCTGCTACGCACCTACAAAATTGATGACGAATCGTATGCTTCCAAGAAAAAGAAGCACTGGGCGGAAGGCGCATACAACGTGGCCAAGGCCCGCAATCTGCTACTGTTCAGCTCAGGTCCGGGCAAAAGCGAATTCCGGGATAAGCCAATTAACCGTTATCGCGCAGCTGGCCTGATCGCGTCGATGGACGGTGTGAATTTCGATTTTACCTATGCAGTGAACTACGTGCTGGCTCATAATTACATGCGCGGAACTGAAGGCAATCAGAGTAAGATGTTTGGTTCCAACGATATCGTTACTCGAGCACAGGCAGCAGTGATTTTGATGCAATTGCAGTCCAACATGAAGCAATTGGTTGGAGCACCGAAATCAGGCACTTCCGAGAAAAAACTACCTGAACAGCTGTTTCCGGAAGTGTATATTAAACCGGCACTTGGTAGCAAAACGTTGATTGTTGAATTCGGCACAGACGGCAGGTTGTTGGTGGAAGGGAAATTCATAGATCAGGCGAGCAAGCAATTGGAGATTCAGATCGATCAGCATCAGGATAGCGTTCAAAGTGGAAAGATGCTGGAGAAAATTCCAGTGCAGATTGATTCATCAGGTCACTTCTCCATTTCGTCCACGGGTACGTATAGCGATGCTACACTAAATGTGTATCTAAGGACGCAAGGAGTGGTTTATGCCATCGGGGTCAAAAGAGGCACAATGAACGCGTCGGATTTTTCGAAATAATGACCGAACAAAATGTTCACAACTTAAGAACGATAGGCGAAGAAGCGTCCGAGCAGGTGAGGACGCTTCAACGTGTCGTGTCGCAGGACAAGAATATTGCTCCATTCAAAGTCGCTATTGTAGCGGCTTTTTTGTTTTAAGGAACCAAGTTTTTGAAAGCTTTGACAAGAACTATGTACCATTGCCGAAAAGCACAACAACAACGTGTCATTTCGGAGTAGGTAATTATCTAAATAGTATCGTGATGGAGATCATACTCTTGGATAAAAGCATATGAAATAAGACTTCGCTTGTTATAACGATTTTTTGTATCAGGAACTAAGTCTTATGACTAAAGGCAAAAAGTTAGAAGCCGTGAAGAACTGTCGAGGGACAAGAACATATACCCATTGAAGTCGCTAATTTAGCGGCTTTTTTATTTTATCGGTACAAGTTCGTGTCCCGAGGCAGGAACAAGAACTTGTACCGATTGCCGGAATGGACAAGAACATAGTCCGATTACCGATTAGATGTACATCTAAGTGTAGAAGAGAGTCCCTTTTGAGCGATTAACTGATAGCAGTATGATCAAGAGACTAGCTTCAACGCTAAGAGGAATTCCACCGGAACTGTAATCCTATTTGAAATAGATAAATTAAGTTCGTTATCAAGCACTTTAGCTAAGAAAAGGAAGCTGAATGTGATTTTGGAGCAAGGGAGGAGAATATTCAAATATCGTACTTAGTGCTGATCTGTGCTTGTTATTTAATTTGCAATTTTAAGTCTATGTGTATGTACATCATATAATTAAGAAATATATGTGCTATTATAATAGCGGCAAACATGAATTTGACGCACTTTTATTTTAAATTGATTTTAATGTATGAAGTAGACTCATTATAGGTGAACTCCCGAACATTCTATATGGCTCTGATTGATTTCGAACTTGCCTCAAAAAATCCGGCTGCCGAAGTGAAAAAGTATAAAACTGAAAAAAATAAGAAACCGATCTACCTGGAGGAAGAGGATCTATCCGAAAGCCTTAAATATATAGAGAGACGATATAAAAACAGGAACATTGTGATATTTTTACTTATGGCCTACTGTGGTCTCCGAGTTGGGGAAGCTCATAGGTTGAATTTAAAAGATTTGAAAAAACTAGAGGAACGATTGAAGTGTTTGGGAAAGGTCGAAAGTGGAATGAGATACCTGTACCAGACGTATTACTGAACTATCTACTCGAGGTAGAAAAGGAGAGGATTTCTCCTTACAGACTTCAGGAAGAAGCGTTCTTTGTATCTCAGAAAGGGCGCAGACTCTCCATAAGCCAGATACAGAAAATTGTCTATCTCACATTCGAAGCATTCTAGAAAGGCAATCCAAATGTTAGTGATTTGAAACTTTCATGCCATAAATTAAGACATTCGTTCGCAATGAAAAGTGACGTAGATATACGATACGCACGTAAATGTTGATCAAAAGAGAAGCGCTATGGCAATCGTAAATGTTCCCTTGAACGCAATTGGGGCAGGCCAGCCATAAATAGGTTGATGCATGCATGAGATTTGCTTTATGCGCTTTGATTTTTGGTATAATGGAAGTGTATAGAGATTTGAGTGGCTGTTATGGAATTTCTTGATCCCCGAGTAGATTTTGTATTTAAAGTATCTTTAGCGTTAAAAATACCATTTTAAATCGAGTCCTAACTAAAGTGAGATCCACTACTTAAAGAGATCATTTTAACAGGTGCGAATGCCAAGTTCACATGATTTCCCTGGGGGATTCGCACCTCGAAATTTGTCGAAAAGGTCTTTATTGTGACCTTTTGGCAATGATTTATAGTTGAAAGTTTGTGATAACCGGTTTAAAGTAGTGGAAATATCGGAAATACGTTAATAGTTATTCTTCAAGCATAGTTATTACGTCACTTTTCGCTGTCGCACTCTGTATGGAGTGCGTGGATTGAAATCCTTGCTAACCCTCTTGAAATATGTCGCCCTTCTTAGTCGCACTCTGTATGGAGTGCGTGGATTGAAATAGCCAATCACAACGCCCCCCATAATCTTTTATTTTGTCGCACTCTGTATGGAGTGCGTGGATTGAAATCACACTGGTCGGATACAAGAAGACTCGCCCTTTTGGTCGCACTCTGTATGGAGTGCGTGGATTGAAATTGAGTTACTGTTTCGGTAACCATCATCTGGCGGTTGTCGCACTCTGTATGGAGTGCGTGGATTGAAATATAGTCCATAACTGGCGGCAGATCAAAAACACCAAGTCGCACTCTGTATGGAGTGCGTGGATTGAAATTCACTTAATCCCCCCTTTCTATGGATCAGTTTTTGGTCGCACTCTGTATGGAGTGCGTGGATTGAAATCTATTGCTCATTATGATATGTGACATTTTATGTAGTCGCACTCTGTATGGAGTGCGTGGATTGAAATAC
>NZ_MKZL01000035.1:0-10971 GCF_002803315.1 Paenibacillus sp. GM1FR | reverse complement strand
AATGTGAAGCACACTCGCAAATTCCCTGTAGGCATCATCGATCTGCGCATGAACATCAAGGATGGACGCATCGAAGATATCAAAATCTTTGGCGACTTCTTCGGTGTAGGCGATGTGGCGGATATCGAAAATATGCTGCGCGGCAAGAGGTATGAGGAAACCGAGGTGCGTACTGCACTTGAGGGCCTGGATGTAAAACATTACTTCGGCAACCTTGAGCTGGAAGACTTTATTGGCCTTGTTTTTTTGGAAGAGTAGGATTTAGATGTAAGTATAGTTTTAGAACGAAGTCTAAGATTACACGTTAACGGAGAAGACAGAATTCATCGGGAGAAGCGAAGCGTTCGCTTAAAGCTTTTTGGAAAAAAGCTACATCGGAAGCATACGCTTATCAACGGATTTTCCCTTGGGGAATGGAATCAAAAATCCGGGGATAACAGCGATCGAAAGATGAATCTGTATTAGGAGTGGCCTCGTGTAAAACTTATTTTTTCGTTCGTTAGTATAGATACAGATAAAAAAAGGAGAGAAACACAGATGACCTACAAATTGATTGCAATCGATATTGATGACACACTGATCAACGACAACAAGGAAGTAACCCCTGCTACACAGACAGCACTGGAACAAGCAGTTGCCCATGGTGTAACTGTAACGCTGGCGACTGGACGTGCTTATGCTTCCGCACAAGCGCTGGCTCGTCAAACCGGACTTAACGTTCCGATCATCACGTATCAAGGCGCATTGGTGAAAAACCTGCTGGACGAAAAAGTACTTTATGAGCGCTACGTTCCACAGGAAGCTTCCCGCAAATTGTATGATTACTGCCTGGAGAACAATCTCCACCTGCAAACATACATTGACGACAAGTTGTATGCCCGTGAGGAAAACGACAAGCTGCGTGATTATGCCAAATTAAACGGCACCCAATATTACATCGAATCTGATTTCATCAAAGTCATCGAACAAAAAACACCAAAGCTGCTTATTATCGATGAGCCAGACTACTTGGATAAGGTTGCCGTTGACCTGCGTGAATTGCTCGGACCTCAAGTGCATATCACAAAGTCCAAACCTTACTTCCTGGAGATCATGCACAATGAAGGAACTAAAGGCCACGCCCTGACCTTCCTGGCTGACCATTTCGGTCACCAGCTCAGCGAGTGTATTGCCATCGGCGACTCCTGGAACGACCATGAGATGCTCGAAGTTGCTGGTCTTGGTGTAGCGATGGGAAATGCCATCCCTGCCCTGAAAGAGCTGGCGGATTACATTACGGCAAGTAATAACGAAGACGGCGTGAAAGAAGTTATCGAGAAGTTTGTGCTGAACGCAGAGTAAATAAGATCAACGAACAGCCCAGTCGGCGAATTTCGCCGTGCAGGGCTGTTTTTTTAATTTTAAAAATATGTTCATTATCCTGTTTAAACGATTATATAAGGTATATTTTTCTGTTATTTTTTATGTTTTGAGAGCAACAATGCAGTAATCAAGGATAATTGTAGTGAAATCGTAATCGCCATAGATAAGATGACACGATTTGTATCTGGGACATCGGCAAAAAACAAAACAATAAAAAATACAATGAATGAGATGACAATGCTAGCTATGAAATTTAAAATTATTCGTTTCATGTTTTGCCTACTTTCACGCACCACGATTTATTGTTTTACTTGCTCATGGCATGCTGGAAAGACTCCAGCAGTTTTTTTATTTGCCCATCAAATTCCAGTTGAAATGACGGAATGATCTCATCTATTCTTTGCTGGAATAACTCCGGATCTTGGACACCAAGCTCTGCTCTTAACTCCATTTCTTCTTCGGAACCGTTGTCGTTCAGGATCATGTTCAGGATTTCACCTTTAAAGTATTCACTTGGAGGAAGGATTAGAGCATTCATCAGGAACTGGGTAAAAAAGAGATGTTTATTATTTTCCTGACTCGCCTTTTTCATCGCCTGCTTAGTAAACAAGTTTATATACTTCTGAGCAAAAGTAACTCCTTTCATTCGGGAAGGCCCAACATGTTCGACCCCTTTCCAACGCAGATCGGCCACAGAACTAAGCCACCAGGCCGGTTCAATGGCCTGCTGCATACGGAGCAACACTTGGCGCTCAAACTGCGGCTCAGGATGCATTCGCTGCTCATTCAAACATTTCGCTATGGTCTCGGCTTCAATTGCAGCAACCGTCATGCCTTGGCCATGGATTGGATCGAAGCTGCAAAATGCATCGCCAAGGACGAGTAACCCGGAGGGCCAATTCTCCATCAGTTCAAAATGTTGACGGACAGACTCGGAAATACGGTATCCACGCGGTCCTTGAAAAGGCTCCAGCTGTTCTGCCAACGCTACGATTTCATCCGAAGCAAACAGATGTTTGATTTGCTCTTGAAACTCATCCGGATGGGTTGGAGGATATTCATCCCCTCCTGCGTTGAACAGTAATAGTCCAGCGATATCATTTTCAATGCGCCACAACATGCCTGCACGAGTTCCTTGCACAGGATCGGACTCTGTTATCACCGTTCCCCAATCATTTTGAATAGAGGATGGTATCTTATAATAGCGGGTGCTGTAACCAAGAGACACCTTCAGCACTTCCGGCTCAGGCACGGACAACCCTATCTGTTCAAGCCATCTGATCAATTTGGAAGAACGTCCCGCGGCATCAATAACCATATCTGCTGCAAGCATTGCTTCCCGATTATCCCGACCTCTTTCTTTGGTATACACGCCTGTAATCGAACGCTGATCTTCTGATGCCATTAACCCCGTAACTTCCGTACTCGTTAAGAAGCTTATATGATCTATGCTTTGTACTCGCTGACACAATACCCATTCCAGCAGTGCTCTGCTGCTCGATGCAATTTTGAATGAGGAAGCGGCATTCGCCTTATTGACTAATGTACCATAGCGATTGGCAATCACAATTTTCTCTTCATGCGAAGGAATGGCACCAAGCGCGACCAATTCGTCATTGTATCCGGGAAAGTAATGTTCCAGAATGAGTCCGCCGCGCGGTAATACACGATGTGGATGAAAGGATTGAGGCACACCCTGCCGATTTGCCGGCTCAGAAGGCAATTCATCTCGCTCAATGATACATACCTCATCATAATAATCAGATAACATCCTTGCAGTGATTAACCCTGCGATACCTGCCCCGATCACCACAGCTTTTTTCATTTCGGACATCGCCACTTCACCCTCTCTAATCCATCATATTTTATCTACACTTGTAGCGCTATCAAAAAATTACTTATAATACCAATATACACTTGGAATCTCGTATCATGTAAGAATCATTTTGTTGATAATATATAGCTAAACTACAATAAGGAAATGATGTAGATGAAAATGATTGATAAAAAGGTGGATTTGAGAGTTACCCGAACTCATAAATTGTTAACGATGGCGCTACTCGATCTGTTATGTGAGAAAGGCCAGCTATTCAGCAACATCACAATTTATGAGATATGTGACAAAGCTATGGTTCACCGAACAACGTTTTACAAACATTTCAAGGATAAATTTGCTCTGCTGTCCACCACCCTAACTTGGGTCCTTCGGGATTATTTACACATGAATGTAGAAGACCGGTTACAGCAGCCTTTGCAAAGCGTATCTAAAATGCTGTTCGGAAATGTACTGGAGACAATTGTGCAGAACCAGCAGAAAGATGAGGGGTTTAACAACTTTTTCATACATTATATCGGAGAGATATTCAGACGGGATTTTCTGGAATTGAAGAGAAGAGGTAAACAATTTTCACTTCCCATAGAACTGGTAGCCGAGTTTCACTCGGGGGTGATTCGTTTACTTGTGACGTGGTGGATACAACATTTTGAAGAAAATGTTACGGCAGAACAGATGGATGAATATTACTACCTGCTGGTTAACGAGAACATCATGTTGGAATAACAAACAGCTCAACCTAAAATCAATGGCTGATTTTGAGATTGAGCTGCATACCTTCAAACTTTACCTATTTTAAAACAGATTCGGAAGCCTGCACTGTCATCCTCGCACGCTTTCCTTTCTTCAACCAGCCGCTCACCTTCTCATTCATCGCCAGCAGACCTGAAACAACCAGCACCACACCGATCCACGTAACCCAGCTGACATGTTCACCGTAGACAACAGCACCAAGCCCTACGGCAATGGGTGGTGAAATGTATAACCATGTTGCTGGAAACAGCGGGTTGGTACGCGACATAATCCAATAGAACAGACTATGCCCCACCATGGAGCCGATGACAGTCAAATAGATCACCGACGAGACGGCAGGCACCCAGTCCAGAGCAGACATATTCCACGATTCCGTTCCGACCGAGAGCAGGGATAACAGCAGTCCCCCATACATCATCTGCACCGCATTGATCGCTACAGGACTAGCCTCCTTGAACTGATGAATGACCTTTTTGGAGTACAATGCACCTGCTGAATAACAGACTTCCCCTACCAGTACCGCGATACAGCCCCACATAAACAGGGAACCTGCACCAAGCGATACACCTGGCAACACAACCAGTACCACACCGGTGAACCCGATCAGGCAGCCCACAATCATACGGGCAGATGTTTTTTGCCGTAACAGCGCCGTCTGCATCAACATAATCATCAAAGGCCCTGTCGCTGACAAAATGGCACCCACACCCGAGCTCACATGCTGTTCAGCCCAATATAATGTGGCAAATGTGCCGAAGGTCAGCCCCGCTCCCGTTAACAACATCTCCTTGCGGAACAGGAGCGACCAGCTCACTTTGCCCTTCATCCTCATCCATGCAAACATCAGCGCTCCCGCGATTAAAAATCGCAATCCTGCTGACAGAAAAGGCGGCATGCCTGCCTCTACTCCAATTTTAATAGCCAGAAATGTTGTACCGAAAATAAGACACATGACCGTAAATGCAATCCCCACCATGATAACCACTCCTTTATCTGTTCTCCATCATATCTCATGGTCTACAGAACAGAATGAACAAAACAGAACAGTTTTCTCCCATTAGCTGTTACAATAGAGTTCAAAAGGAGTGTGAGCCGGGTGGGCAGAACCATGATGATGACAGATAACAGCCTGAAATTATATGAGCAAGTCATCCATTATCTCGTTGTACGTATAGAAGCGGGAGAGTGGGCCGAACATGAAAAACTGCCATCTGTACGAAGCCTGTCCGAGCTACTCGGCGTACATCGTCTGACCGTATTCAAAGCCTATCAGGAGTTAAAGGAACGTGAGAATGTTTATGTGAAGGATAAGTCTGGCTATTATGTCAGCCCAGCGACTCCATTCTCAGTAACGGATCAGGCGGATGATCCCGCCGTGTCTGCCTGGCTGCATTGGGATTCACTTGCACGAGTACAGTCCCTTGAAGCAGAATACCAATTTTCCAAATCGTTAATCGATCCCTCTTTGCTGCCCAACCGTTATTGGGGTGAACTAATGCGTGATCTGCTGGATCAATATCCCCGTTTGCTCGGAACGTATTCCACGATTCAGGGTGATCTGGAATTGCGAAGTGCGCTGGCAAGCCATCTAACGAAAAAAGAACGCTTCTATCTCTCTGCAGACGAAGTGCTCATTACTTCGGGGGCCCAGCAAGCGATTGACGTCATCTCGCGGACGCTGGTCAAACCCGGAGATCGGGTGTTGATGGAACGCCCTACGTATGGACCAGCAATGGAGATTTTTCGCAAACAAGGCGCTCGTCTGATCTTTACGGATATTCACTCGGATGGGTATGATCTGGAGCAGATCGAACATCTGATGAAATCGGAGAAACCACGCTTATTCTACACGACGCCAACTTTTCATAATCCAACCGGCGTTAACGTTCCAGTAGAACAGCGCAAGCAGTTACCTGAACTAGCAGAACAGTATGGATGTTTTTTGCTCGAAGACGATAGCACCTATGATATCTATTTTAAGGAGAAACCTCCTGCACCCATTTTCACCTACGACACCACAGGACACACCCTGTACATCCGCAGTTACAGCAAGTATGTTGCACCCGGGCTACGGATTGCAGCCATCATATGCCGCCAGCGATTCATGCCAGGACTACAGGCTGTAAAATCACTGACAGATAACGGATCGCCCCTTCTGAACCAGAAGCTTTTTCTCCGTTATTTTCAGTCAGAACGCATGCATCAACATCTGTCCAAGCTGCGGACCGCCATCCAGCTACGGATGGAAGTGATGGAACAATCTCTGCTGGAAACGGACTGGACGTGGACCCGGCCGGAGGGCGGACTCAACTTTTGGGTAGAGCTTCCTGAGGGTGTGGATACAGGGAGACTGCTTCACCGATGCATGGAACAATCCGTTGCCTTTGTACCCGGAACCGTATTTGATTCTTCGGATCATTCAGCCAGTCGCAAGCTGCGCCTGTCCTTCTCTTATGCACATGAGCAGCAGATTCGGGAAGGCATGAGCAGGCTCATTACCCTAACTAAAGAAATGTAAGGTTTGGATTTCCTGGAACTGACGTCACTCCGAAGAATATCAAGTGTAATTTGCCCTCTCACCCTGCTGCATCAAAAAAGTCGCCTTGTGGCGACTTTACTTTTGGTGTTCTATACTCTCTACCTGCACCCGCTCTGTGCTTAAAGGTCTTTTCTTGCAAACAGGCGGATCGTAATAAGATAAGACACTACAAACAAACCTATAATGCCTACAGAAACCGATGCCATTGTCGTTGTGGTAATCATACCGTTCTCGTTGGCCATACTCATGAGGTACGCAACGGGTTGCGCCAGTATAATCATGCAGACCATGAATATCGCATTGATGATACCAGCTCCTTTTTTGCTAAGCCCGTAGAAAAGAGGCATGTATATGGAAACCAGCGCAAGCACCATGCCTATGGAAATGACAATATCCCTAAATGAATAATTCGGCTTGTTCAGTTCAGGATAATTCAGGTTCACAAGCTGGTGAATCCCAAACGACGCGAGTACCCCGAATAACGTATAGATTATAGCAGAAAGGTACTTGGCTTTTACAATCTGTTTGCGGCTAACGGGGAGTGTGACCAGGAAATTGTGATTATGGTTCTTGATATCAATCATGGTTGCCAGCATGACCGAACCAAAGGCTGTGTAGATGCCTACAAAATACATTGACATTTCACTCTTAGGTATAAAGGCGAGACTAAATACCACCAGGTATAACCCAATCGTCCACAGTGAACTTTTTAGTACAATGAAATCTTTACGAAGCAAGTTAAGCATATTTGCGTCCTCCCTTCGCCGTAAAATAAATGAGGTCTTCTAACGTAGGTCTTTGTAAAAGAGCTAACCTTCCAAATAACTGTTCGGCCTCTGCCTTATGATCCGACAATGCTTCAAAACCAACGGCTGTCTCGCGTATTCCGATGAAATGTTTCCGAATGTCGGAATCAAGCAGACCCATATCCCCTTTTACAATCGTATACCTTTCCAGCACATCATCTTTTGCCTCGTTAAACACCAGTTTCCCTTGATGAATAAACGTAATGTAGTCTGCAATACGTTCCAGATCCGTCGTAATATGCGTTGAGAAAATAATGCTCCTTGTTTCGTCCTGTATCATATCTGCAAGCAGATCAAGCAGTTCCCGCCTAAACACAGGATCAAGCCCGGATGTCGGTTCATCCATAATCAGCAGATCCGCTTCATGCGACAAAGCTACGGCGAGAGAATACTTAATCTTCATGCCTTTGGACAGATCCTGGATTTTCTTTTTGGGAGACAGTTCGAACTGATCCAAGTAGTCATTGAACGCTTTATTATCCCATTTGGTGTAAAAAGGAGCGATCATTTGTGTCATCTCCCGGATCGTTAGATGCTCATAATAAAAGCATTCATCTGACACAATGCCAAGGCGTTGCTTGATATCAACTTCCTGATTTGGCATCTCACTGCCCAATGTCTTGAGGCTCCCCTTATCGGGCTGGATCAGACCCGTGATCATTTTGATCAAAGTACTCTTTCCCGCCCCATTCGGACCAATAAGTCCCGTGATATACCCTTTTTTCACATCCAGAGATACATTATCTACTTTAAATAAGGGATACGTTTTGGTTACATTACGTAATTCGATCGCGTTCATTATGCTTATTCCTCCTCAACCAACAATGTAAGATGATGGATTACATCCTGTGAACTCATGCCCAGTTCTCTGCTCTCACGAATCACTTCGAGCATCTTCTCTTCCAATTGTTTCATCCGCCGCTCTCGAATAAAGTCCTGATTGGCTCCGGATACAAAGCTCCCTTTGCCTACAACTGAATCGATCAGTTTCTCCTTCTCCAGCTCTTCATAGACACGTTTAGTTGTAATAACACTGACTTGCAGATCCTTGGCGAGCTGCCGAATGGAGGGAAGACTATCTCCAGCAACCAATTCTCCGCTCAAGATGCTCTGTCTGATCTGAGTTAGAATCTGCATGTAGATCGGATCGCTCGAAGCATTCGATATTAAAATGTTAATCTTTCCTCACCTCATTGATGTTACGTAGTTTTCAGTAGGTATAGTGTGTATATATAATATATACACTATACCTACCGATGGTCAATCCTTATTTCAGATTGTTCTCATTCTGAATCATTCCATAGACGTGGACTGGCTAATTTGGACGACAAAAAAGAGGACGTCAGTTTCCTGTTCGTCCTCTTGATTAATCAAGCCCGAAAGGTCATATGACCTCCCAGGCTAATGTTATGTGCTGGATATGACCTTATCCACCAATCCATATTCGACTGCTTCCGCAGCGGTCAGGAAATAGTCTCGATCCGAGTCCTTCTCAATCCGCTCAATTGACTGTCCTGTATGGTCGGCTAACAGCTTGTTAAGACGTTGACGATGCTGAATGATGCGGTTAGCATGAATCAGCATATCCGACGCCTGCCCTCGTGTACCGCCATGTGGCTGATGGATCATAATCTCACTGTTGGGCAGCGCCATACGTTTACCTTTTGTTCCACCGACCAGCAGTATCGTGCCAAAGCTTGCCGCCATACCTGTACAGATCGTGGAGATATCCGGCTTCACAAATTGCATCGTGTCATAGATCGAGAATCCCGCAGTCACCGACCCACCAGGGCTGTTGATGTACATCTGGATGTCCTTTTCCGGGTCCTCTGCAGTCAAAAACAATAACTGGGCCACGATGGCATTTGCCATCTGATCCTCAATTTCTCCGGACACCATAATGATCCGATCTTTGAGCAAACGTGAATAAATATCATAACTCCGCTCTCCGCGAGCTGTCTGTTCCACTACATAGGGTACTACATTCATATGTGTCGCCTCCTCGGTTTAGGCAACCATGTTGACCGTGTATCCTCCTCCATACGACATCGAGTTCATGCCAGAAGTGGAGTACCCGTACATCATTGGCTGCGTGGATGGAGACGGCAAAGTCTGCTGCAAAATCGTCCCCGCCACAGCCATCGGATCATCAGTCCGATTCAGGCACAGATCAATGATTCGGGCTGTATCCCCATTACGAAATGCCAGCAGATAGCTGCGCAGTTCCTCCCGATTGTCCTCCACTGCGCCTTCTTCATACTGCAATTCAGCGTCCGATTGTTCCAACCTGTGCCTCACTTCAGCTATGGCAGAGCGTGCACGACTTAACGCTGCTTTCACAGCACCTTCTGTCGTATCCAGCATTTCCGCAGTCTCTGCCGCCCTATAACCCATTAATTCACGTAATACATATATCACTCGCTGCCACGGTGGTAGCTTATTTACAAGAAGTTGTACGGCAGACTCCAATTCCTCGAATCGCCTTTCCTCCTCCATTTCGTGTAGGAGCGGCTTCAAGCTATCCAGTTTATAAGCCAATCTCTCCCGCTGACGTAAGATATCAATCCAGCTGTTGCGAGCAATACGAATCAGATAAGCTTCCCAGTTTATATCTCTATTCATCCCGGAAGTTCCAACCACTCTCGACGACAACACTTTGAGACAGGTCTCCTGAACCAGATCCTCCGTGTCTGGAACTGATTTCGTCAGAGATAGACAATACGCATACAACGAACCCATCAGATCGGGTAGTACGGTATGGATGCTTGGGTTCAATTGATTTTTTCTGTCATTGCCATTGAATTCAATATTGAATTTATCTTGTTCACCATCATCATGTGGTCTGTTGATTCTGCAATCCACGGACTTCACAAAGGCCATCTTGGGGGCCCCCCTTTGCTGGTTCCTGATTGATTTTGACTTACACTATGTAAACGAAGAACCCCTTGTAAAGGATACGCTCTTCTGAATTTATTTTTGTTACGCTAGTTAAGTTGAGTTACGCATTCGTTTCCAGCTTTAATGTTCCAAGCGGCACCTTCATCCCGGTAAGGGCAATCGTAATACCTTGATCCAGATTATAATTCTGCCGTACATCGACGTCATGAGACATATGTGTAAAATAGGTATGACCTGGCTTCAGTTCCCGCAGCAGCTCCTGCGCCTCACGCATATCGTACACGGAACGTGTTGAGAATTCCGCAAGCTCATGCACAAAGCTTGTTCCAAGGACCAGCATATCCAGTCCGTGCAATGGCTCTTTTTCGGATGTCTTCAGGTCAATAGCATCTGAACAGTACGCCCAGCTATACCCGTCTCGATCCAGTCGATACGCATAGGAATAACCGTTTTTACCGTGGCAGACCTTCCATGAATGCACCTTCCATCCTCCAAGCTGAATATCATCATCCGTTTCCAGAAAGTCCATATGACGACCCAACCAAGGAAACTGTCCCTGAATGGTAGCAATCACTTCGCGTGGTGCATACAAACGCCCCTTTATACCCAACCAGCGGCATGCATCCGCCCATTCCGGCAATCCTCCAATATGGTCAAAATGGGCATGAGTGATGAGCAGCGTATGCACCATACGTAATCCCTGATCCTCCATCTGTGATCTCCAGTCTGGTCCGCAGTCAATCATGAACTGTTCACTCGTACCATCCCCACCACCGTCA
>NZ_MKZL01000034.1:0-18461 GCF_002803315.1 Paenibacillus sp. GM1FR | reverse complement strand
AGGCACAGCAGGTACAACGGGAGTAACCGGAGCAACAGGCACAGCAGGTACAACGGGAGTAACCGGAGCAACAGGCACAGCAGGTACAACGGGAGTAACCGGAGCAACAGGCACAGCAGGTACAACGGGAGTAACCGGAGCAACAGGCACGGCAGGTACAACAGGTGTAACCGGAGCGACAGGCACAGCAGGTACAACCGGAGTAACGGGAGCGACAGGCACAGCAGGTACAACCGGAGTAACAGGAGCGACAGGCACAGCAGGTACAACCGGAGTAACGGGAGCGACAGGCACGCCAGGTACAACCGGAGTAACGGGAGCGACAGGCACAGCAGGTACAACGGGTGTAACAGGAGCGACAGGCACAGCAGGTACAACCGGAGTAACGGGAGCAACAGGCGCATCAGGTACAACGGGAGTAACCGGAGCAACCGGAACAACAGGTGTAACCGGAGCAACAGGTACAACCGGGGCTACGGGTGCGAGTGGTTCTGGAACAATTATTCCTTATGCATCAGGACTTCCCGTTGTGTTGACTACAGTTTTGGGTGGACTTTTGAATACTTCCAGTTTAGTTGGTTTTGGTAACAGTTCTACCGGAGTAAGTGTTAACGGAGGAATTATTGATCTCACAGGCGCTGCAGGCACGTTGCTTAACTTTGCTTTCTCAGCATCGCGTGCAGGAACGATTACTTCACTGGCCGCTTATTTCAGCACAACAGCCGGACTAAGTTTGGTTGGATCTACAGTAACCTTAACTGCACAATTATTCCGATCCACTACACCTAATAACTCCTTTACAGCTGTACCAGGTGCATTGGTAACCTTAGCTCCTCCACTGACCGGCATTTTGGCACTGGGCACAATATCCAGCGGGGTGACTACAGGACTGAGTATTCCGGTATCTGCCGGTGACCGCCTGCTTATGGTGTTCTCAGCATCAGTAACAGCCGGAATTGATGTGGCTACAACGGTAGCGGGATATGCAAGTGGCGGCCTTACCATCACTTAACGGAAAATGGGCTATATAACAAGTTTAAAGACAGGGACTCTTGCCAACATGGTGAGAGGTCCCTGTTTATGTGTGTGCTTTTGTTTTCAAACTCTCTTCAAATGAAAGATAAGGACTATACAAAAACATAAAAAGACGAGGATTGCTCCTCGCCTCGTACATACCGTGGCCTACTGAATTTCACTCTGTTTTGGTTAGGCTATCTACGACAAATCTAAGTTGGGCTTCCAACGAAATTGGGTCACTAAATACGAAGCCACGGCTTTCCTCGCGATAAACGTGATTATTCTGGACAGCAGGGAGGTTATCCCAGATAGGACCTTCAAAAACGGAATCTCCACTCTCATCACCTGTCCATCCACTTACAAAGATATAATCTCCTGCATATTGTGGTAACAATTCAAGTGATAACTTGGCCCAACCTTTGCCGCTATCGATGGCTTCCTTCTGAATGATCGGCGGTGCCTTCAGGCCAAACTCGCCATATATAATATCTCCACCTCTACCAAAGCTCCCGTAGGCATAAAATTCTTTGGCACTTCCCGTATCAAAAATCGAAACCGTGCGATCACCTACCGCTTGCTCCACGAGTGGTTTATATTCAGCGATCTTAGCATCCCACTCTGCGATCCAGGCCTTCGCTTGCTCTTCTCTACCAGTCATCTTGCCAAAATCCATCAATTGCTCCCGTAGAGGTATTCCATATTCAACAGCGACGGTCGGCGCAATTTTGGACAGCTTTTCGATCGTTTCAGGGTCATTCCAAACGACAATTAAATCCGGCTGCAACTCCATGATTTTCTCGTAGGGTACATCGTTACCGATGTTGACAACGTCATCGAGCTTTCCTTCTGTATAACTGTTAAAGGACTCATCACCAGTTCCAACAGGCTTAAGGCCAAGAGCTAGCAAATGACCGGTAAAGGCTCCTGCAACCATTACTACCCTTTGAGGTTTTTTTGGGATTTGTACTTCACCGTTAACCGCAGAATAGGTTACCATCTCCGAGCTGCCGTTTGTGGTGTTACTGATATTACTCTCTGCACCTACAGTTGGACTTTGCGTACTGCCAGTGCTTCCATTCGTGTTTGCTGGCCTGGAACATGCGCTAACCAATAGAGTTAGGCACAACAGTAGGGTAATTCCTACAGGTAGTTTGCTTCTATACATCCGTAAATCTCCTTTTTCGCTATGTTGATAATGATTATCATCTCTGATATCAATATAACGACGGAGTTTACGCGGAGCAATGGATGATCGAAGCCTAAGGATAGGACGATAAGAACCTTTTGTCACTTGTCCGGACTCATCCTTGAATTGCTTTGGTGTGACTCCCGTATGTTTTTTGAACATTCTTATAAAATAGGATACATCAGCATATCCGACGCTTGCAGCGACTTCTTGCAGAGATAACTCGGTCTTTTGCAACAGCGTTACTGCTTTGTTCATCCTAATACCGATTAAGTAATCGATTAGACTTGAGCCAGTTTCACGTCGGAAGTACTTGGACAGATAAGGGACGCTGTAATGGAATGTATGAGCGAGGGTTTCCCGCGTCAGCGGCTTGGCGTAGTGCTCCTGCATATAGCGAATAAGCTGAGAAGCAAGGTTAGGCCTAACAATGCTTACCTGCTGTTGATCCATTTGCCTGAGCAATTCATATACAAATTGATAGAATAGTGTTTTGGTATGGAGTCGCTCCAAGCGTCCCGGTTTATTCCACTCGCCCAGCATTCGCTCAGTGATTTCGTAGAGGATGGCAGGATGATATGGAATAAAACCGTACTGGAGGTGGAATGGCAATGGTTGATCCGGTTGTTGAAGTGTATGCTGCTTGCCAGATAGCGCTAAGGAGGCTTTGTAGAAAATTAGGTAATAATGAAAGGATTCGTCCGTTGGGATGATGTCCAGACGGGTGTTTTTGCCCCCATGAAGCATATAAAATGGTTTGGTAGCATGCTCATTTCCGTCTAAGATCACGGTTGCATTGCCATTCGTTACGTACAAAAAGGCGCTGGCAGGGAACAGGTAAGGACGTACGCACTCGTCGGCCTGTATGACAATATGTCGTACATCCATGATTTTGAGCGATGCACAATTCCAGATGAGTATGTGTTCTTGTACATTCAAGGTTGCTTTCAATAGAGAGTTGTCTTCCTTCCATGAGCTGTTGAAGCCAGCCTTTTATGTGGTGAGGTTATTATATAATAATATTAGTGGCTTCTTGAAAAAAAACTGAAATACAGCTGCTGCAATGCGATATACCTATTCCGAAGTCTAAATGAATTGTGTTGCAGGTAAAAAACGATCTATAATAACAGATGTATAAAAATACATATTTTAGGGAGAGCCAAGATGGGAAAAAGATTGTTAATAGCACTATTAGGTATGATCATGTTATTTGGAGTGGTACCTGCATATGGTGCAGGAACTTCTGGAAATTCTTTAATATGGGAGGGTTATAACGACAACGGAAGAATGGTGGGTATTAATTTCACAACGTTTACAGGCAAAAAAAGCACAACGAAATCTATTTATAATAAGCAAGCTTCACAGCAAAAAATTATTGGGAATTGGATTTATTTTTTAGTAGAGGACGAAGAAGATCATTATTCTATCGCTAAGATTAAAACAGATGGTTCGGCATTCGCTTACGTATCCCGAGATGATAATTTTGCAAGTTTTGATATTGCTGGAGATACGATTTACTTTGTGAAAAGTGAATACAACGGTAATTTGTACGATGATTTGTCTTATGGCTCAATGAAGACAGATGGTACGAAGAAACAGATTATTTTGCCTGTATCTCCTTTTTATAATTTTGAGATTAATAAAGAGTATGTATACTATACGGAGCGGCATACAGATTTGTTTTATCGTATGAAAAAAGATGGTACCGCAACTAAATCATTATCCTCAAAAGGTGTGTCAGTATACAAATTTTATGGTAATGTGTTGTTTTTTTCTGAGATGATAGATGGAGGCTATAGTTCCAGAGGTGTCTTTGCAGAGTTGGATGGAGCCAGAAAAAAGACATTTGCATCAGATGGTTATATTCATCCTTTAGCATACTTGAATAATAAGTTCTATTACCGAAAAAATACGATAGACAAAGTAGGCAATACTAAAAGTATTATTTATGTTTATAATCGCTATACAGGTAAGAAGAATAAATTTGCTTCTTTAGATTATTATGACCGCTTCTTAGGACAAGTTGGAAACAGTCTTGCATTCCTAACCTTTCCAAAAGGAGATGTGTATAAAATTGGGCTTGATGGAAAGTGAATAATAAATCTGGTCATATTCGCCCGCCTTCCTGGCGGGCTTTTGTCACCTTTCAATATGTTTTCCCGGTAGGACTGGATTCTCCTTATATTGATCTAGTCGCTACAACTTTCGGAATACAACTTCATATTTGTGTGACCCGCTTCTTCCAGTGTGATCACATCCGTTAGGGCAAGCCGAGACGTCTGAGCCATAGCGGACCACGAAGGTTTACTTAGTGCGATGTTTATAGTCTTCCAGAGGCTACGATCAACGCAAGAACTATAAAAAAGATATTTACGCCGAGCTCCCGGTACTCTTTACGCCAAACATGAAACAGCATCCCGAACAGGGTGACCGTAGCCAAAGCGATTGCGGCGATGGGTGTAAGCACCGGAGTGATGTTCAGCGCCCAAGGCAAAACAAGGCCCAGCGCTCCGAGTAGCTCCGCGATTCCAATCAAAATAACTAGTTTTTTTGGCACATCATTGACCCAAGCCCAGGTCTTTTTTGACGACTCGATACGAATGGTTTTCATCCATCCTGAATATATGAAACCTAGCGCCAATATAAGTTGTACGATCCATAACGTTACATTCATCTTTTCTTATCCCCTCACTTGCTCGATTTTAATATCTGCCTCTATACTAAAGTGAGAAGGCCCAATCTGGAAGTAGGCACTTAAACCTAACCAGGTAACCAAAAGTATACCCGGGTATGGTGAGAAAGTGAGGAATAAGAATGACGGTATATTGCAAATTCGGAACGGCCTTGGATATCCTTACGGGTAAATGGAAATCTTTGATTCTTCTACGACTGCTGAGCAACGGTACAATGCGGTTCAGCGAATTACAAAAAGCCATTCCAGATATTTCAAAAAAAATGCTGACCCAGCAGTTAAAAGAACTGGAGTATCACGATATTGTGCATCGCGAAGTATATGCTCAAATTCCGCCTAAGGTCGAATACTCGATTACGGAGTACGGACAGCTCATGAAACCTGTGCTCCAGACAATGAGCGACTGGGGAGCCGGCCATATGCAGCATATGGAGAAGCTGTACAGCGAAGAAGACGAAAAAGGAGCACACCCATCCGAACCACGGAGAATCGATTCCTTGGGGGGATAGGGTGACAAGGGAGAGTTAGTTTTGAATAAACAAAAAATTGTGATCATTGGTGCAGGGATTGTTGGGGCGTGTATGGCCTATCATCTAGCCAAACGAAATCAAGATGTAACTGTTATTGAACGCCACTCAGCCGCGGCGCGTGAAGTCACGGAAAAATCATTTGCCTGGATACATACGACGCATAGAGTGGCTCCTGAATACTGGCATTTGTACGATGCAGCTGTGGAAGAGTATCACACACTTCAGCAAGAGTTGTCCGAACTGAAAATTCATTGGCATGGCGCGCTAACTTGGGACACTCCGCCTCTAAGGGAGCAACACTTTCAAAAATTAAACCGGGAGCAGCTTGAGGCATTGGAGCCCAATCTGAAGGAATATCCGGATGAAGCCATGTTTGTCAGCGAAGAAGGTGCGGTGGACCCTATAGCGGTAACGGAGCTGTTGTTGAGCAAAGCGCAAGAGTACGGAGCAAAGATTCAGTTCGACACCAACGTTACACAGCTGAAGCAAGAGGGTTCCCGTCTGGTTGGTGTTCATACGTCCAAGGGTTTTGTGGAGTCGGATGTTGTGGTATTGGCCGCAGGAACAGGTACACCCGAACTTTGTAACCCGTTAGGTTGTCACGTGCCGGTAACTTCGTCACCTTCAATTCTGATTCGGATGAAAACTGCTAATAAACGGATACACACATTAATCTCCAATGCGCAATTTGAAGCGCGTCAACTGACAGATTATACGCTGCTGGCTGCGGAAGATTATATCGACGAGTCGGAGGAAAACGGACCACAGGCGGTCGGTAAGCGAGCTTACGATACATTGCGTCGCAGTCTCAAGCACGGAAATCAACTGGAACTGGAGAGCATTAAGGTTGGATGGAGACCCATGCCTGAAGACGGTTATCCGATTGTGGGCTTCCATGATCACATGAATGGACTTTATCTGACGGTAATGCATTCTGCAATTACGCTGGCGCCGCTGATTGCGCATCTGGCTGCAAGTGAAATTATTGATGGCAAATCAAGAAATGAATTAGACCCTTGTCGCCTCTCACGGTTCTAGGGTCACTCCACAACGAAAAGGACATCGCTCAAGTGGCGATGTATTTTCGTTGTGTATATTTGTTGGAGTCTTCTATACTTCCCCAGTGGCCACCGGATTCTCCTCATAACTGTATTCGCAGCCGCTGGCGAATGGCAATTCCATGCTAGCTTTTCATCTACCTGTGTGAATCTCGTTAGCGGATTTGGCACCTTGACTTTCAAGCCACGGGATCAGTTCAGCTGAAAAATTACGTTTTGCTGTGTCCAGTGGAGTCATTCCATCCCAGGTGGCTATCCAGTTCAGTTCGGCGCCTTGGTCAAGCAGGTATTCGGCTGTTTCTCTTTGACCTCCATGGCAAGCACACCAGAAGGCAACGCTTACTGCATCGGGCGGAGAAGGGGAGGTGCTCGTTCCCCAAGGATAACGTTCCGGGAGTTTGGCTCCTTTAAAATGTTCTTGTATGGCGTGAATATCTCCAAGGGCGGCGGCATGCCAAAGGGCAAAGATCGCACCGCGCTCAACCAAGCGCCATGCTGCATTCCATTGTGCAAAAGCAATAGCATCCTCCAGCGGCGTGCCACCGGCGATCACCGCGCCAGGCGTTTCAATGTCTGCGCCAGCATCAAGAAGGGCATCGAGCACTTGAACGTCATTGGAGCTTGCAGCCCAATGCAAAGATGTTTCAATATTTGGACCGACAAAAGGAGCGTTCACTTCCGCACCGAACTTGGTCAATACTTGCACGGTATCCGCTCCATTAGGGAAGTGCCCCGGCCAATCCGTCACCACGTGTAGCAGCGTTCGAGAGATACTGGAGTCTGCATCTACGTTGTCAGGCTTTCTTTCCAATATTCATATGTTTGCCAATCCCGGATTCTCTGCCAGCAGTTGCTCTAACGTTGGAATATCTCCAGTGTGAATGGCTTGAATAACGCTCACTGCAAGTTTTTCATCTTCGTAAATAAATTCCATGCGCCAATCTCCTTCCAGGCTTATATCCATATTCATGAAAGCATCTGAACTGCACATCTGGCATGATACTCCGCGAGCCCCCTAGCGAATTGCTGATCGGGGAATTGTCTATGAAGCAGTTTCAATCCTCCTGATATCAAGGACAAGTGATGGCAAAATCGATAAAATGTCATCCGCTCCGGGTCGAGATCGTTATTTTTTACGTAATGATAAAAGTCTCCAAATCGAAACTCCAGAAAGCTATGCTCATGTTCGAGATCGAAGAATCCTGCGCCCTCAATATCAATAAGGCATGGTTGCATAGCATGATCTATCCATATATGATCCGGACCTAACTCTCCATGAATGAAACTATAGAGATCTCTAGGTTGAATTGCTGCTTCCAATTCGTAAAGTTTCTCAAGCAACCTTTCGTCATTTTTCCTTATATCTGTCATGTGTTTGGATGCATAAGATAAGGCTGTTTCGGCATCTAACCGCTGAACTTGGTAGCAAGGCCCAGCCTTTTTGCTGTTATCGTTTGCGTTTCCATAAACGTTTCTTTGGATTCCATGCATATTAGACAACATATCCCTGATCCGTTGAAACAACTCATCTCGATCTTTGTCATTTTTATGCTGGAAATACGCTTCGGCTTTCTGTCCATCCACATACTCAACAAGAGCAAAATCATAAGAGTGCCGGTCTCTATCGTTATTTAGATCATACAAGATTGGTGTTCGAATTCCATGTTGAGCGAGAAAGCGAGTATTCAAAGAGAAAAGTTCGCTGCCATAGGAACTGTGGAAAGTGGGTTCATTCAAGATCTCTTCCTGAAAATAGTTGCTGGAAATATCCCAAACGTACAGCATACAAGTGAAACCATTCGTGCAGTCAATTTTGTAAATGACTTTTTGTGCGCCTCCATGTATTCTTGCGCTCTGCGTTATGAGGTAACTGGCGCCAAATACATGTTGCACATAATCCTGTAATTCTTCACGAGTAAGATGGTTGTTGGACATCATCGACTTAAGCTCCGTTTCAACTGTATTTTGCCGGCCAGCAACCTAAATATATAGAACATTTTCCCAAAAATATAGACTGTTTCTTTTTGATCTGTTAAAGTGTTGATTAAGGTCTGTATATTCATATGTATATCAAAGCAAGGGGTCGGGTACTCACGTTAGTGGGTGATCCGGCCCCTATTTTGCATGCAAGTTGACTCTCTGTTGACTATATATGACCAATGATTTTAAGGAGCTGGGAAGCCATCTTACATTTCAATGAACATCTTTTATTATGGAACAAGGCATCTATTAAAATAATGGATATTCGCCATATAACTATGCAAATGAAGGAGGTACTTCACTCCTACCGATTCCCTGCGAGCTGTTTCTTATACATGGTGCGTGGCAATGCTGTTATACGGTTGGATGGAAAAGATCATCAGGTCTCACGATTCCATGTTTTGCATGGTGGGAAGGGCTGTTGCCTGAACATTTTGCCTGTTGAAGAGTTCCTTGAATATTATATGATTTATTACAAAGCCATCATTCCGCTACCTGAGCGTCAGGATATTTTGGCTTTGATGGAGCACCGTAATCCCTTCAAGCTTCAATACGGCTTTGCACCTGATCAGCCTGTTTCCTTGTTAAGCAAAGTACAATACATGATGACAGCTTGGGAAGAGCAAGAGGCACTGGAACAGTTCCATGTAAAGTCATTATTTTATCAATTTGTATACGAGTTGTTATGGCAGATCCACAATGGGCGCGTGCCAACAATAAAGCCAGACCTGGTTGCACAAATGAAATATTATATGCAGGAACATTACGCTGAACCCATCACAATGGACTTGTTAGCAGAGCTTATGGATAGCAGTCCACGTCACTTATCAAGGCTATTCAAACGCCAGACTGGTTATAGTCCGATTGATTTTGTCATTCAAATCCGGATGAACAAAGCGAAGGAACTGCTGCTTGCTACAGATGCTACTTTACAGGAAATTGCCAAGGCTGATGGTTATTATCTTGCTAAAATATTTAAGAAATATATGGGGATTGCACCTATTCGTTATCGTAAGCAGCATGAAAGTCCTAATGTACCATCGACTGTGGCACGATTAGGCATTGTACAGGATCTAACTTCCTTATATATTGATAATGATTATCATAATCATCATATATTTGAGGAGGAATTATTGATGTACAGAAGTAGAAAGACACCCTTGGCTATCACATTATTACTTTGTTTAACCCTATTGCTTAGTGCTTGTTCAACTGGTGGGGCAGGAAGTCCTGCAGCCAATGAAGGTTCTCAGAAGCCAACGAATCAGGTAGCGGCCAACAACGCTAACCATACAGATACACAATCTCAAATGAAGACCGTAACCACCTTAAAAGGGGATATTGAAGTACCGGTTAATCCACAACGAGTAGTTGTCCTGTATTTAATGGGTGATTTGCTTGCTTTAGGCGTAAATCCTGTGGGGGTCTCTTCTGTAGAAGAAGGAGCGGCTTTTGCGAGTGAACTGGAAGGTGCCACCTCATTAGGAGCATTTAATCCGGACCCGGAAGCAGTAACTGCGCTTAATCCCGATCTCATTATTGTTACCAATGAAGAAATATATGAAGGACTTAAAATGATTGCCCCTACAGTATATATTCCTTATGACCTGCCAGTAGAAGAACGTATGAATTTGCTTGGAGAAATTTTGGGTAAAGAGGGACAAGCTCAGGAAATGTTAGATAACCTTCACAAAAAGGTTGAGCAAAGCAAGGAAAAACTTGAACAAGCAGGTATCTTGGATAAAACCGTCACAATTATGGAAAGTAACAAAGGTTCCATGGCTGTAATGACAGGCTTGGGTTATGGCCGGGGGTCGCAGATTATTTATCAATATTTAGGGATGAAAGCACCTGAAGTCTTGCAACGTGAAATTGAAAATGCAAGAAACGATGCTACAAGCAAGGACGTTTCTTATGAAGTATTACCTGAATATGTGGGTGATTATATATTCCGTTCTTCCTTTGAAGGAATGGTTGATCTGTCAGACAATTCAATTTGGAATAACATCCCCGCAGTCAAAGAAGGACGTCTGATTGATATGAGCTTTGGTTTATTTTTCTACAACGATATTTATTCGTTAGACAAACAGCTTGATTTTATTGTGGATAACTTGCTTAAAACTGCGGAGTAATTGGAGGGGCCGCTTAACCTGTATAATTGATTGAAAGGAACTTTATTTGGAAAGGAGACATCATTCTTTTGAACTATTATTTTCTGGAATCTCAATATCCACGTAGAGGGTTTATTAGTGGAGGAACAACTTTCACTCCCCAATTAGATATGAATTATTTGGCGATAGAGAATCCGTTGCCTGAGGGGACAACGGCAGAGGTTGAGTTAGTGCCTACGGTGCGTAACCTGAACGTAGATTATTTTGAGACGATCACAGGAACGAGACACGTATCAGATCGTTTTAAAACGCTGTTGGAGGAAACGAAAACAAATACACAGTTTATTCCGACAACGGTGTGTTACCACGACGGTCGTGCGGTTGAAAAAACCTATTGGACTGCACATCAGCTCGATCGTTTGGATGTTTTTGATTATGAACGTTCGGAATATGGGCGCAAAGCGGTCATTGCTGCATCTGTACAACAACCTCCACGTAAGATCGTCAAAGTTGTATCTCAAATCTGCCTTCATGAAGAGCGAATTGGCAAGCATGAATTTTTTATGCTTGATTATATAAATATCTTCAAACCCATTGTTTCAAAAGATTTTTACGAAGTATGCCGAAAACATAAGCTGAATCTAAACGTTACAGAAGTCGGAGATGTAAGCACCTAAAATGTATGGATATAATGAAAGCACAAAGAAGCCCGCGCAGGACGTGGGCTCTTAGTCTTTATTCTTCCCCGGTAGCCACCGGATTCTCCTCATAACTAATCCAGTCGATCGAGCTCCTGGAATACAACTTCACATTTGAGTATCCCGCTTCTTCCAGTGCAATCACGTGCGGACAGGTGATTATGCCTGAACCGGAGTGTAGTAGTATTCCTGCAACCCTTCAGAAACATGAAAGACATACATAATTTTCCTGTAACTTAATTTCGTTTGTTCAAATCTCTGAAGAAGGATCCTTAAGTTTACTGAATGTATTTAAGTTTTACATGACCTATTTGTGGTAATTATATTTACATGTTATTTATAGTTGTAAGTTAATTCTTGAAATATAGCTCATTAATGTTATGTTTATTGACAAAAAAATATTGTTGTAAATGTATTTATATGTTAGTGTTTATTTGTGTTAGAAAATATTACATAGTAAAGAGGGGGAGCGTAATGTTTATTAACCGAACGATTAGGAGATTTGGAGTTTCAGTAGGGATTATAAGTATGTTTACATTTGCTCTACCTTCAGTGGGCTTTAGTATGCCACTGCAACCAACAACCATCGATAAGGTAGAAGGTGATTATTATGTAACGTCTGCGATTGAGAACATTCGCTGGGGATCACTGCCTAATCGAGACAGCTCTCCGATTCTTACTGTACCATCAGGAAGTGCTGTAACATTTGATACAGTATCGCATGAGGGACTGATAGAGGATCAAGGGAGAAATCCAGTGGAGTACTTCGGCAAATTCGGTATCTCACCCGATGGAGTATTGGATGATGCGAAGGTGATTGCGGCTTCTGAGATTAAGCATGATTATGTAAAAGACGGACCTCATATTATCACTGGGCCAGTAGAGGTTGAGGGAGCAGAGCCAGGAGATGTTCTTAAAGTAGAAGTCCTTTCGTTGCAAACTCGAGTTCCGTATGGTGTCATTTCTAACCGCCATGGTAAAGGTGCCCTTCCTAACGAATTTCCAGAAAATACAGGCCCACAAGAGGGAGCTAGCGCAACAAAACCGGAATTATATAATAATGTATCTATATTTACGCCTATTGAAGAAATCAACGGCAATTGGTATGGGGTATTACCAACAAAAGCTGGCAAAAATGTACGTTTCCCAATTAACCCGTTTCTAGGTGTTATGGGGGTTGCACCAAATACCAGTGAAGTTGTGAGTTCTATCCCACCTATTGAAACAGGAGGGAATATGGATATTAATGAGTTGGGTGTTGGTGCAACTATTTATTATCCGATTCAAGTTAAAGGCGGACTATTCTATACTGGTGATCCACACTTTGCTCAAGGAGATGGAGAAGTAGCGTTAACTGCATTGGAAGCCTCCTTAAGGGGGACAGTTCGGTTAACGGTGTTAAAGAAAGGTGATCCATCACTACCACACAGTGGAGAATTCACGCAACCTTTTGCTGAAACAGAGGATTATTGGATTCCAATTGGACTGGACCCTGATTTGGATGAAGCCATGAAAGAATCAGTACGTGAATCGATTCAATTCTTATCTGATAAGCTTGATATGGATAGGAGTGTAGCTTATGCGTACCTATCGGCCGCAACGGATTATGAAGTTTCTCAGGTCGTAGACCGAACTAAAGGGGTTCATGGACTCATTCGAAAAACCGATTTCCTTGAATATGTTGACGTTACAATGAACGTAGGTGGTACGTTAATCAAACCGGTTGTTCATAACAATGAGTTCTACGTACCGATTCGAACAATTTCCGAGCTATTGGGTGGTACAGTAGTGTGGGATAATAAGACGCGTACAACGCAAATCAAATTAGGTACGAAAAATATAAGTGCTCAAATTGGTTCAGATGTGTATTCAATTAACGATAAACTAGTGTTTAATAGTAACGTACCAAAGCTTTTAAATGGCGAAACCGTAGTTCCGGTTTCTGTTATTAATGAAATACTAGGTGCTTATGTAAACTGGACGACGATCGACAAGACGTTAACAGCTAATGTATCGTTAAGTAAAAAACAATAATAGATTTCATTATTCAACCGCGGTGGACAGATATCCATCACGGTTTTTTCCGTTATCATGAATCAAAAAAAGCTGCCACTTGATGTCTACTTCTGTGTGCTTTTAAATACTTACTGGGTTGTGTTGTTGAATCGTTGTTGACTCCGAACATAGAAAAATACATCGCCGGGGCAGATAACCCACCTAGCGATGTATTCAACATCTATACACTGTTATACGTCTTTGTGCGATTCCGCATCGCCTATAGCCACCGGATTCCCCTCATAGCTAATCCAGTCGCTCCAGCTTCCAGAATACAACTTCACATTCGAGAAACCCGCTTCTTCCAGCGCAATCACGTTAGGGCAGGCCGAGACGCCAGAACCGCAATACACGATAATTGCACCATCCTTGTCCAGCTTACTGAAACGCTCTTCTAACACCCCAGTATCTGTCCAACGACCATCCCAATCCAACACATCTTTCCAAAAATAATTCACCGCACCCGGAATATGTCCAGCCTTGGCATCAATCGGTTCCTCCAGACCCGCATAACGGCGAGCATCACGGGAGTCAATTAGCACGGCACTGTCATTTGCCGAAGCCTGCTGAACATCCTCAACACTTGCCAGCATGGCTGGCTGCACATTCACCTCAAAAGAAGCCGGGATCTGAACTGGCACATCCGCGGTCACTGGGAATTTGGCGTTTTTCCAAGCGGAGAAACCTTCGTCCATGATATACACCTGTTCATGACCGATATAGCGAAGCAGCCACCATAGCCGAGATGCATTCATCCCGCCTTGATCGTCATAAGCAACAATACGACTATTGGAGCCGATGCCAGCTTTGGAGAGACGACTTGCGAGCACAGCCGGATCAGGAAGTGGGTGACGTCCTCCGTGCGAAGACACAGGAGCGGACAGATCTTTTTCCAAATCGAGATAGACAGCTCCTGGAATATGTCCAGCTTCATAGGCTTGTCTTCCAGTCTCCGGCTGACCGAGCAAGAATCGGCAATCTGCAATAACTACATCCGGTTCATACATTCTGGCGAGCAGCCAGCGCATGGATACAATATTTTTCATCAAAATACACCGCCTTATGAGAGTAGTAGAGTCGTTTATTACTATGCATTAAGAAAAAATACGTTATACCGTGGTAGGTTCAACAGGCCCTTTGCCAGCGATAGGAGCATCGGTGGGAATGGGTTGAGGTTTGGTTTTGCCATATCGAATGAAAATCCATACCCCGAATATAATGACCACCCCGGCAGACATTTGTAAAGCACTGAGGGATTCGCCGAGCAGCATCCAGGCCAGTAATGAAGAGAATACGGGTTCCCCAAGTACGCCCATGGATACCGTTGTGGCATTCATATATTGAAGCAGCCAGTTGAAGAGATAATGTCCAAAGATCGTTGGCACAATGGCGAGCAGCAGGAAGATTCCCCACTCTGACGCAGCGTAACCTCCGAACGGATGGCCCATGATCAGATTATATACCGCCAGCGTGCAAGCAGCTACGAAGAAAACCCAGAAGTTATACGAAAATGCACTAAGTCCCGCTCGCAAAAATTGACCCAGCAGCATATGAACGGCGACTGCGATTGTGCCAAGTAAAGACAGGACATCACCTTGCAGGGCAGTACCTGCCAACTGGAAATCTCCTGCGCCAATGACGATTGATCCAAGCAGGGCGATGCCCATGCCGATGATCATCATGCGGTTAATTTTGGCTTTGAACAGCCATACCGAACCGGCAAGAATCAGTATTGGCTCCAGCGCGAGAATAACTGTGGAACTGGCAACACTGGTGAGCCGCAGCGAACCCATCCAGAGCAGAAAATGAAGGGCCAGCATCACACCGGATGCAAGCAGCAAGCCCCACTGCCGTAAGCTTAGACGCATCATCTCATGTCTGTATTTCCAGACAAACGGCAGCATTAGCAGGTTGGTGAGAAAAAGACGGTACATGGCAATGACCGCAACATCTGCGGTAGACCAGCGTACAAAGATCGAAGAAAAAGAAATGGCGATAATGCCGACAAAGAATAACAGATAGATGGATCTGCCGGCACGGTTCAAGCTTGTCATGGGTGTAGCTCCTTCTTGAAGTCTGATAGCGTAAATCACTTCATTATACAGGAGAAGACAACCGCAGGAAAGATAAAGAGAACGAAGAGATAAGTAGATTGTAACCGGGCTTGTAACTATTCTGTCATTCTCCCGATCCATTTTTCTATTAATCTTCTATATAGAGACATGAAACGAGATAATATACCAATAATCGGGAAAAAATGAAAGTAAGGAAGTGGCATGACAGTGAGAGTTCAACAAGAGAGAGCGGGAGAGCGTGGCAGTATTCCGCCTAGCACAAGTCGCACGAAAACACATAAACGAAGAAAAATCCGGTATGGAAGGGTAGTCATAGCTCTAATGCTCTTGGTACTGTTCGTTACCGGTATTACATATGTATTCTTTGGCATGACGCATTGGATCAAAAGCGTTGTGGCGCCGCCTCCGATTACTGTAATCGAACAGCCGGCCAAGCTCGGCATGATACAAGTTACTCCGGATGCGAAGGAGGAGCCGGCACGGTTCCAGGGCCAGGTTCGCAAATTGGCATACATAACGTTTGATGATGGGCCAACTGAATATACGGAACAACTGCTGGATATATTGAAGCAACATGAGGCGAAAGCTACCTTTTTTATGATCGGACGTCAGTTGAATCAACATCCGGAAGCGGTGAAACGGCTGTTGAAAGAAGGCAGTTATCCTGGACTCCACAGCATGACGCATAACTATAAAAAGCTGTATAAGAGCGGCAGTTCTGCAAACTTTGTGAAAGAGTTCAAGAAAGAGCAGAAGATGGTGCAGGACCTGATTGGTTTTACGCCTCATCTGATTCGTGCACCTTATGGCAGCAGTCCACAGATCGGTGAAAAGTTCAGAGGTGACATTGCGGCGGCCGGATTCAAAATGTGGGACTGGACGACAGATTCACTCGATTGGAATCTTCCCGGTCAGCCGGACAAGATTGTGGCCCGGGTGAGCAAAAGTGTACATCGGGATAAGGAAGTGATTCTGATGCATGAGCGGGAGCAGACGGTGCAGGCTTTACCACGCATTCTGAAGTTACTCGAAGATCGGGGTTACGAGTTCGAAGTATACGATCCGGATGCACACTGGGTAGCCAATTTTAGCGGAGATACCCGCTTGTAATATAACAACAAGATGATGCAAGAGAGGAAGGACTTGGGTGCTAACGAGTAAAAAAGTGGCGCTTGCGGCAGTTAGTGTATTGCTAATTCTGCTGGCGAGTGGTTGTGGAGATCCGCAGGAGCCTGCGGCAAATCAGATAAACCAATTGGTGCTCAGCGGTCAGGAGATCGATCAGAGTTTGAAGACGCTGACCAGTCATGAGCAGGAAGATATGAAGTTATACAAGTCTATTTTAGACAAAGGCAAGAACAAAAACAGTGATCTCGAAGCACTGCTGGATCAGGCAGCAGATCATATCCATGAACGAAGAACGTTGTTGAAAAAGGCGGAAGAGGCCATGGAACAGACCAACGAGAAGACGGTGGCCCTGCGCGGTTCATTGAAAGAACTATCATTTGAAAAAGAAGAAACGTTGGCACAGGCTGAAAAGGTGCTGGATCAATATGAAGCAAGAGCACGTGCATTGGAAAATTTTGTTGCTTCGTATCAGTTGAGTCTGAGTGCCGATGAGCAGTTGTATGATCTGATGAGAGAAAGTGCAGAACCTAATCTGGTTAAGATTAAGCGAGCCATTCGGGTACGGAATAGCGAATATGCGAAGCTTGCTGAATTCCGAAAGAAATTTAACCTCCAGACCAAAGCGTTTAACGGAGCCAATGCCAAACTGGTACAGATGGATCAGGCCAGCTGAGCAGAGGATCTGAGCAACGATTCAGATATTTTGCATGATTGAGCTGCCTGTCTCCCGTGTAAGTACTAGTATACAGCCAAGCCAATGGATGAGAAGCAACATGGACAAGCATCATTGCGTATAAGCTAACGGAGGTGTTCATATGCGAAAAGGAAATACAATGAAAGTCAGTACATCACTCCTGGTTTTACTTATGGGATTCTCGCTTGTGGCCTGTGGGAACAGTAATCCTGCTGCACAGCCACCAGTGAATAATACGGAAGAACAGTCACCAGCACCGGAGCAACAACCAAATGAAAGTGCTGCAATAGAAGCAGAAGGTATCCTGACTGGATGGGCTGATCCGCATACCGTTGAGATTCGAGTGAATGAGAAGCCGATGTCATTCCAGGTGAGCGAAGATCTACAGAAGTCTCTGGATGATATCGATGACGAAGATTCCGTTCGTTTCAAATATGTAGAGAAAACAATTGATGCAACAACGAAACAGTTGGTACTTACAGAGATTGCAAAGATTGAATCGAGTGATGACAATAACGATTCCAATGCAGGCGGTACAGTAACGTCCGATCGTCCGAAGACATCAGAGCTGGAAGTGACGGTAGAAGGAATGACCGAGAAACGCCCAGTGAAACTGGCACAAGCGAAAGGTTATTCACTTTATGTGTTTGAACCGATGGCTTTTGACGCGGAAGACCATGAATTAACAATGAAGATTGATCCGGATTATGAGGTAGAAATTGAGAAGCTGCCGGCGAATTACAATCTGGATGCGCTGAAGATGGATGCCAAGGAAGAGTTGTCCGAGACCGGAGAAGTGAAGCAATTAACGGCTGAACAACTCAGCAACGGCCCGATGAAGGATGCAAAATTATACATGATGTCCCAGAATGATAAGAAAACAGAGTATTTTATCGTGAAAGAACTGGACGGCAATGGTTTCATTTTCCACATCCAAGCACCTATTGGTGAACCTTCGGAAGGTTTCCTGCCCATGGCATATGCCTCCCTCAATTCCATTATGAATGAGTAGAAAAGGGATAGAGCCACGCGGTTAAACCAAACGATGTAGTAAATAAAAAAGATTCCCTAAACAGCGTGTTTCCTTGAGAGAGGAGATGCGCTGTTTTATTATGGCTTTAGCCAGTTGAGTGCGTGAAACGCGCGAAACAAAAAACCACCCGCTATGCGGGTGGAGGGATCGAGGGTTTGACCACCAAGACCATTCCGATAAAATTGAGATGTTCAGGCTCAAAAG
>NZ_MKZL01000033.1:0-488391 GCF_002803315.1 Paenibacillus sp. GM1FR | reverse complement strand
TTCTTCGGTATACGTGTGAAATGTTTGTCCTTTTTTGGCCATAAAAATATCCCCTCCAAGTGTCACTTGAACCCTCATGATAACATGAAGGTTTTTTCAAATGTCTACTTAAAGGGGATAATACCACACTACCGTGAACAGAAGGTTTTTATAGTTATGATATTCAAAAATCAACTCACCGTAACGTATACCCTTGTGTAACAATCTTGTACCCCGATACCGTCTGGCTATGCCCCTCCAACTTGCCCTTAACCCGTTCCAGCACATCGCTCTCATAAACGGAGGCAGTTTCGAATCCAGTTTGCACGTTCAACTCAACGGGTTCGGAGTTTAGATTATACCAGCGAGCAATCAAATCTCCGGTTTCCTCTGCGATCTTCAATGTGGAGAAGGCTAGTGACGAACCTTGTGCATTCCATGCCAGCCATTGCTTCGACAGAGGCAGTTCCACCTTGTACCCATCGGCACCGGCATGACTTTCTCGCTCAAATGTATACGCAAGTGCCCCTTGCTGTACAGTCGTCCACGGAATCGGATACACGTATGCGGATGCACATGCACCTGACTGTGCAGCATCGCCCGCAAATGGAATAATCGCATATTCCACACTCTGAGGTCCCAGACATTGGGCTTCCGGTGTTTCAAACACACCCCAATCTCCCAGTTCCGAAGAGGCACGCAGCAGCGTAACTGCAATCGTACTGCCCTCTTCATGCTGTAAAATCTCGTATTCATTCAGCCCTTTGTTTGCAATCATCAAGCCATGATCACCATCGGTCACATGTACAAACGCTTGCTGATGCTGTGCATTACTTGGATTCACCCATTCCTTTGCCGGTGTATTGGAACGTTTGGCAATTTCAAAGATGGAATCTGCATAATGCTCCTCTGTCACCAGTCCGGATGGAAATAATGCACGCAGTCGATGATCCTTGGCCTGATTGTTAAAGTCAGATTTTACCTTGACCATATTACTGCCCGCTTCCAACGTATACGTTGTCGTAATCACCAAGGGAACAGTGTTCTCGACTCGCTGTGCCTTCCGTTCTGTAAAAGGAACCATTTGGCGCTTCTCCAGCTCAAACAGTTCATCTGCTCCAGCAGGAATATCCCAGCGTAATACACTTTGCATAACTGCCCGATACGGAGACTGCTCCACAATCCGCAGGTCCGCCTTCAGATGCTCCGTGGTCAGCGTTGTCTCTCCCTCGGGTTGACGGTAGACATATTCATTGCCGATATCACCGGTATTCTCATATGAATTCAATCCCTGGTATACAGCACCTGAGACCTTATCTTCAATCGTTGCCGTACCATTCTCTTCAACCGTCACCCGCAATTGACCGTTCTCCATCATCATTCCCTGAACCTGGATGAGTTCGCTCATATCGGGCACTTCAGCACTCTCTGCTTGTTTCTCCACTGGAATGAGAGCATACGTCTTATAGCCCAGAGAAGGTGCATCCACCACCTGGAAAGTCACTCTTACTTTACGAGCCATATAAGGCTGTCGGAAGCGATCCTTTGGAAGTTCATAGCCGAAATGCGCACCCAGATTCTTGATTTCTGCCGAATACGTGCGTCCATCTGAATCGACCAGCTGATACGCTGGTAACGCAGCCTCTTCCAACTTTTGCGCAAGGGCTTGAGGATGAGGACCTTCCGGGAAAAATGCTTTGTCCACAATCAGGTCCATCTCAATGATTCCATTTCGATTCCAACCACTCGTGTTGAACACAGTGAACGGCACCGCTTCCTCTCCCCAAGCCTCAGCAGGTTGCACATGAATGGACTCAGCAATCGCCTGCGCACTCTGGGAAACCAATTTCTCTGCAAGCTGTCTGCTCTTGGCGAAGCGGGTCACCATCTCACGGTGAACCTCATCCACACTGCATCCGCAGATGCTATCATGCGGGTGGTTCTGCATCAGCATCTTCCATGCATGTGTCAACAGATGGTGCGGATAATCCTTTACCCCAGCTATATGGGCCATGGCGGCGAGTGGTTCGGCTACTTTTTCAAGCAACGTCTGCCCCTGCTGATTCAACTGTTTCAGATAAACCCTGGCAGATGCCGTATTCACCAGTGTTCCCCAACCATCCGTGTGCTGACTGCGAAGCTCGCCTTCGATAGTCGCCAGATGCTCAGGAACATCTTTCGTAACCGCCTCAATGTAATCGTCAAAATTGGAGTGAATAAATTCAACATCAGGATACAACGCAGCCGCCGTACGTAAAGCCTCAGGCAGATCCGTCTGGATTGGCTGATGATCACAACCATTCATGAACAGCAGATGTGAAGTCGAGGCAAACTTCTCGGCATCCTCCAAATTTTTATCCCAATATACTTCGGCTTTCTCCCGATCAACCGGAACTTCCATCCCATTACAGTACCAGTTCGCGAACAAAATGCCGAGTACTTCCGAACCATCCGGCGAACGCCAGATCATCTCGGAATAGGGAGATTCGTAACTATCCGCATCAACCACGGCATTATTGAATCCGGTAGGCTTTACCCCGCGCCCGAAGATTGCGTTATGAATGTCCGCCTGTTGCAGAATCTGCGGTGCCTGTCCCATATTTCCGAACGAGTCTGGGAAGTATCCCGTCTTGGATATCACACCCAAAGGTCGAGCATCACGATGACCGATGAGCAGATTGCGCAAGTTGGCCTCGCCGCTGGTCAGAAACTCATCCTGTAACACATACCATGGACCAAAATGGATGCGTCCTTCACGAATATAACGGTCGAGCCTCTCCTGTTGTTCGGGCCGAACCTGCAAATAATCTTCACGAATAATCGTCTGACCATCCAGATGGAAATAGCGATATTCCGGGTCCTGATCGAGCGTATCCAGCAGTTTATCCATCAGCTCAATGAGCAGTACATGATGGTGTTCATAAGGCATATACCATTCGCGGTCCCAATGGGTATGCGAGATGAGATGTGCCGTCTTTTTGGTTGTCATGTTACGTACCTCCTGTCATTAACCTTTGGTTGCCCCGCCCATGCTGAATCCTTTGGACATGTAACGCTGGGAGAAGATATATAGCACAACCGAAGGCATTGTATAAAGTAGTGAAAATGCAGCCAACCTGCCGTATTCAACCATACCGTGGCTGCCGAAAAATTGATAAATCGTGACCGATGCCGGAAGTTTCTCCGGTGTCTGGAGCAGGATGTATGGCACGAAGAAGTTGCCCCAACTTCCCGAAAAGGTAAATATCGCTATCGTTGCAATACCCGGCAACATCAATGGCGCCACGATTCGTCTCAAACTACTCCACACGGACGCTCCGTCAATCCATGCCGATTCTTCCAAATCGATTGGCACCGAATCCATGAAGTTTTTCATCATCCAGATGCCGTAAGGAAGTGAGGATGCGGTCAGGAACAGCATCGTGGCGATGATGCTATTTTGCATTTTGAAGAACAGAAACATTTGAAATACCGGAACCATCACGGCAGTAATCGGAAGAGCTGTCATGAACAGAATCGATAACAAGAAGCTTTTTTTGAATCTCATTTCATAACGGGATAATGGATAAGCAGCAAGAACCGATACCAGAACAACCAATATCGCTTGCCCTCCCGACAGAATCAGGCCTACACCGAATGAACGAAGATTGCTCGAATCCCCGAGTACATCCTTGAAATTTTGAATGGTCCAGGTACTGGGCATTTTGATGCCCTGTTGCGCGTTTGGGTCAAATGAAGCCAGAATGATCCAGAGCAGCGGCAATAAAAAACAGAGCCCTAGAAAAACTAGAATCCCGTACTGGATTTTGCGTTGAAGCCCATGTTTGACCATAGGGATCGAACCTCCTTTATGGTTACACTTTCACTTTCATGGATCGCATGTAGAACAGGCTGGCGATAATACCGATGAACAACAGAACCAGAGATATGGCTGTGCCGTATCCAAACTGATAGTTCACAAAGGCCTGATTGTACATGAAGATCGGCAAGGTTTGTGTCGAAGTACCCGGGCCACCACCGGTCATCGTATAGATCAGCGTGAAAACACCCAGTGTCTGTAGAGTAACCAACATCATGTTGGTCACGATGGACCCTTTTACCATTGGAATCGTAATGTGTCTAACAATCTGGAACCCGGTGGCGCTGTCAATAATCGCAGCTTCTTCAACTTCCTTCGGGATATCATCCAGTGCCGACTGATAGACCATCATCGAAAAGGCTGTGCCGTGCCAGATATTTGCGATAATTACACTCACCATAGGGAAACTGAACAACCAGGAGACTGGATTCGCCCCAAACCAGCCGAGGATCTGATTCAATGAACCATTGTCACTGAAAAAGGCGACCATACAGAATGCCACAACAATCTCGGGTGTCACCCAACCGGCAATGACGATGATGCCGATGACCCGGCGGAACGTCACATTTTTCTCCTTCATTAGAAGAGCCAGGATGAATCCAAGCAATACCTGACCAATCACTGCGGAGAAGATGAGAAATACCATGGTGCGCCAGACACTAATTCGGAAGTCCGGATCATGGAACATATTAATGAAATTCTGGAATCCAACAAACTCCAAACTCTTGGCTGCCGCCCCGGTCAGAGCCATATTCGTAAAGGCAAAGCAGATCGTCAGAATGATGGGAACAATGAAAAACACAAGTAATAACAGTACGGAAGGCATTAGAAACAGAAATGAGCCTGGTGCTTTCCTTTTCATAAGTCACTCTCCATTCGAACCGGAAAAAGGGGAGATTATGCCTCCCCCTCCGAATATATCGATATCCTTATTTCTCTTCGATGCTGTCCGCGCCAAGGGAACGGGATACATTGTCCTTCAATTGCGTAACTCCCTCTTCCGGCGTCAGCTTGCCAGAGGCAATACTCTCAACAATGCTTTGCAATTGTGCGGATACCGCTGCATATTGATCGTTCGCTGGACGGAAGTGGGCCACATTCAAGAGTTCCTGTGCTTCTTTGGTATAAGGACGATCCGTATAACCTTCAACTTCTGTGGAATCATTACGTGGGCTGAGGCTGCCTTCCGCTACTACACGAGCAGTCGCATTTTCCTTATTCATCAGAAACTCGATAAATTTCCAAGCCTCTTCCTTGTTTTTCGCCTGTGCAGGAACAGACCAAGCCCATCCTCCAGACATCGTAGTTGCTCCAGGTTCTTCCCCATTTTGTGTTGGGAATGGTGCAAAGCCTATTTTCTCTTCAACGTTGGCGATTGGAGCAGCACCGTTCTCGGCCCATGTCGAACCTGCCCAGCTACCATCTACAGCCATCGCCAATTTGTCTTGCGGGAACTGTTGCTGGAATGCAATACTGCCAGCTTGTCCATTCAGGGAAACCTGCATGGTTGGACCTGTTTTATCCGTGTTAAACACTTGATCTATGAATTTGAAGGAATCCAGCAGCCCCGGGCTGTTCACGACCCATTTCTTGCTGGTGTCGTTATACAGCGTGTCCGCCGTACCATAGAGCAGCATTTCCAGTGTTTGCATGGTGACACCTTCACCGTTTGCTTTGCCCACGATCATATTAAGTGGTGTCACACCCGGCAGTTTTTGCTTGATCGTACGTGCTGCTTCGAGTACTTCTGCCCAGCTTGCAGGTTTGAACGGAACTTCAAGTCCCGCCTGTTGAAACAGTTCCTTGTTGTACCAGATTCCGCGTGTATCCGAGGTAGCCGGAACGCCGTACACTTTGCCGTCTTCTCCGGTAACCCCTGCCTTCAGGTTGTCGATGATGTGTTCTTCCCAATCGGGCCATCCCTGAACCTGTGTATCCAGCGGCTCCAGATATCCCGCAGCAGCATCGGATTTGATGATGGATGTATCTTCAGCAATGACATCCGGTGCCGTATCCGGGGATTTCATTTGCAGAACCATTTTGGACGTATAATCGCCTTCACTTGCCAGTACAGGCGCAATGTTGATTTTGATATCCGGGTTTTCTTTTTCAAATTGATCCACCAAGCCTGATTGGAAAAACTTCGTAAGTGTATCTTCAGATCCTGAAGAACGGAACGATACAGTTACTTCCTTCTTGCCATCACTGGTTGTGCCTGTGCTTGAGCTTCCGCCCGAACAGGCTGTAGTAAGAATGAGCAAGGATGTCATGACTGCTGCTACCGGCATTTTCAATGATATTTTTCTCATGATTCGCTCTCCTCTTGTCGGAATTTAACGAACTCCGAACGTTATAATGTACTCGCAGGTTATCTCTTGCTTCCCTATCTATTTCTGTACGCGGAATCCGCAATAATCCATAATCAGTTCACTAAAGAGCATGTTGGACCACGAAAACCATGGACGTGTATATTCATGTGGATTGTTGGCCGAAAAGCCTTCATGGGTCAGTCCGGTATCCGCATCCGTCTTATGGATAAGCTGAAGCAATCGTAGTTTTTCATTGCGATCCTCTGTAGTCAGCCCCTGCATCGATAAAGCGATATGCCAGATGTACCCTTCCGGTGTATGCGGACTACCGATTCCCGCTGCTGCTGTTCCCTCATAAAAATACGGGTTGTGCGAGGAAAGAATGAAACGGCGTGTATTCTGATACACCTCGTCGTTCTCCTCCACATATCCGAGATAAGGTAAAGACAGCAGACTTGGCACATTGGCATCATCCATCAGATTGTGATTTCCTTTCCCATCCGTTTCGTACGCATATATGGTTCCATATTCCGGATGTTCAACGGTGCCATAATCCTGAATACCTTTGTTGATCTCTTGCTCCAACTGCTTAGCAGTCGCTGCCAGCGTTTCATCCTCGAACACCGCTTTAGCAATTTCCTGTAGATATCGAAGCGCCACAACAGCGAACATATTGGATGGAATCAGATAACCATATTCACAACGATCGTCGCTGGGACGGAATCCCGACCAGGTCATGCCTGTGTAGGCTGTTTCAGTACCTCGTCCCTCTCGGGTGAGCGTATCGGTCTCGGGAGCATCCAGACGTTGGAACGTGTAGGGTGATTTCGTCTCATGATGTTGCTCCACTTGCCATAACTGCATGATGATCTGGGATGCTTTACGGAACGTATCATTGAATTGAGTTGTTCTTCCCGTGTTCTTCCACAAGAGATAACTGAGCTGAATCGGATAAGCCAGTGAGTCGATCTCATACTTCCGTTCCCAGATCCAATCATTCATCTGCGTCAGGTCTTCCTGATGTCCTTTTCCACTCTCCGTCTCATTAAAAGCGTTTGCATAAGGGTCCAGGAGAATATATTTCAGTTGACGTTCAACCAGTCCAGCGATCATGTCGGCAATATCTTTATCCTCTGAAGCGAGAAGCAGATAAGGTCTGACCTGAGCGGCAGAATCACGTAACCACATGGCAGGAATATCTCCCGTAATCACAAAAGTTGTTCCATCTTCTTTGCGCTGAATTGTAGTCGCCATCGTATTGGTAAAACAATTTTTGAACATTTGGTTGAGTTCCGGATGGTCCGGCATACGTTTGTTAACCTGATCAATCATGTCGTATATTGAGGGAGAAATTTCTTGATCATCTCTGGGTGTCAGCATGTTGTCCTCCTTATGTAATCCAGTTTGTTAACCGCTTTCATCATCCTAAAACGAATATAATGTTATGTCAATATATTTATTTGTATATTAGCATGTTATTTTAATTTAACGACACTAAATAATATACCATTTGAAGCAATTATCCCCATTTTATCCGCACCAAAAAGAGGCCTCGTTTATACGAAGCCCCTGATTGAACACAATGAATATTAAGTTGTTATAATTAACCCTTTTGTTTCACCATACTCGTTGACTTACCCTTCACCAATCGGGCAGGTAAAACAACTCTGTTCACTGTCATTTCGTTGTTCTGCATACTTTGAAGCACCATCTCGAATGCCTGTTTTCCCATATCAAACTGGCTTTGTCTCATATGGGTTACACGGCTTCCTTCGGCAGCGTTTGGACTGTCAAAGCAAATGATGGACATATCTTCCGGGATTCTCAGACCAAGCCGATCCGCTGCCTGTTCTGCAAGTAAAGCAATATGATACTCCGCAGCAAAGAGTGCAGTAATCTGGGGGTATTTCTGTAAATGTTCCACCAATGTCTCCACATCACGGACCTCGACTTGAGGATCAAACACACTTGGCAGTGTCGAAAGAAAAGATTCTAACCACAGTTCCCTGTTCACCAGCACCCCTTGATCATGATGAGCCTCAATGATTCCTTCAATTCGTTCTTCAATCGGTGTAGTGTTCGCCGGAGGCTGCGTCAGAAAAGAGATGTGTCGGTGACCGAGGTTGAACAGATAATTCGTCCCTTCTCGCGCCGCGCCTACATTATCCGTACTGACAGATGAAGCCGGAATTCCTTTCAAGTACCGGTCAATCAGGACAAACGGGAATTTGTTAACGACCAGTTTAAGAATCTCATCGCTGAAATATTCACCCTGTGCCGGGAAAATAATCAATCCATCCACACCCAGTTCCAGCAGTTCCTGAATGCTCTGTTCCTCCTGCTCGGGAATCCCGAAGGAACGTCTAAGTACGAGAAAACAATCATGCTCTCGCGAAGCTTCTTCCATACCATATAACAGTTCTGTACCATACATGTCACTGAAATTAGTAATGACCAGACCAATGAGCAGCTTCTTCTCTGGATCTTTAACCGAAGCACGCAGAGCAGGTCTGTTAGGTCTTTCCTGTAACATATCTGCTGTGTCGGCTACAAAAGAACCCCGTCCCGGCTGACGAACAATTAATTGTTCACTCGCCAGCATCTCAAGTGCTTTTTTAGTTGTAATCCGGCTCACTCCGAATTCATCACATAATTCCTTCTCCGAAGGAACACGCTCACCCACTTGATATTGATGAAGCTGTATCCGTTCGCGCAAGGATTCAAAGATCTGTTCATACATCGGCTTGGATGCCGAGTCTTTCCCCAATACAAGCACCTCCATAAATACCCATACTTCTCATGTTCTACATCCTAATATATCATGTTATATCATTAATGTGAAGAAAGAGGCAACTCACCTGCTGACATGTGAGAGCAAAAGAAAAAGCATCCCAATGGATGCTTCATTAATCTTAGGCTCAGATGTGAATCGAGACAACAAAAAGCCGACAAGCCCTGATACGTCGGCTTATCGGCTTCTTGCTTAGATGGTCAAAATGCAGTTATCGTCCAAGTCATACTTTGCATAATTAAGGTTGCAGACCCTCAGCGGACGGTGGACCTACTTCTGTTTCAGTCTCTTCAGGGCTCGAATCTGGTTCTGGAACGGATTGTTCTTGTGCTGCGCTGACGAACAATCGTCCAGCTGCTTCCGCCTCTACTTTGTTGCCTGCTGCATCCTGAGCTCGAATCACAATGACTCCACCATCCAGAACAAGGGATGAAGGTGTTGTGTACGTACCCGTGTAACGACCAGGTTCAGTCTCTACCAATGGAATCTCTCCTGCCCCTTGGGCATCCAGATTCAAAGGTAACTGAATACGGAAAGATGCTTGCAGACCAGGTTTACTATCAAATGAAACGGTAACACTCTCCCCTGATGTGATTCGAACATCCTCAGCCGGAGTAATATTCGTAAGTTCTGGCGACGCCGTTTCCACATAGACGGTGCGGGTTACGGTTGTTTTGTTACCAGCGATATCGGTTGCTGTAATGGTTATTGTGTTCTCGCCTTCATTGACCAATACACGGTGACTGAAACTTCTGTCTTTACCCACTTGTAGGGTTTGTCCGTTAACGGTTACCTTATCGAGGAATTGTTCCACGACATTACCCGTTACGTGAACCACTTCTGCATTGATACGATCCCCTTGAGCTGGCGTGAGAATCGTCAATTGTGGTTTGGTCTGATCCAGAATAATGACTACGGGGAGTGAACGGTCCGTTGTTTTACCGTCTACCACTGCCTCCGCAGTAATCGCATTAATGCCAGAACGGAGCTTCACACCGTATGAGAACTTCCCATTTGCCACCGTTGTGGTGCCAGCCAGATCCTTGCCGTTGTAGATCTTGATCTGAGCTCCAGATGCCGGAGACGTTCCCGACACAGTGAAGGTCGATTGATTCGTATACGTGTTTGCAGGTACTGTGAGCACAGGTGCATTTACCGGATATCTCACGACTGCACGAATCATGTAATTGCCTTCTTCTACCGGTGAAGTACTCCATGCTCCGCTTACACGCTGCCAGCTTCGACCAGCATTCGTGCCATTCTCATCGGTAGCGAGTCCCGGAGCACTTGTTCCGGCTACGCTTTGTACATACACGATATAGAAGTCACCCGTTACAATGACCGGTTCCGGGAATTCAACGGTTGTCCATTGATCGTTACGAAGTGCAGTACCGTCGAATGGTCCAGCCAGCTGTCGTCCTGGAGCTCCACCCGCACCCGATGCATCATATACGGCATATTGGAACGTTGTACCTCCAGGCACAGGCCACTCGGTGTTCCAGAATCGGAACGATGCACCTGTCAGTTGAGCGGTCTCCAGCTCTGGTGTCATTCGAACTGCCCAAGCGTTATCCGCAGCGTTAAAAGCTCGTGCGTTCTCTGCTGATCCATCATCATAAGCAATTTCCCCTGGGAAACCGATGAATGGTTTCAAGGCAACATTTGCCTCTGCTGTCCCATTACCAGGTACAGTTACAGTTACGGTTTTACTGTAATAATCCGCAGCCCGGATGGACAGGGTATAACTTCCTTCCAATACCTGAATATCGAAGCTGCCATCTGAACCTGTGCGAACTTCACCTACCTTGGCATCTTCCACCACGAGAACGGAAGCATCAGCCAGTGGTTGTCCTGTCCGCTCATCCGTTACTACACCTTCAATCTGTCCATGCGGGATTGCCTCCAGATTAAAGTTGGCTTTGGCACCATTGCCATCCGTGATCGTTACCTGCTGTGTTCGAGGATAATATCCATATGCTTCAGCTTTTAACGTGTAATCACCTGCTACGTGTGTGAAGTTATACTTGCCTGTAGCTGGATCTGTCTTCACCGAACGTCCGGTTTCCAGTACGGTAACCGTTGCACTTGCAGGCAGGCTTTGTGGATTAACCGAACCTGTTCCTGGTTTTTCAACTTCCGGTTGTTGCTGTTTCGTTTTGTTAAATTCCGCTTTGTCTGTCCGCGAAATTTTGTACCATGGATTATCATAGGACGGTTTCGGTTTGTCATTGTTAAGCACAACTGCACTGTCCTCCGTTACCGTCTCCGCAGCAACACCCAGTACACGGAAATCATCAATGAACCAGCCTGTCTTCACAACACTGTTATCTGAGGTCAGGCGGAACCGGAATTGAACTTCATTACCGGTAAGTGCATCCAGATCATAAAATACAGGTGTCCATTGTTTACCGTTGGTACTATGTGAGAATTTGCCCAGTTCTGACCATGTGGTTCCACCATCCTTGGTGACTTCCACATACCCGTAGTCATATCCACTCTCAATCTCGTACCAATGATTAAACGTAAGTGTTCCTTCGGACACATCCGTCAAATCAATGACCGGAGATACGAGTGAATAGTTGGAGCCACTCTCGTACGTATTGTCGAGATCAGTCGCCCAGACATTCGGTGGAGAAACCGCGCTGGCAGGTCCCGTTACCGGAATACCGCGTTCCCACTCATCTTTGGTTCCTGAATGAGTCCAGCCATTATCATCACTGCCATCGAAATGATCGATGTAGATATCCTGAGGCACCTCTACTGTAATGGAGACCTCATTCGATTTGTCGCTTTCATTGCCACTATAATCAAGTGCGGCAACAGTATAATAATACGTCGAATCTGTCACCGTAGCCGTATCTGTAAACGTTGTTCCTGTTGCAGTTCCAATGGATTCATAACCTGCACCTGCGGTTGTGGAGCGATATACGATATAGGATTCGAGATCCTCATCGCTCGGACCCGTCCAGCTCAAGGCTACATTACCAAGAATATCGGCCGTCGCAGATAATCCGGCAGGCGCACCCGGAGCAATCTCATCCAGTTCTTCTACAGCGAAATCATCAATGTACCAGCCAGCCTTTTGCAATGAATTATCGCTCGTCAGATTGAATTTGATGAACACCTGCTGTCCCGCGTATTCGCGAAGATCCACATATTGTGTCTTCCAATTGCCACCTGTACCCGTGAAGGTTAACAGTTCTTGGAACACATAATCGCTATCCTCGGAAGCGATGTATACCTTGCCGAAGTCGATGTTATTCTCCAAGTCATACCAGTGCTTGAAGGATAACAATGCCCCTTCCGGACTCTCGGTGAGATCAATTGGCGGCGCAAGCAGATATGCATTGCTATTCGCCACATAAGTTCCTTGCAGATTGGTTGCAATCACCTTGTCACCGGAGTAGGCACTTCCAGGACCACTGCTTGGTGCTCCCCATACCCAGGTACTTCCGGTTCCGCCAGTCGTGAATCCAAGCTGATCTTCTTCAAAATCCTGAAGGTATCCTGGCTGAACACCATTGGACACAGCCACTTTGTATACCTGACTTTCGAATCCGTTGTTACCGTAGTCGTTCACACGGATATAATACTCCACACCTTGCGGTTCAATAAGAAAAGCAGGGATTGTCGCTGTATACGTCCCATCTTTGTTATCTCCAGCAATCCGGTTCATCGGTAGATAAACGTACTGGTTGGTGCCTGTCGTTTTGGCAAAAGCCTCGACGGAGACTACTGCGACGTTATCTGTCACATGAGCCGTTAGTGGTATATCAATGCCTGTAAAGGCAGAATTAACAGGGGTATGTGCCAGTACCGGCTCTTCCAGATCATCTCCGGCCGTAACCACTCTGCCGGATACCGTGCCAATTCCTTCGAGTACAGACCCCACAGCATCAAGGGCATTAATAATGCCGTGACCGTAGCCGTTATTAGGAGATGTCGGATACTGACTATCCGTTCTCGGCGTGGCTGTATCTGTAATGATCTGCTCCAGCTGATCCACCGTAAGGGAATGATTGGCCTGAAGCAGCAGTGCAGCAAGTGCAGTTGTATGCGGGCCTGCCATGGATGTTCCGTTCCAGCCTCCCTCATATACTCCGCCCGGAACTGATGAACGGATATTCACACCAGGTGCAGATACTTCCGGTTTGATCTCACCATACGGGGATGGGCCCAGCAGGGAGAACGAAGCCAGATTTCCGTTGATATCGGTTGCTCCTGTAGCAAAACTTTCAGGATAGTTGGCTGGGTTAGCAACAGAACCAGGTCCGCCCGGGTTACCCAGTCTCACATTTCCTGCGGAGAATTCCGGGAAAATCTGAGCATCACGCCAAGCTTGGACCATAGGACGGAACCATTCATCCAATCCTGCGCCTCCGCCCCACGAGTTGTTAACAACATCCGGTGCAAGTTCAGGATGCAGATTGCCTTCCGCATCCACCGGAGCGATCAACCATTGTCCGCCATCCAGAATAATGGCATCTGTTGTTTCCGGATTGAATATCCGTACACCAATCCACTTCGCACCGGGAGCAACCCCGATCTGGTTGGTACCATCTGCTTCGGAGCCAACCATCGTACCCATCGTGTGCGTACCATGCCCGTCTCCGTCCGCAGGGAGGGAAGCATTACTGTGCGGATCATACCAGCTCAGTTCGGGATCAACGATATTGCCCGAAGCATCCAGTCCCCGCCATTTGCTGCGAAGCGCCGGGTGGGTATAATCCACACCGCTATCCAGATTGGCAACAACAATCCCTGTTCCATCGATGCCCCGATCCCACACGGCTGGCGCATTGATGTAATCCAGGTTCCATTCCACGTTCTCTGTCGCAAGCTTGTCCTTTGCAGCAGGCTCTTTGTCTTTGACTCCGACTGAAGAGTCTTTAGTTGGCGTTTGGACAACATCTTTGCCTGATGCCGCATTCGCTGGTTCTTTACTCACTTCGGCTTTCTGTAAGTATCGTGTCTCATTCGGTAGAATCTTCTCCACCTCAGGCAGCAGCGCAATCTGTTCCATGACTTCTTTCGTACTCGTTACTGCCAATGAATTGACAATAAAATAGCTTTTATATTCTTTGACCTTACCCAGGTCAACTTCCTTTTCCAGATAAGTTTCCAATGGATATTGTGTACGCGAGGCCGTTTCTCGCAGAGAGCTGACAACCGAATTACGAACGGACAGCTTTGTGGCTGAAGCCGTTTGTTTGGCTATGGTCGCCTTTTCAAGGGCCTGTTTGGAGACTGCTGCTGTATCCACCTGTTCCTTCATTTTCACCAGATAGGTCACATATTCACTACCATCAAATTCTTTGGTCAACTTTGCGTTTACTTTGGACTCCGTAACTTTGGCAAGTCCAGATTTCATATCCAATTTGGATGATGTGGAGTTTTCAGCTGAAACCGGATGAATGATCGAAAATGCAAGGAGAAGCGAGAGCCCCATGGAGATGGGCTTGCGTAACCGATTAATCTTTATCAGACTTTTCCACTCCTTTTACCCGGTTTTTTAATTTAGTCTGGTACATATGCCCTTCTCTGCAGAATGAAACGGTAAATTAACCTTTATTGCGGATGAAATAGATGCCCTGGATTTCACATAAAGCCTCACCTCCTTTACAGGTCTGGTTAGGGAACAATATGAGTCAGAAGAGATAACAGATCAGTCTATGTTTTTTTACTTGGAAGTTTAGGAGATTGAATGAATTGGATTAAAACATGTGAGTAAATAATTTGGGTGTTTGAATAATGCAATGAGAGTGAATGTCTATAAGCATTCATGTGGAAGGGTAATCTGGAGCGTTAGCAGAACGCTTGCTAAGGAGTGGTGGATATGACTTTCGATCCTGATTCGGGTGAGTAGTTAAATATTTTAATTACATATAATAGTCGATTAGGAATTTAATTGGATTTTATTGGTATAGTATAAAGTCATTATTCGATATACACAAGCACTATATTGAAAAATATAGAAAATAAGTCTATTTAATGCTTTTATGTGTCTGATGTCGCTTACGTATTTCAGCTTATTTTTCGTATTCATGCATTTTTTTGATGAATAATAGTTTGTAGTAGTTCTATACAACCAAGACCTGACACTCAAAATTTCAAATCAAGAAAAAGAACGACATGAGAACTCTCATGTCGTTCATCTCAAAATTTATATCTCATCATGTAATGTTCACGCCGCCACTTGCATACCCGACAACCGTATTCACAAGTGTGAGTCCGGCTGCCGTTGCCGAGAACACCAGTAGCAGACGTGTCTGTGCAGTCACAGGTATAGTCAATCCGGTTGTTATGCCATTGGAGATACTACCCAAAGCAATAATACCGGTGAGTGGAGGTGCCAGTGTAACGACCGCCCCCGGAACCGCAGTAAATGCATTATCAGGAGTAGGTGAACTGAATAATTGCGCAGTGATGGTCACTGTTGAACCGACCAAGGCCAAGGCTGCTGTGGTACTGAAATAGGCAGCAATCGAAGTTATAACGCCATCCCGTGGGACAGAGAACGCAAAGTTAATGAGTGGTCCGACAATCGTTCCCGTTAAATCAATCGTGCCACCCAGAATGCTGACTCCTGTTGCCGAGCTGCCGAAACCGATAAGGCTTGTCGTTCCAACCAGTCCACCAAGAATCGTTGTTAATATGGCAGGTCCGCCAGAAGCAAACGGTATGATGGCTCCAGAACCCGTAGCCCCAGTAACACCAGTGCTGCCAGTTACTCCCGCAATCCCAGTTGCGCCGGTAGCCCCAGTTACCCCTGCAATTCCGGCTGCACCCGTATCTCCTGTCACACCCGTTGCCCCGGTGACTCCCGCAAGTCCAGCTGCACCCGTATTCCCTGTGACTCCGGTGGCTCCTGCTACGCCAGGATCACCTGTTGCTCCTGTAACGCCCGCTGCCCCAACAGCTCCTGTACTCCCCGTTACACCTGTCGCTCCTGTTGCGCCACCTGCTGGGCCTGCCGCACCCGTTGCTCCAGTAACACCTGTTGCACCTGCTGGTCCCTGGGCACCAGCAGCTCCCGGTGTACCAGCTGGACCTACACCACCCTGAGCACCAGCAGCGCCAGCCGGGCCTTGTGGACCAGGTACGCCCTGAGGACCCGCTGGTCCTGCAGGTCCTGCCGGACCTTGACTGCCTATGTTTCTAAGCCCTGTTGTGATAGCCAATTCGGTCGCACGGATCAAAATGACCAGTTGATCTTTCTCAGCCGAATCGATATTCCCCTGTAAAATGACAGATAGGAGCACATCCAGCAATTGCTGCAAATTGGTTCCCACACTGATCGGAGAAAATGGAACGGCCTCTGCAGATACAATGGTAAGCTCCAAGATCGCTTCGAGATCTGCCTTGGTTCCCTTTTTCAAATCCGAGCAATGAACCAGAGCCAGTAATTTACGCAGTACCTCAATCAGAAGTGAAACATTGTGAGGCGAGGGATTGGCAAAAACCTGTACAATTGCTCCCTTCAACTCACCAATTAATTTGAGAAGGAATTCAGCTTCTTTGTCAAAACACTTATGATGGTGGTTATTGTGATGATGATTGTGGTGGTTATGATGGTGCTCGTGATGGTGTTCTTTGTGCTGCTCTTGGGGATGGTCACAGTCCTCAGCTTTTTTTTTCTTAAATCCGCTCCAACCATATCTGATGCGTTTCTTTGGTTTCATCTTTTTGCAGATCCTCCTTAGTGAGTCTCAATCAATCCATTACAGGCGAACATCACTGGTTTGATGATATCAGTATATTAGCAAGCAAGAATTTCGTGATTATTATATGAGTAATAGCCCAACCAAAAGAGCGCTATCCGATGAGTACAATACTCCTGGATGCGCCCTTTTTATATTTACAGTATTTAATTTATCTTTGTTGATTAGTCCAATTTAATTTTGAAAACAATAGGCGCATTACTTTTCACAGTTGTCGTTGTGATCATCAGTGCGTCCGCTGTTCTCTCCCATTTCGGTTGTTCCTCGTAACCAAGTACCTGAATATCTTGAATGACCCCTTGAAAATGGTGAGAATTTTCCTTCAGGGATTTAATCTGCACCACCCCGTTATCTGGATAGGCAAGAACCGTGGCATACAGATCGCTTTCTTTTAACGTAAACCGTATATCTTCACTCGTAAATATCTTCGTATCCCCATCCGTGAATTGCCCTTCCTTCACCTCTGTCGGACCCTCGCCAAACGTACGCCAGAATGACGTGTCATAGATCGCTTCCCCATTCACTTCCAGCCACTTGCCAATGCTCAGCAAAATCTCACGATCTTCTTCCGGTATGCTGCCGTCTGCTTTGGGTCCAATGTTCAGCAGTAAATTTCCGTTTTTGCTTACAATATCGACGAGATCCCGAATGATCTCTTCAGCCGTTTTATAGTTATTATTTTCCGTATAACACCATGAGTTTTTAGCAACAGCTGTATCCGTTTGCCAAAAATAGGGCTTAAGCTCAGCGAACTGTCCCCGCTCCACATCCGGAACGGCACTACCAAACATGTAGGCCTCATGTTTATAATTGATAGCTACAGGCACACCCCATTCTTCGCCTTTGTTATAATAATAGGCAGCAAATTTTTTAAGATAGGGTTTGAACGCAACCGTTTGAATCCACCAATCAAAATAAAAGACCTTTGGCTGGTATTGATCGACCAGTTCACAACAGCGAATCAACCAGTCCTCCAGATACTCCTCGGTTGGAGGTGAGTCATACAAGTCGAAGTGATCCTTGGGTTCAGGCATGGCAGGCCAATAGAAATCCCCACGCTCCAGAGGTTCCTTAATATCTGAATCAAACTCCTTCCCATGAGACATGAAGAACCAGTGCTCGGCGCGGTGAGACGACACGCATAATGTCAGCCCCTGCTTCTCGTATGCAACCTTCATCTCACCCAGAAGATCCCGTTTGGGCCCCATTTCATATGTGTTATAGTGAGAGATAGAGCTTTTGTACATCTGAAAACCATCATGGTGCTCTGCCACAGGCATAACATATCTGGCTCCAGCCTGTTTGAATAACGTTGCCCATTCGTCTGCATCAAACTTCTCTGCACGAAACATCGGAATGAAGTCTTTATATCCAAAGTCCTTATGAGGTCCATACACCTCAAGGTGATGTTCATAAGCTTTGGTGCCTTGTATGTACATATTTCGCGAATACCATTCGCTATCATAGGCCGGTACAGAATATAGCCCCCAGTGAATGAATATGCCGAATTTCGCTTTTGGGTACCATTCTGGAACTTGGAAGGTGCTAAGCGAACTCCAGTTGTCCTTGAATTTACCGCTCTCAATCGTTGCTTCAATATGTTGCAAATATTCGTTTTTGTCCATGAGATGTTCTCATCCCTTCTGTTATTGTCTGTAGTTGTATTGTAGTGCTACGGCCGAAAGATAGACATGCAGAACACTAACTTTTAGATGGACAATAATAACCTTGTATGGAGATGAAAAGTATGAATCACCAAACTTTGCTTACGAACTACCTGTCCAATCTCCAAGTCGAATTATTCATGGTCAATTACAATCGGTGCGATACGGATTGGCGGGATCTGGATTACACGCCCGATTACAGCAAGTTTTATTTCATATGCGAAGGTGAAGGTTGGCTCAAAATTGGGGATGAGGAGTATTATCCTGCGCCTAATCAGCTTATTTTAATGCCAGAGGGGATCAAACAGTCTTACTCTGCCATTAATGAGAGTCCTTTTCTCAAATATTGGTGTCACTTTAGCGCAAAGGTTGGGGGAATCAATTTGTTCCAAATTCTGAAATTCCCACACATCTGTACGATAGATCAACCTGAGTTGATTCAAGCAATCTTCAGCAGTATCCTTACATATGCAAAATCCGATGAAGTTTATGCCCATATGATGGCCAAGAGCAAACTGACCGAGTTACTATCCCACTATTTAATGAATCTGGATCTGGATCAGATCTCTTTTATTAACGTGCCTGTCATGGAGAAACTGTCCACCATTCTGGCTTATATTGATTCCAACATCGAAGAGAATATTTCGGTTCAGGATCTGGCCCAGATCGCCTACATGCATCCAAATTATTTCATTCGATTCTTCAAGCAGCAGATCGGAGTTCCTCCGATCCTCTATATTACTGGCAAAAAAATCGATAAGGCCAAGGAGTTACTGGCCTGCACCCCGAACACAATCACTGCCATCGCCGAGCATCTCGGTTTCAGTGATTTGTATTATTTCTCCAGACAGTTCAAAAAGCATACAGGGTTAACTCCAACGGAATACCGCAAACAACAAACGGTACTTACAACGAAACATGGTCTATAAATAAGCCAAAGCAAAGAGAGAGTTCCCTCATTCGGAACTCCCTCCTATAGACTTGTTTCTGTTCGATTCATGCTGAGTTACTTTCTTGAGTTCGCTCAAATAAGCATAACCATAGTTTTGATCCGGCTCAAGATATGCCCCTTCCGCCCACTCATTCCAGGCATTAACAAAAAGATATTCACTTTTGTACAGCGTCCTCGCTCGTTCCATCTGTCTGGACAGATACAGCCCAAACTTCTCTGGGGTGGCCCCGAGCGTACTCTGTCCGTCAACACCTCTCCGCGGTGTATTATCCCAATTGACAAAAGCACCTGGATAGACAATTTCTCCGTTACGGTGTGGTGTTCGTTCGAGAATGGAGGACCATACCTTGTCGTAATTCACAGCAATATGCTGCTGTCCCTTGATGTTCATTTCGATCCAGATTCCATTCATATGTCCATGTGCAAACGTATAATGCGGTTCAAATTCCATACTCGCATCAAAGACCTGACGATTAAATGTAGGGAATCCACCAGTGGTCTGCACAAAATGAATCCCTTTCAGGCCATGCTTCAAAGCCAATTCACGCCAAAACTGAATCATTTCCTCACATTGCGGAATACTGGCTGGTCGATAGATCACAAACAACGGCTTACCTTCCACTCGAATATATCGTTTGTCCTTAAATACTTTTACCAGATAATTAAAATGTTCTTCCCAATCCTCTCGATCCCCATAATTCTGGGCCATGAGAATATCGGATTCTTGCCCATCCCATTTTCTTGTCCATGTCTCATTGGCCCAGGACAAGCAAAAAGGAAAATCAGGCTCCCCACTATCCAAAATTTCATTCACTGGTTTTTCCAGCAAACGCTTGCCTTTGAACCAATAATGATAATAACAAAATCCATAAATGCCATGCTGTTTAGCCGTTTCCGCTTGCCACTTTCGTACATCTGGATCGGAAAGGTCATAATATTTCCCCTGAAATGGCTGTTTAGGCTGATGATGACCCGAATATAAAGGCGCGGCTTTTTTTACATTCGTCCATTCGGTAAAACCGTCCCCCCACCATCGGTCGTTCTCCTCAATCCGGTGAAATTGGGGCAGATGCAGAGCAATTACCTTCAATCAGAACTCCTCCAATGCAGCAACATGATGCAGCCTACGCTCCTGTGATTTTTGGGATGATTTATATGAAAATGATATCCAGCAGTCGCAATGTTTTTTGTAGATGGGATTGATTATATTTCATGTATGCCAGAGCATGGCTAGCGGCCAGTCTCCTTGCATCAACACTCTGCCAGTAATGTTCAAACTTCTGAGTGAGTTCTTCACAAGAGTTGTATTGTTGAAAGTTACTAAGGTCAATCCCGTTGCTCTGATTCACAGATGGTCCTATGAGTTGAAACGTCCCACATGCGGCAATTTCCATCACGTTTTTGATTGATTCGCCACGATGAATAACCAGTTTGCTTCCGTTATATAACATCTGACGAGCTTCATTCGTATGAACAGGCTTGAAATCCCCGATCTGTGCCCAACCCTTTCCATCTACCCGAACCTTTTTGTTATCCAAAAGACCCGATTTGGCAACAGCGGTGACGATGCCATCCGATTCTGCATCCCCGATGATATAAACATCCGATTCGTACTCCGAGGGAACAGCTTGCGGACAGAATATATGTGGATCAGGCGGCATGAACAGTTCATGACTACCAGTGCTTCCCAAATGATGCTGATCATCGCTTATTTGCGTTGAATGTTGTGTAAACACGTGATCAAAAATCGGTAGAATAGTTTCGCTTTGATTCACTTGTTGATCGGCAGACAACCAGATGGCCTTCTTCACGGTTGATGTCCTTAATGCTGTAATATTCTCATCCGGCAAGTTTTCTTCGCTTCCGATGACCATAATTAGGTCAACATCATTAGAAGACAAGCAGGCTGACACGGATTCGATATATTTAATCTCATTCACATTTCTCACGAGATGTTTCAGACTCTGTTCAATCAGGACGCAATGTGATGACATTTCTCGGTCATTACAAGGAGTAATAAGAAGCACATTTAACTCCTTATAGATCACTTTTGGTACTTCTCGGGTAGGTATGCTTCCCACCTGCATCATTTTCAGCCATTGCTGATTCAGTTCCAAATGCTGTACTTCCATATGTTTACGCATGGATTTGAGTTTCCTGTTCAGAACCACATTCATCTGTCTCAGGAATAACCGGTTCGCATCATGAACTGAACGTTTCTTTTTCGCGGACTTAACCTGCGTTCTTGACTTCTTTCGGATAACAAACCCTCCTGTTCCATGCGAAAACATTCTCTGCCTACAATATGCACGAAATAGTGTTTCGCTAACTCTTTATCTGCAAAAGGGGCTTTATCCCAAGTATATAATGTGTAGCCACCCGGATCATTCCAGATCTTGTCCTCATAAAATATAAGAATACTATATAGGAGATGATATCTTTGCCAACATTTGATAACATCCTTGTCACCGGTAATCAGACCATTAACCAAGATCTGCAAGTTAATGGTAATCAAACCGTTGGTGTCGATCTAAACGTCAATGGCAGTCAGACCATAACAGGCAGCCTTCAAATCAACGCCAGCTCCTCGATTGTCAACCATTTGGGTGTAGGCGGAGTGATTGAAGCTGGAGATAGCGTTAAGGCCGCTACACAATTAATGGCACTTAATCAACCTACTCTTCCAGTCTCCCTCCCCGTTTTGCAACAATTCAGATATTACAATCCTGGTGTTGCAGGTCAACCCGGTCTGGTCTTAACAGGGACAGCTGGCAACCAATATATACTGTTCGTTGATGAGAGTAGTGGGACACCCCATCTCGCTATTCAGCCCGTATAATATAACCCTGAATAGATGAATTTCACCAAAAGAAGCGATATCCGAGTACATTCCGGATATCGCTTCTTTTGGTTTCTTTTCTGATGAAGCCTACTTATAACTCCATCCATTTATTAATCTGTGATCAATACGGACATGACACTCTTGCTTTCCAGCTGGAACTTCATCAATACATCGTCGCGTAGCTTAACCTGTATGTTACCCGTCTTCTCCCCATCATTGAAGAGGACTAGAGCTACGGAACCATCGGCATTTTTAAAAGCCACAGAACAAATTCCATCATAACTGGATGTTGATTCGATCCGAACAGCCTTCGGACGGATCACAGCACTAAAATGAGCCAGAGCATAATAATCAAGTGTATACGTAAGTTCCTTTGTTTGCTGATTCACCTGTACGATGCCACGGCACGTACTTTGTCCAAAGCCAGGGACCGTAGGACCGTTGTTCTCATCAAGTGCCATATTCCAGAGTACAAATGACTTGCTGTAATTACGAAGAATGTGGATTCCCGTTCGCATCACATTCGAGAAGGCTTGCTCAAATGGCGGAATCCACTCCCCGCCTGAGCCTTCAGTGAAATGCACTTCTTTACCTGCAAAAGCTTCATAAACCTTCGTTTGAGCGGAAGCATCGCCCCCGTACCAGTGCCAGGCCACGCCGTCCACTTCATCTCCCGCTTGTTCAAGTACAGTCAGGGGATAGTCCGGTTGATCCCAGTTGTGATCGTAACAGAGAATCTTGGTTTGAATATTGTTTTGCACAAAGGCTGGTTTAAGATGGTTTTTGATAAAATCTGCTTGGGCCTCGGCTGGCATCAACATACCAGGATAGTGCCCGGGTTCATAAAGCGCCTCATTCTGTGGTGTAATGGCATGGATCGGTAATCCATGCTTGCCATACGCTTGAATGTATTTCACGAAATACTCAGCATAAACGGGATACCATTCAGTCTTTAATTGTCCGGTAATCATCGATCCGCTCGTTTTCATCCATCCCGGTGCACTCCATGGTGAAGCAAACAGCTTCAGTTCAGGGTTCAATGCCAACGCCTTTTGCGTTAAAGGAATAACGTCCTCTTCATCATGTGCAATGCTGAATTGGGTTAATTTCGGGTCTACCTTCTGTTCTGGCATATCGTTATAACTGTATATCGTTCTCGCATAGTCCGAAGCGCCCATCGGGTTTCGGAGGACCGAGAGCCCAATACCTTTCTCTGGATGGAACAGCCGGGTCATAACCTCTTCCCGCTGCTCCTCACTCAAGATTTGGTTGATCAAATAGGCAGATGAATCGGTAAAAGAAGCACCAAATCCGTCCATCTCCTGATACGTTAACTGATCATCCAGATGGATGGTCGTTGTCTCCTTATCAGCATCCAGTGGTTTCAATTGCTCCTGGGATAGAGATACGAACAACTCTTCTTCACCCGTGGATTTGTACATTTTGAAAGTTGTCATAGGATTCTCCTTTGTATTTCTATTATTGAATGCCTAGTTTCTCTTTGTTCAATTTCATCTTTTCACTGCGTACCTTAACAATCTCTTCCCAACGGTTCTCACCTAAAAATGACTTGTAAGAAGCCAGTGCATTGTCATACGAGGCATCATCTTTGGAACGTACCATACTGACCAATGTTGTATTCCACTTCGTATTGATTGCTGACAACGCACGAGCTTCAGGTGTACCTTGATCCGGGCTAATATTCTCCAGAATGAAGTGTGGTTTCAGCTTGCCTTTACCCCATTCCTGCATCTGTTTAATCGCTTCCGGAAAAGCATCTGCACTGATTGCTTTGTGGCGGTCATGACCAAAGAACATAAATTCACCCATCCGATAATCCTTTTTGAATTGATCCGCATTATTGAGTTGCAGGTCTTTCACTGCTGGCAGCAATTCTACACTACCGTCGGCTTTGGTTTGGTAGGTTTCCCCCTCGATCCCGTAATTCATAAGTGTCTGTCCTTCTTCACTCAGCAAATATGTGAATATCTGAATGGCCTTGGCCGGATCTTTACAGTCCTTAGAAATGAAATTGATCATCCACCCGGTTATTCCGGATTGATTCAATGTTGGTGCATTGCCTTTGGTACTCTGCGGTCCATCGATAGCAACATATTCTTTGCCTGGATTGGCACTCATGTAGATTTGCAGGTTTCCTCCTTGTTGAGGTGTACCGTCAAGCAGCATGGTCGCATATTTACCGGACTTTACTTTTTCCTCAAAAGCCGTACCATCATCCGCAAAACTGTCATCACTGATATTGCCGTCTCTATACACGGTGTTCAATGTTTTCAACCACGTGAGGTAATCTTCATCCAGATTACGATCATAGAATTCTCCTGATTCGGTCTCCAACGGAACGCCGATGAAATCTTGTAACGTATCCCCTAGTGAACCTGTTCCTTCACCAATGGAGTTGAATCCAAACGGGATCAGCGCAGGGAACTCTTGCTTAATTCGTTTCATCACACTCTGGAATTCTTCTGGCGTTCCAATGACCGGACTACCCAAAGCTTCGTACACATCTTTACGAATGATAAATGCAGTTTTGGCAGGAATGTTACCGCTATCATAATCCTCCTGTGTATTGGAATAGTTCGGGTAACCATAGGTTTTACCATCCGCCAATTGGAACCAGTTCAATGTATCGGCAGCCGCTACTTTATTGAAGTAAGGATCATATTTTTCCGCCAGATCGTTCAGCGGCATCGCCCAGGTTGCAGCTTTTTGTACCACAGGAGAATTGGAGTCAAATACAGTCAGCAAGTCAGGCATATCTCCACCGGCGAAAAAGGTATTTAACTTGGTATCATCACCTGTGATGAATTTAATATTGATGTTCAGATCCTCTTTGATTTTCTTGGTAACAATGTCCTTGCCAAAATCGGTGTTCCACCAGTCCGCATTGACGTACCATGTCAGGTCGGTAGCCTCTTCCTTTTTATCCAACTGCCAAGCTGGCTTTTCCGGGTCGACCGTATAACGATCTTCAATGGATACCCAGTTCCCTTCACTAGAGCCACCCGATCCACCACTGCAACCTGTAATCATAAGTACGGCTGTGAGCAGTGTTGCGAGCAATCTAATCCCTTTTTTGCCTGATGTCTTGTTCAACTTCAACATATTTTTGTTCCTCCTCAAAATGGGGTATTGGTTGCTCCTATTCCTTGACTGCTCCGAGCATCATTCCCGAGATAAAGTATCTCTGAACGATGGGATAGATCAGCACGATAGGGAGTGTTGTAATGACAATGGTGGCTAACTGCACGCCTTTGGTCGTTGTTTCAATAACAGCTGAACCCCCGACATTTTGCATGGATTGTGTCTGGGACTGTACGATAATCTCGTACAACATCATCTGGAGTGGATACAGTGACTGATCGGTAATGTATAACTTGGTTGTCATGAAGTCGTTCCATTGCCCCACCCCATTAAATAGCGCAATCGTAGCCATGGCAGGCATGGAGAGTGGAATGAAGATTTTCAGGAAAATATGCCAATCGCCTGCGCCGTCAATCTTGGCCGATTCTTCCAGAGAATCCGGGACATTCCGGAAGAAATTCATCAGAATCACGACATCATAGAAGCTGAATAACGCCGGGATAATGTACACCCAGAAGCTGTTAAGCAGGCCAAGTGATTTGATTAACAGATACGTCGGGATCATGCCACCGGAGAAGAACATTGTAATAACACCCATGGCAACGTATAATTTACGGCCTCTTATGTACTTTTTGCTCAGACCGTAACCAACCATGGCACAAAAGAACACATGTGTAACAACGCCAATCGTTGTTTTGGACACCGATATGAAGAAGGCCTGCCAGATGCCCTGATCATTGAATACAGCTCTGTAATTCTCCAGCGAGAATTCCGGTGACCAGAAGATGAACCCACCTTCCGCCAACGCTTTGCCTGAGCTAAAGGAAGAGATGATGACATTCCAGAGCGGAACCAGAATAACGATCGTACAGATGATTAACAAAATCATATTTAAGGTATCAAAGATCCGACTATCGAGATCTTCTTTTGCCACCTTTCCATTCACGCGGGATGCCTCCTTCTACAACACAGATTGATTATCGTTTAATTTGCTTGTGATTTTGTTTGCCGTGACGAGCAGAATGACAGAGATGATGGAGACACCCAAGCCAACGGCCGTTGCATATGAAAAGTCACCCTGAGACATCCCCATACGGTAGACGTACGAATTGATGACTTCCGCTTTATCGCGGTTCTGGGAGTTCATGAGAACCAGGGTCTGATCCAGATTTGACCCTAATAAACCGCTTACAGTTAAAATCAGATTTAGGCTTATGATTGATTTCATGTTGGGCAATGTGATATTCCAGATCTGTCTAAGACGGCTTGCACCATCAATTTTGGCAGCTTCATAATACGTTGGGTCAATCTTTGCCATGATCGCCAGATACAGAATCGTTCCCCAACCTGCTTCTTTCCAAATATCCGATAACGTAGCAATCCACCAATACTTGCCTGCATCCAGCAAGATGTTCTGCGGTTGCGAGATCACCCCCAGGCTAAGTAACAACTGATTAAATAAGCCCGTTGTTGAAAACCAGGTGATCAGCATTCCCCCAAGTACGATCCAGGACAAAAAGTGAGGTAAATATGAAACCGTTTGCACAAACTTCTTGAATCGTCCGCTGTTTAACTCGTAGATCATGATCGCGAGAATGATCGGAATGACAAACCCGATACCTAATTTCAAAAAACTGATCCCCAGCGTATTCACAACTGCATCCCAGAAGTATTTATCTGATAAAATGATTCTGAAATTATCGAGCCCTACCCAAGGAGCGGTAGCAAGCGTATCAATGACCGTGTAATTTTTGAAGGCAATTGTCAAACCGTAAATCGGGATGTAACAGAAAATAATCATAAAGATAATGCCTGGGATAATCATCGATTGAATCTCCCATTGTCTCCGATAATCGACTATGAATTCTTTAATCCGTTGCCCGATGGGTTTCTTCCCATTGGGACTGATCGCATTTTTACCGGTTGAAGTCTCTACGGCTAATTTATCCACGTTTTTTTACTCCCCTCCATCATGCATACATGTTTATAAAAACGTTTTTATTTTTGGACATAAAAAACCCCTTTGTTTTTATTTATGTAAAAAAAGACCGGAGAAGAAGCTGAGTCAACTTATGTGCGGTAGTCTTTCCGGTCGATCTTCACATGGCTTGAACCTCTCACCACCAGCTCACCCGTCAATTTCTGTGCAGCCCCTTGTTCTTTCTCCTTGATCATACCCACCAGTTGATTGATTGCCAGGATACCCTGTCTTGCAATTTGATTTCTTACCGTTGTAAGCGGTGGGGAAAAATACTGTGCGGTATCAATATCGTCAAAACCCACGACACTAACATCTTGAGGCACTTCAAAGCCCTCAGACTTCAACGCATGCATACAGCCAATTGCACTCAAGTCATTCCCTGCAAGAAATGCATCAGGTCGCTTGCCGGGGTGCAAATGAAGAAAAGATTTTATCGCACTATACGTGCTCTCCTCCTCAAAATACCCTTGTATAATGTAATCTTCATCGATTGGAAGCTGGTATTCATGCAAGGCAGCCAAATAGCCGTCTCTACGCTGCACACTGTCAAACATCGTGTCCACACCCGAAATATAAGCAATTTTCTTGTGCCCCAGCCCAATTAAATACTTGGTAGCTTCATAAGCCGCCACGTACGAGTCAAAAATGACACTTCCCATCGTATCGCTCTGATAGACCCGATCCAGAAAAACCGCCTTGATCTTGTCTTTCTCCATGGCGATAATATCTTGCTCATCAATCCGAAGCTCTTCGTAGATAATGACACCATCCACCCGACGGCCCAAAATATTACTCATAATAACGTGTTTATCCTTGGTCACAAATACATTCAAACCATACCCAAGACGATCACATTCGCGAGACATTGACTCAACCAGCTTATAGAAATACGGACCCGATACACTTGTAGTGAAAAAACCAAGCATTTTGGTTTGACCGGACTTCAACAGCTTGCCATTCAGATTGGGCACATAATTTAAACGCTCTGCCACCTTAAGAACATGTGATTTTGTCTCCGGGTTCAAGACATCCACACCATTTAAGGCGTTGGAGACCGTAGATATGGATACGCCCGCTTCCCTTGCTACATCTTTAATCGTTATCTTTGCCATAAGTTTTGTTCCTTTACTATAAAAACGTTTTTATAATGTTTAAATTATCATAAAACCGTTTTCATGGCAACACTTTAATTTGCGAGTTCAAACATTATGTACTTTATTCATAGCTATATACCGCTGCGGGCGCAAAAAAACGGCTCATGTATGAGCCGCCGTTCATGAAGGTTTAGCTTTCTATTCCTCATCCTGTTTATACATGGAGTAAATCTGTTGCAGCTGCTCTTCCAGACGTTCCAAGCGAACAAAACGATCCGCTCGAATATATTCCTTCTGCTCCACAAGCATGATCATTGTTGGAACGGTAAAAATAAGAAACTTGGATGCAACCTCTTCCACGTCGTTAGCATTAATGTGACCCAGGTATACCGATGGATAAGGTTCAAGCAACGCCCTGATCTTAGGAAGTAAAGCGTGACATACACTGCACTCTGGACGAGATACATACAAAAAAACCAATTCATGTTGTTGAATAACTTCTTCAACCATTTCTATGGATGTTAACTCATGAATGTCTTTCATAGAAGCTCAACCCTTTCAGTCATTCAATAGCTTGCTCATTTAAACTTTTTCTTTTCAAGTATAGCCTATGTGCGTTAGAATCAAATGGAATATATCCCCATATGAAAGAGGTTATGGTATGAAAAAATCATTCTTATTTCTGTTCACTGCCCTGGTTGTTGTTACTTCCTTCTCGGCGTATACACCTGTGTCGAATGCCTCAGGCGATATTGGAGTCAGCTTATTGTCCGATCGTCAGCAAGGTACAGTAAAGTAGAACTTGTACAGAAAGTAACAGGCGACAATTCGGATAACATCTGAATTAGTCGCCTGCTTTCATTTATTTTTATTGATTTTTATTTCCAATCTCTCTTTCGAAGATAAGATTCGAATACAAAAGTACCAAACGGCAGTAGACCGGCGAGTCCACCCATTAACCAGCGTGTTATCTTCCACTTTTTGACCAGAGCCAAATGCACTAGTGCAATAAGATACAAAGGAAATAAAATACCATGAATCATGCCCATTACGGCTACAGCGGAAGAGATATCTGCAAAATATTTCAGAGGCATAGCAATAAAAATCAACAGAAGTAAGGATACACCCTCCCATATGCCCGCAATTCTGAATCGGCCTGTCACTGTCTTCATAAAGTCCATTCTCACCTTTCATGCTAATCGTTTGTGAAATATGTAACTTGTAACATGATACAAAAACCTCACGCCACATCTCTGTACAGATATGTCGTTCTGAAGCTCATATTCAGTATAACGTATGTGTCAGATTCGAAGATGCTTCAAATTTGAATAATTATTGAATCCATAAAACCAGATTCCCACATCAGGTCTTACGGATTCAAGTCGTCTCACGCTCAATCAGCTGGTATGTCAGCTGTTCGGTCTGTAACTCCGTTTTACCCAATACGGCCCACAATTGATGAAAAGCCTGGGTGGCTTGCTCCGCAATCGGATTGTGTATGGTCGTGATTCCAAGAACACGGGAAAGCTCGATATCATCAAACCCCACAATGGAGAGTTGTTCCGGTACCTGAATTTTCCTTCTGCGTGCTTCACTAAGAATGCCGATGGCTGCATAATCATTTGAACATAATACGGCCTGTGGAAGTTCTGGCCCCTCAGCCATTCTTCGCATCGCTTCTTCGCCATCGGAGGAGCTAAATACGGAATATTGATATGCTTCAGTCCACACATGCAACCCTCTGCTCTTCATGAAAGATTCATAGGCTTCACGGCGGCTCTGGGTATTCAAACTTTCAGCCCTTCCAAATACATTTGCAATTCGGGTGTATCCTCTCGAAACCAGATGCTCCAGAGCTAACTTATACCCTTCTGCCTGATCCATAGCAACAGACGGAATCTCGTCATTCCCCATTCGCTGCCAGGAGACAATCGGACCGTATTCCATATACGCCTTTAATTTCCGAGGATCATTAACACAAGCAATAATAACTAGCCCATCGACTCGTTTACTGCGCAGATCTTCGAACGCCTGCAATTCAATCTCCGGATCTCCACGGGATGTATAGATAATCGTCTGAAACCCAAAATCCATGGCTGTATCAATGAATTGATTCATGAAGGTAAGAATGATCTCACCTGTGGTAGAGGTCACAATTCCAATCTGCTTTGTTTGCCCTGTCGATAACGATATCGCATTCCGGTTGGGAATATAATTCAACTGTTTCATAATATCCGTTATGATCTGTCTTGCTTCATCACTAACATGCGGAGAATGGTTAATCACTCGTGACACTGTCGCTTTTGAGTAACCAGACCGCTTCATAATTTCATCAAACTTGGACATCGGAGACTCCCTTCTTGCTAACGAACTATAGAATAATAGTATGCCTCAGATCTGGGTCAAAAGTAAAACTTGACGTGTAACCCGTTACAACGTTTAAGCTTTTTTTATGTCATATATGAATCATCTTAATATCAATTTGATGAATGGAGCGATACACATGAGTAATCATACTTATCAATTCCCGGAAAATTTCCTGTGGGGTGGCGCAATTGCAGCCAACCAGGCTGAAGGTGCATACAATCAAGGCGGCAAAGGATTATCTACTCAGGATGTAGCTCCCAAAGGCATCATGGGTCCAATCACGGAAGAACCAACCGAAGATAACATGAAACTGATCGGTATAGATCTGTATCATCGCTACAAGGAAGATGTGAAACTGTTTGCCGAGATGGGCTTCAAGGTATTCCGTACTTCCATCGCCTGGTCCCGTATTTTCCCAAAAGGGGACGAGCTGGAACCAAATGAAGAAGGTCTGCAATTCTACGACGATCTGTTTGACGAGTGTCACAAATACGGGATCGAACCACTGGTTACGCTATCCCACTATGAGACACCTCTTCACTTGTCCAAAGAGTACGACGGCTGGGTTAACCGAAAAATGGTTGGATTCTACGAGCGTTATGTAACTGCCGTATTTAAACGTTATAAAAACAAAGTAAAATACTGGCTTACTTTTAACGAAATCAACTCCATTCTCGAAGCGCCATTCATGAGTGGTGGTATCTACACACCTAAGGAGAAGCTTAGCAAGCAAGATCTGTATCAAGCGATCCATCATGAGTTTGTAGCCAGCGCTTCCGCTGTGAAGCTCTGTCATGAGATCATTCCTACGGCACAGATTGGTTGTATGATGCTCAGTATGCCTACCTACCCGCTGACACCGAATCCGGACGATATGATCAAAGTCATGGAATTCGAGCACAGCAACTATTTCTTCGGTGATGTACACGTAAGAGGTCGCTACCCTGGTTATATGAAACGTTACTTCCGTGAAAATGGAATCGAGATTCAGATGGAAGCTGGCGACGAGGAAATGTTGCTGAACACAGTAGACTTTATCTCTTTCAGTTATTACATGAGTATCTGTCAGACGGCAGATCCGGACAAACAAGTCGCAGGTGAAGGTAATCTGCTTGGGGGTGTACCTAACCCTTATCTGCCAGCAAGTGAATGGGGATGGCAGATTGACCCGCAAGGATTGCGTTATGTCCTTAACATGTTCTATGACCGTTATCAAAAACCACTGTTTATTGTAGAAAATGGTCTTGGTGCTGTTGATGAGTTGATCACGGGTGCTGACGGCGAGAAAACAGTTGAAGATGACTACCGCATCCAGTATCTAAATGATCATCTGGTTCAGGTTGGCGAAGCCATTGAAGATGGCGTTGAAATTATGGGTTATACTTCATGGGGTTGCATTGATGTTGTCAGTGCGTCTTCTGCCCAGTTGAAAAAACGTTATGGCTATATCTATGTTGATCGTCATGACGATGGATCAGGAACACTCGAACGTTATCGCAAGAAATCCTTCCATTGGTACAAAGAAGTGATCAGCAGTAACGGGAAAAGTTTGCAGCGTTAAGGCTTTTAAGCAAATGTAACAGATACCTTCTTCTATCCCTCAGACATATCACATGAAAAAGTGTCGGTCATACGATACCTTGGCATGTTTTCTGTCTGGGGATTTTATTTTTATTTTCAAAAAGAAATACCCAATGATACACATCGGGCATTCTTATTAGCGACTATCACGTTGTTCACTAGATGTTCTTCACTACATCCCTGCTCTACTTTGTTTTGTCTTCCTCCGTTATCTTGCGAAAGACCCTGCAAGGATTACCCGCAGCAATCACACCAGACGGTATACTCTTGGTCACTACGCTCCCTGCGCCGATGATCGTATTATCTCCAATCGTCACACCGGCAAGAACTGTCACACCGCCACCGATCCATACATTATTGCCCACCGTGATGGGCCCAACGATCTCCAGACCTTCATTGCGCTGCTCAACATCATAAGGGTGGCCTGCTGTATAAAATCCGCAATTGGGAGCAACAAAAACGTTATCTCCAAAACTGATTTTGCCTCCATCCAGCATGACAATATTATGATTGCTATAGAAGTTCTCACCAATTTCAATATTATAGCCGTAATCACATACAAATGGCTGTTCAATCAGGAAACGATCCGTCGTTTTCCCCAGCAGTTTCTTGATTAACGCTTCTCTTTCATTGATCTTGGCTGGATGAAGCTGGTTATAATCGTAACAAAGTCCTTTGGCATGTAAACGCTCTTCAATTAACTCTTGATCATAATTGGCGTTATACAAGAGCCCCAATTGAGATTTCTCTTTTTCAGTCATCATTTCGTAAGCACTTCCCATCTTCTATCTAAAATAAATTAAAGCTCAATCTCTCTAATAATTCTAGCAGGATTACCGCCCACAATCATATTATCCGGAACATCCTTTGTAACCACAGACCCGGAAGCAATGACCACATTATCTCCAATGGTAACCCCCGGATTAATAACGGCTCTGCCACCAATCCATACATTATTGCCAATCGTGACTGGCTTGCCATATTCTGCACCCGTATTGCGTTCATGCGGATGGAGTGGATGAGTAGCCGTATAGATATGTACATCTGGTCCCATTAAGCAATGGTCTCCAATACGAACTTCACACACATCTAATATCGTACAGTTAAAATTGCTATAAAAATGATTGCCTACATGAATGTTATATCCATAATCCACATGAATATTAGGTTCCATGCCCAGGTGTTCACCTGTAGATCCCAGCAGTTCCTTCAATAACTTGGTGCGAAGCTCACCGTCCGTTTCCGTCGTTTGATTGAACGTCCGCGTCATTTTCCTTGCATACTCTCTGTCCTCAGACAATTGAAGATCCGAAGCCATGTACAGCTCGCCATCCAGCATTTTTTGTTTTTCCGTCTTCGTAGTCATGATCACCGCTCCCTCATTACACATCATGTAATTCAACATTAAATAATACTTTTAAAAACTCTTTTAATTATATAGATTAGTATGAATAAAGCAAGTTTTGCTCGATATGAAAATGGTTTATTCTGCTGACGCGTACTCTAGCGAAACAGTAAAAAAACCTCTACACCCATTAGACTATGGGAATGCAGAGGTTCAAGCTTTTGTCCAATTTCTTTATTCTAAGCAACCGCCTGAACGGTTTTTTCCTTAACGCTAATGGCATAGATGGCAGACACCAAACCAAGCAGTATCAGAACAGAACCAACCCATCCAGTATTTAGAATCGATGAGTGATCGATCACCATGCCGCCGATATAGGTACCCAGTGCAATACCTGCATGGGCAATACCTGAGTTGGTGCTGATTAGCGTTTCGGCTGTTTCCGGCGAAGTTTTGATAATGAGACTATTCTGCACAGGCGTAACGGTCCAGCTCAGTGCACTCCAGATGCTTAACAATAACAAGAAGGCGATCAAAGGCAATCCCACACTGAACGGAATGACAGCCATACTCACGATAAAGGGAATCAGCACAATGATAATGGCTTTAGCAGGATGCAGACGATCGGATAACATGCCACCTATGCCTCCACCTGCAACAGCGGCGATCCCAAACATCATATATATAAAGGTAACCATCGTTGCGCTGGCACCCAGCGTTTCTTGCAAGAATGGCGTGAAATACGCATATAAAGTCAAATGACCCGCAAGCACAAGCAAAGTTGTAGCATGGATTGCCAACATTTTTGGATTCCACAGTGCCGTAAGCTGTTTCTTCAGGGATACAGCAGGAATAGGCTGTACACGATCCATCGCAATCCAGATGGCCACCATTACCACTGCTGTGAGAATAGCGATCAACATAAACACCTCACGCCAGCCTGCCAAGTTACCTACAAAGATTCCAAGAGGTACACCCAGGATAAGTGATGCACTACCTCCCATAGTAATGATCCCCACGGCGCGTCCTTTATACTGTGGTTCCACAATGCGAGCTGCAAGGGTCAGGGAGAGCACAAAAATAAGTGAACCCGTGGCGGCTCCGAGTGCTCTGCCCGCCATCAGCATATAAAAACTGGAACTAAATGCAGAGATCAGATTACTGATCAGAAAAACAAACAGCGTACACATATATACCTTTTTACGCTCGAATCTGGCCGTCATATTTAATAAAATCGGTGCAGACAACGCATAGACAAGTGAGAAAATAGAGATTAAATACCCCGCTTTGGCCAGGGAAAGATGAAGATCCGTAGCAATCAGGTCCAGAATTCCGCCCAAGATCAGTTCAACGGTTCCGACCACAAATGCTGCGATAGCGAGCACATATACTTTCTTATTCATTTTTGAATCCTCCTCAAAAAGTTACAACTACGATAGTAACCCATAAGAATGAAAGTTTCAATAGTTATTTTCATGATTGTTTTCAAACAAAGATATAACAAAAAAACTATCCTCCGAGAGAATAGTTTTAATAGATCAACCTGGTGAGCAGTTTCTCGATTTCAGCATCCTGTAACAGTTGGTCACCGTATTTTTTTGTAATCTGAGTAAGGGCAACATCATGGTAGAAATAATCAGTCATCGCTTTGACAATCGGTTTGGACATCGTCTTGATCGCTCGCCATGAATCGTGCTCCACACCGGCAAACAGCAAATACGCATGATCCACAATAAGCAGCTGTGAAGGTTCTGGCGCATCAAGCAATGGAATCAACGAGTATATCCGGTTTAAGGATGTCTCCATTCCCCCAACGGCAAGCACTTCAACGTACACGCCCTGCTTTTCCTTCTGCTCCAGCAGTTCACGATATTTCTCCATTCGCTCATTCCAGGCCAGAAAAAGAATTGATGAATCTGCTTCCTCGATCAGCTGTTCGATATTTGATGCGATGGACGACTCATCTTTTAACGTCCAGATATGTTCATCGGTGAATGTACGTTTGATTTTGTAACTCTTCAATTCCTCAATATCTTTCTCAAAATCAGCTTTGATCTTATGAATAATGGACTGAAGATCCACAGCCATATATAGTTTTTTCTTCCCATCCATCGTTGTCAGCACCGTTCCCTTGTCGATCAGACGGTTGAGCACTTCATAGATTTTGGCTTTTGGAACGTTGGAGTAATTTACAATCGATGTGGCATCAAGCGGTTCATCCTGCGCGAATATAGCCTCGTATACCTGACTTTCATATTGTGTAAACCCGAATTTCTGCAACATGGTTTGGATCGGCGCATCCCTTCTTAGTGTGTCTGGTCTATCTAGTTTAGACGCATGAACTTCCCATGTCCAGTTTATTCCACGTGGCTATGTCCGATCCCAAAAGCGCTGCTGGGTCATCGCTTGAATGAATTGCTCTGCAAACGCCGCAGGCTGCTGTTCCACAATGACGCCAGGTTTGCCTATAATGCCGACCGGCTGGATCACCGCTGCACCCGTCGGTGTAGCACCGATCGGTTTGAAATGATTGTACGTTTCGATCGCATAGGATCGGGTATATTTCTGAACATAATCGATTTCCTGCTGTCCTCCAACAATGAACAGACCATCATATACCAAGGGCGAGCCGGTCAAAAAGCTGTCGTCCACCTTGAGCTCCACATTCCCCGTTCCACGCACCACACCCTGTCTTTCATGTACAATGACCGATTGAAGTCCCGCTCCCTTAAGCTCTTCCAAAATGTATTGTGTGCTCGGGCCATCGAACCCTTCCCCAACAATCACTCCGACACGCAATGTCTTGGGAGAAAACACCGTATTTGCCATGCTGAGCGCAGGTGACGACTTCGTCACTGGAGATTCAGGGACGTTAGGTACATTGACTCCGAGTTCCACGGCCAGAATAGTCGCCAGCTCCGTGCTGATATGACCTAACATATTGACAACCTGCTGACGGATGGAAACGTCCTTTACCTTCCCAAGTTCAAACGTGAGTGCTTGAATAATATGGCTTCTCTCCAAGCCTGTCATGCTATTCCAAAAGAGACGTGCTTGCGAGAAATGATCCAGGAAGCTGGGTGCCGTTTTCCGTTCTTTAAGACCTTGCACTGGGGAAGGATATGTCACAAATCCCCCTTTTGTACCTGGTACAGTATGAGGCGAGTTATTGGCAAGCGAATTTTCATGATAGGCGACTCTCCCCCGATCAATCGTATACCGGGAAGCGCCGTCTCTCTGGTTGTTATGTACAGGGCATACAGGGCGATTGATCGGCAATTCCTGATAATTCGTACCCACCCTTGCCAATTGTGTATCCGTATACGAGAACAGTCGGCCTTGAAGCAGTGGATCATTGCTGAAGTCAATGCCACGTACAATGTTGCCTGGATGGAAAGCCGACTGTTCCGTTTCTGCAAATACATTCTCGACATTTTGGTTAATCGTCATTTTGCCAATGATTTGTACCGGAATATCTTCTTCAGGCCATAATTTCGTTGCATCCAAAATATCAAAATCAAATTTGAATTCATCTGCTTCTTCCAGTACCTGTAGTCCGAGTTCGAACTCTGCGAAGTTGCCTGCATTTATATTCTCCCACAGATCTCTGCGATGAAAGTCCGGATCTGCACCTCCCAGCTTTTGAGCTTCATCCCAAACAAAAGAATGCATGCCAAGTACGGGCCTCCAATGAAATTTCACGAATCTGGATTTGCCTTCATTGTTCACCAGTCGGAAGGTATGTACTCCAAATCCCTGCATCATTCGAAAGCTTCGCGGTATCGTGCGATCCGACATAATCCACATGACCATAGCAGCCGACTCCTGGTTATTCGCAATGAAATCCCAGAAGGTGTCGTGTGCAGTAGAGCCCTGTGGAATTTCATTGTTAGGTTCCGGCTTTACCGCATGAATCAAATCCGGGAACTTAACTCCGTCCTGAATGAAAAAAACAGGTATATTGTTGCCAACCAAGTCAAAATTGCCTTCCTCAGTATAAAACTTCACGGCGAACCCACGTACATCCCGATTCGTCTCGTTAACCCCTTTGGAACCGGCAACTTCGGAAAAACGCACAAACAGCGGTGTTTTCACACCGGGGTCCTGAAGAAAATGAGCCATCGTTAACTCTTCAAGTGATTCATATAACTCAAATTCACCGTAAGCTCCATATCCGCGGGCATGCACAACTCTCTCCGGGATGCGTTCCCGGTCAAAGTGAGACAGTTTCTCACGCATCAGAAAATCTTCAAGCAGCGTGGGTCCGCGATCCCCCGCTTTTAGCGAGTTGCTGTCATCTGATATTTTAACCCCTTCGTTGGAAGACATCTCTTTGCCGTTATTATCCCGTAGAAAGGTATTTCTTTGCTCAATCTTTTTATTCTCATCCATAGGTTCCTTGCTCATCCCAATCACCTCCAGAATATATGTATGGGATTGAAAATGCATTTATGAGTATCTGTTATACCTATGGATTGATGTGAATTCCACAGGCACTAGATATAAATGGAAGGTGTTAACCCCATTTATTGCTCATGACGTCTTTTGTCTAGCACCTTCTACATCACATTGTCATTTACTATAGAGAATCTAATAGAAAAGAGATGATTAGTATGGCTCGTGTCAATGCTGTTCCGCAACCGGATCTGGTATTAATCTATTGGTCAAGAAATCCGCTCGTCCCTGGTTCTGCGCGCAGAATCCAAAGTGTACGTGTGATTGGTAATACGTCTCCATGTACATTCACACTGGTTCCCGGTGCACGGCTAATCAATGCACTGAACTGTTTGCTGGACAATGATATTGGATTCAAAGTGGTCTATCGCCATAAAACGTCGGCAATCAGTGGCGTTCTGTTATTAAAACGCAGATAATCAGACCCGAAAAAATGGTGCCTCTCCTTATGGGAGCGCACCATTTTTCATTTTTTTGAATTAAACAGTTTAGTCTCTATCTTTATACAATCTAGCGATTTGTTGCCCACCTTAAACCGTTCAACAGCATATCCAAAAAAAGAAACGAATTAGTTGCAATTCTATTCTTAAGACATTAGAATGAACTCTTTTGGAGATATACATAGACGTAGACATTTTGGACCAAGGTTTGCTAACTACGTTATGAAACCTTACAATCCTGTGTACGTAATGTAATATTTACCTATTAAGATATAGAGGAAACCATTATTTATTTTGATTACAATGAGGGATATTATGAAAAAACAGTTTATGGTACTTGGTCTTGGACGATTCGGTTCAAGCTTGACACACACACTCATTAAAAATGGACATGAAGTGCTCGCTGTAGACAAGAGTGAAGCTCTTGTTCAGGAAATTTCAACAATAGCTACCCATGCCGTTCAGGCAGACTGTACTGACAAATCAGTCCTTATTGAACTTGGGGCAAGCAACTTCTCTCACGCCATTGTCGCGATCGGTGAAGATCTGCAAGCAAGTATACTGACCACTCTGTTATTGAAAGAACTTAATGTGCCCAAAGTAACAGCCAAGGCTAAAAATGACAACCACGGCAGTGTGCTTAGCAAGATTGGTGCTGATCAAATTGTTTACCCGGAACGTGATATGGCTACGAGGCTGGGGAATCAGCTTAGCTCAGACAACATTATTGATTCCATTGAATTGTCTTCAGATTATAATCTGGTCGAGATCAAAGCTCCCCAAAGTATGAGTCAGAAGACACTTCTGGAACTCAACATTCGAGCTGAATATGGATGTACCGTTATCGCCATCAAAACGGGGAATAACTTAAATATCTCACCCATGGCAGAAGACATAGTCCGTGCGGGAGATATGCTCCTGTTAATAGGCAGTAACGATGACATTCGGAATCTGGAGAGTGATTATGAACCAAAGAAATAAACGTGTAATGAAAACTTCAGCCCTAACGAACATTGAATCAATTGTGAACAAGTTGAAAAATAATATGAGCCCTCCTCAACTTATCATGATCATCTTCTTCGCTCTCATCTGGATTGGGGCCTTATTGCTTGCACTTCCGCTATCTTCTAGTACCGGGACATCCATTGGTTTACTTGATGCCTTGTTCACAGCAACCTCTGCTATCTGTGTAAACGGGCTGATTGTTCTGGATACAGGGACAGTCTTCTCTACATTTGGACAGATCATCATCATGGTTTTGATTCAGGTTGGCGGGTTGGGGTTCATGACACTAGGTGTAATGGTAGCCATTATTCTGGGGAAACGGATTGGCTTGAAACAGAGGCTCCTTATTCAACAAGCCACCAATACATCCTCTGCTCAAGGTCTGGTTAAGCTATCCATGTATATAGTGCTTATAGCCTTTGCTTTTGAAGCTCTGGCTACAGTGGTTCTTACACTGCGCTGGCAGAGCGATTTAGGATGGGGACAAGCTTTATATTATTCCATGTTCCATTCCATCTCTGCCTTCAATAATGCGGGTTTCTCTCTTTGGAGTGATAGCCTTACTCCATTTGTTGGCGACCCGGTCGTTAATCTTACGGTCATTACGCTCTTTGTCATTGGTGGCTTGGGTTACATTGTGGTTGTGGATATATTCCGCAAACGTTCATGGAGAAAGCTCTCCTTGCATTCAAAGATAGTATTAATCGGCAGTTTTTCTCTATACTTGTTCGGATTCATCACCATCTTCTTAATCGAGAGTTGGAATCCTGCTACGTTCGCTGATTTATCTTTCGGTGAACGCATATGGGCTTCTCTATTTCAGGGTACTGCTCCTCGAAGCTCCGGATTCAATACCATTGACATTGGAAGTATGTTGGCTACATCCCAATTTTTCATTATTATCCTAATGTTCATTGGGGCTTCTTCTGGCGGAACAGGCGGAGGAATTAAAATCAATACTTTTGTGGTTCTTGTTCTTGCAACCATTCAGACATTTCGGGGTGGTGGGCAAATTCATGCTTTTGAGCGTAAAATTGCGGAAGAAACAGTGATGCGCGCACTGGCTGTTGTCTTAAGTGCCCTTGCCTTTGTACTTGGAATCTCCATTTTGTTATCCATATCCGAAGGCATTCTTGAAAATCATTTTCTGGATGTTCTGTTTGAAGCCACTTCGGCTTTTAGCACTACAGGACTATCAATGGGTCTGACAAGTGAGTTGAGTGTTGCCGGTAAAATTATAGTCTCTATTACGATGTTTGCAGGACGATTGGGACCATTAACTCTGGCTTTTGCATTGGCACAGAAGAAACGCACATCCAAAATCGGTTATGCAGAGGATCATGTCCTCATTGGTTAACATACGACTGAGAACATGTTAATCCTATTGCGGAACAATGATTGCTTTTTATTTCCCAACCAAGTTTCCTAGCAAAACGCCCCCTTAAGCAAACGACAGTTGTCTGCTTAAAGGGGCATTATTTATATATTTTTCTTTACAGAAGATTCATAATAAGTACATTTACCGAATGAGCAGGCAAACATACAATCGCTGATTCACCATTCAGCTTGATCTCCTGTTCTTGGGGAACCACTTTCTCATCATTCTTCTGATTCACATTCGGAATATGCACCAAATGATCTTTTCCAGTAAGTGTGATCAGTCTGGCTGAAGCATTAACCTTCAGATCCTGAAGGCAAATCCGGGTTGATTTATCTACACCATCTGCATTCACCAGTTTCACATACACATGCCCTGCGTCCTTCGTAACAGAGTGGAATACTTCCCGGTTGTAAGCTTCCAGCTTGTAATCCAGAACCTTGCTGGTATTACGTCCGTCTGTATAGGAGCAAACCAGATTTTTTCCTGTATCTCCACCATAGTTAACCGTGATTGTATAATGGGTTCCATTCTCGAGTGGTTCATAGTTGGCCGCTCTCAGGTTACCTGCTGCCGAGCTGGATGAATAGTCTCCCAGTGTATAACCCTCAATCCCTTGTTTGTACACCTTCACGCCTGTTGCGTTCCCGCCGTAACTAATTGCGTACTCAATGACATCCTTGTTCTCAGGCGAGATATCCGTCAGTCCCACACCGATGTAAAAACCATCCTCACCTGAAATTCTTTCAGCCTCAACGTGAACTTTGTAATTGGTCCATTCGTCATTCAGCAGATACAATCCATTCAATCCACTTGATTGTGCCTTCAAAATGAGTCCTTTTCCTGCGGTTAACGCATATCCTTCCGATCCGGGAATCTGTCTCCATGCCTCACTAGGCTCTGTACGTTCCCTGAAATCTTCATCAAACATCAAACTGCCATCCACATTGGACGTCACTGTAACTCGTTTCACCACGATGTCTGCATGACCCGTTGCAATCTCGATGCCGCCACGCGGAATGAGATTCAGCGGTTTTCCTTTGCTATAGGTGGAGAATGAAGTCTCAAGCACCTGATCCCCTACATATTTTGCAAAAAGCTGCTGTACATAATAATTCGGTGTATACCACACGGTTTCATCATCAAACCAGATGCAGTCTGGCGTCCAACGGTAAGTACCGTCCGTTAGTACTTTGTTGAACAATGGCGCATAGGCAGCCAAACGAACAACGTCTGCATTATTTTCAAATCCAGTCATGATCGCAGCTTCTGCGACCGCTCCTGCCAGCGTGTTTTTGTCCGTGGAAGCATATTCTCCAACAAATACTTTGGATGTTTCTTTCCAATCGATACTTCCGTCTTCAAGGTAAGCCCGGTCATAATAGTTGTATCGATCTACGTTGTTCAGCAAATATTCATTGGAGCGGTAGTAGTGCTCATCTGCGATGGTGTCCATGTAATTGTCCTGATTCTCATACCAGGTTACGGTCTCCTCAATCACCTCAGCACCATCTGCAAAAGCAACCTGAGCTGACCCGGTGAGGTACCCACTAAGGAACTTCCATCCTTCCTGGTACGCATCATCATCCGCCTGAGCACCAACCGTCGAGATAATGTGCAGCTCATGATCAGGATAGTTCTGTTTCATGTACTCATCTATTGAATGTTTGAATACTTCGAAGTTGGCAAAAAATTCAGTGCCCCAGTTCTCATTACCTACACCCAGATAACGAAGATCAAACGGTTCAGGATGGCCCATCTGGCTTCGTACAGCCGCCCATTCGTTGTGTTCAGAGTCTGTACTGAGCGCAAAGTCAATCAGATCTGTAAAGTTGCGGATATAATAATCCCTTAAAGCGCCACCCGCAGGGTGAGCATAATCCGAGCGTGCCTGACACAACACACCGCAAGCCATGACTGGAACCGGAGCGGCATTCAGATCTTCCGCCAGTTGGAAGTACTCCATATAACCGAGGCCCATCGTCATCATGTAACCCCAGACATTGTAATTTTCTTTGCGGAGCTCAACCGGACCCACAGAATCCTTCCAGTCATATACGTTATCCCAGATAAAAGATCCCTCCGAGATACATCCTCCCGGAAAACGCAGGAACTTCGGATGCAGATCTGCGAGTGCCTGGATTAGATCTTTTCTCAATCGATAGTTCGGGTTACCTGTGTAGTTAGCATGTGCCGTAGCCGATATTCCCTCTTCTGTCGGATCAGCTCCCCATACATTCTGAGGGACTAGGGACACCATATCGATGGAGATGTCACCTGCAAACGTAAGTGCCAGTTGACCAAGTACAGTCTCCGTTCCGATCAGAGACAAACCGTATTTCTTCCATGTGTTCCCGCCTTCAACATGCAGCGTTACCGAATCACTGATGGAAGTGTCACTTCCATCCTGCAATTGAACAGTGATCGTTCCTGCCAATTCTGCTTTTGCCCATACGGTAAAGTCATATGATTCACCCTGCTTGATGGACATGGCACAATGCTGGTTGGAGTCTGAGAATCCACGATTCCGAATCGTAGCCCCATCCTGAACCGTTACATAATAAGCATTTACTTCAGGGTCTTCCACGTTACAGTGAACGTTTAGTCCATCCGTATGCTGTACGCGCATTTTCTCGGTGTCGCCTGACCAGGCAAACAAAGGTTCACGATTTCGTCCTGTCGAACAGCCACATTCTCCAGAGTCATGCGAGTATGTATCAAATGCAAAAGACTCAAATGATCGATTCTGAACAAGCTCTGCATAGATTCCGCCATCTGCCGCGTTGTTAATATCCTCATAGAAAAGCCCATACATGACTTCACTGATGTCAGCCACCTTCTGATCTCCATGGATGGTGACCGTATAAGGCGGAAGATGGGCTGGCACAACAGACACGTCAAAGCTTTGGCTCAGCTTACGATCACCTCTGTTCAGAAGCGCACGGAGCGTAACCTCTTGTGCTGATGTGATCACCTGAACCTCTCCGTTCTCAGACAGAACTTCTGGAGCACTGGAGCTCCATTCAACAGACACTTTACCACCCAGCAAGTCTGCGGGTAATGATACATCCTTGGTGATGATTCGGTTGGGGAAGGACAAGTACTTGTCCGCCGCAAGCTTCACAATCGCTTCATCTGTCAGTGATTCACACATCACTTCAATGACTTCATCCATGGTGAGTGCTGCCCCATAGATCCGAAAGTCGGATAACGAACCTGCAAAATCCACATCCGCTGCATACTGGGAACGTGCAATATAATTCTGGCTATAATTCTCAGGATCGGTGAACGTATCAAACCATTCGCGCAATTTGGCATAATTGCCACTGGATGTCTGACTGATCGAGCCGTCTGCGGCCTTCTCCCCATTCACATATACAATCGGACCCGCACTGCTCAACGTTCCCCCTTGGCTGCCTGCTACGGAGAGTGCGATATGCAACCATTCTCCGCTTGCAACTCCTCCACTTGGGTGGACAACCAGATTATCGCCGGCATATAACGTACCCAGAAGCTGACGTGTCAGAAATAAATACGGACCCTTCTCCCCTTTGCCAAAGTCAAAAATGCGTTCCCACACATTAGACCCCTTACCAAGAAACACCCAAGTGGCAATAGTAACTCCTGTGTTATCGCTTACATCACGAAGCAGATTCGAGGGTAATTGCAAATAAGAAGTTCCATTCGCTCCCCCGTTGAAAGTCACCGCCGTTCTGCCTTTCAACTCGGATATCACAGGCGGGATCTCGCCTTTGGTTATACCATCATGGCCCTTACCGGAGCTGTCCTTCCCGATCTGAACGTTATCTTCAAACCTGTATTGTGCGATTAGTTGATTTTGATATGTGCTCATGTTCTTACCTCCTATGTAGTTGGGAATTGTCGGTTCACGCTTTTCATTCGTATTAATATAAAATGATTGATAAATAGTTAAACACATTTCTTAAACGTAATAATATCGCATCACCGATCCCCATTTCAATCCTAAATTTGAGAAAGACAACTGGTTTATTTGAATGTAATGACCTTTATCGGCTCTTCCCGTCTCTTATTTATATTTAATTTTACTCTTATAAACATTACATTTATGGTTTACAAACATATAAATCAATTGATAATATAACAAATGAAAGCGCTTGATATAATGAAATGCTCAAAGGAGGTCTGCCGAACCTTTTATCGTGTGTTGCCAAGTATCGGTTGATTTTTCATTCCGGGAAATAGGAAAGGGGAAACGTATGAAACGTTATTGGGTTCGCGTACTTAACATTTCTGTACTAAGCACCACTTTACTTACTGCAACAACTTTGGCACCGGTCTCGGTGTTCGCAAATGGTTCAGGGGAAACCGTGGGTAACTCGCAGAGTTCCACCACACCTATCGCTAATCCTGCTCCAACATTTAAAAATGTTTCCGTTCATGACCCTTCTGTCATTAAGGTGGATGATACGTTTTATATTTTTGGTTCGCACCTGCAAGTAGCTAAGTCCAAAGACTTTCTGAACTGGGATCTGGTCGCCTCCGGCGTTACAGATAACAATCCTGTTGTCCCCAATGTAACCCAGGAATTCGCTGAAGCGTTGGAGTGGGCGCAGACGGATACGTTATGGGCAGCAGATGTCATTCAATTGGCGGACGGCAAATTTTATATGTATTACAATGCTTGTAAAGGGGACTCTCCGCGATCAGCGCTCGGCATTGCCGTCGCAGACAATATCGAAGGCCCTTATAAGGATCAAGGCATTCTGTTGAAATCCGGCATGTGGGATCAGATCAGTGAGGATGGTACCATTTACGATGCAACGATTCATCCCAATGTGGTTGATCCGGATGTCTTTTATGATAAAAACGGCAAGTTATGGATGGTGTATGGCTCGTATTCCGGAGGGATTTTCATTCTGGAGATGGATGCAACGACAGGTAAACCGCTGCCAAATCAAGGTTATGGCAAGAAGCTGACCGGGGGCAATCATAGTCGTATTGAAGCACCTTATATGCTCTATAGTCCCGAAACCGATTATTATTATCTGTACCTGTCTTACGGTGGACTAGGTGCTGATGGAGGATACAACATTCGTGTTGCTCGCTCCCAAACACCGGATGGGCCTTTCCTCGATGCGGAAGGAAACGATATGATCAACGTTAAAGCGGATAAGGATAAACCATTGTTTGATGATCGTTCTATTGAGCCTTTTGGAGTCAAATTAATGGGGAACTTCCTGTTCGAGAGACAGATCGGTGATCCGGGCACAGGCCTAGGTAGCGGCTATGTATCGCCAGGGCATAACTCTGCTTATGTTGATCCGGAGACTGGCAAACAATTTCTCATCTTCCATACCCGCTTTCCAGGGCGTGGCGAAGAGCATGAAGTTCGCGTACACGAGATGCATATGAATGCAGATGGTTGGCCCGTTGTTTCTCCGTATCGCTATGCGGCCTTGGGAGAAGATACAACGCAACTGACAACTCAGGAGATTGCTGGTCAGTACCAATGGGTGAATCATGGTAAGGACATCACGGCGGACATCAAGCCATCCCAGACCGTTCAGTTCACGGCAGATGGGCAGATTCATGGTGCCGTGACAGGAACATGGAGTCTTGGTGCAGACAACAAGGTTCAGATCACTTCGAATAACGTTGTGTACAAAGGCGTTTTCACACATGAATGGAATTCGGAATCTCAAAGTACGCTTCTGACCTTTAGCGCGCTCTCATCCTCCGGAATTTCCATCTGGGGAAGTCAAAGTGTTGAACGGAGTGATCAGGACATTGTAGATGCGGTGAAAAAGGACCTGAGCATTAGCAATACGGATCACGTGTTCTTCAATCTGTCTCTGCCTACCAAGGGAACAAGTGATGCAGACATTACGTGGAAAAGCTCCAACACTTCGGCTCTATCCTCTACAGGTGTAGTGCAGCGACCACGCGCTGGTAAGGGTGATGCCAAAGTGAAATTAACCGCAACGATTCGTAAAGGAACTGCGGTAAACTCCAAAACGTTTAACGTTATCATTCCACAGCAAGCGGTAAGCCCGTTGCTCGGGGAGTATACTTTTGAACACAAAAAACTTGCCAAAGTCGCACAGGATTCCAGTAAAAATGGATATCACGGACAAGCCTTTAACGTGGTCAGTTCTGCTGCAAGTGGCAAAAATCAGGCTGCTACATTCAATGGGGTAGACAGTTACATTCAGTTACCTGGACTCATTACAGATACAACGGATTTCACGTTTAGCGCCTGGGTCAATTGGGACGGTGGCGGGTCCTGGCAGCGTATTTTCGACTTTGGAAATGGCTTGACTAGACATATGTTCCTTACTCCCTCCCAACATAATGGGGCATTACAATTTACCATTCATAATGAGGGACGGGATCAGAGCCTGATTGCAGCAAAACCACTGCCTTCCAAAGAGTGGGTTCATGTCGCTGTAACCCTTCAGGGTGATGTGGGTACTCTGTATGTGAATGGTACATCGGTTGCAAGCAGCTCTGAGATTACTTTTAACCCAAAAGATCTGCATGTAACGGAAGCTTATGTAGGCAAGAGTCGTTATACGTCTGATCCGTTCTATAAAGGCAGCCTGGATAATGTAAAAGTGTATGATAAAGCATTAACAGCCAAGGAAATACAGCGTCAGGCCAAAGAAAAACCATAAGTTAGAGTCCCCTTCGCTAGAGGTTGGGGGCTCCATAGTGCACACATCAATAAAGCAGCCAATGTTTTGAACTGAACCCTTTGTGAGACACGACTAACGAGGGAGTTGCAGTTCATTACATCAGGTTGCTTTATTGTCATTCCTTTCATGTATGCATTTATTCGTTCATCGTTCGTTACATTCACAGATGGATCTTTGCATCTCACTTCGAATAATGAATGACCATGTTGAATTTGTTCGACTTAGCACCGGAGTTAACGTAGGCGTGAGGCTTGTCCGCTCCAAAACGGATCGACTCCCCTGAACTCACCGTATAATCTTCCGCCCCTACTCTAATCGTAACTTCACCTTCAAAGACCGTAATAAACTCTTCCGTACCTTCGATATGCGGTTCAGCTTTCAACTCAGACTTGGGGTCCATCTCCATCATATATATTTCAAAGCGGCGTCCTTCTTCAAAAGGAAAATGCGGATAAATCCGAACCCTTCCCTCATCCTCCATCAATACTTGAATATCATCCCCCGTTACAACGGTTGTATCTGACTTCGGCTCGTGAATCAAAGCAGTAAAGGAAGTTTTCAGGCCATTAGCAATCTTCCATACGGTTGCAATGGATGGATTGGATTCACCACGTTCAATCTGACCAAGCATGGTCTTGCTAATACCAGACATTTCGGCGACCTTGTCCAGACTGAGTTTTCTTTGTTCCCTAAGCTGTTTCAGGTTCTGAGCAAGAATACTATTAATGTTTTTCAAAAATCCATCCTCCTCATTTCATAATTTTGTTGTGCTATATAACGTACATATTGTACAATGATAAAGACCGTACGCTATAACGTACATTTGAGGTCATTATATCACACAACTAAGAAGACGTGGAGGAACCATGAACATTATACCTTTAGTGACCTATGCAATCATCGCTTCATTTACACCCGGACCCAACAACATCATTTCCATGACGCATGCCAGAAATCAGGGGTTCCGCAAGACCCTTCCGTTTATTAGTGGAGTTGCAGCCGGCTGCCTGCTAATTATGTTTCTGTCCAGTTATTTCAACCTTATTCTTCATCAATATATTCCACGGATCACACCCGTCTTAAACGTGTTAGGATGTGTGTACATGCTCTATCTGGCGCTCAAAATCATGCGAAGTAAACCTGCAGATGCGCAAGAAAACAAGGTCAATCATTATTCATTTCTATTTGGGTTCACTCTGCAATTCATTAATCCCAAAGTCATTCTGTATGGGCTTACTGCCATATCCGTTTTTGTTCTGCCTCTTGGGCAGTCCCATGTTCATTTAATTGTATTTTCCTTGCTGCTCACCTTCATCGGGATTAGTGCCAATATGACCTGGGCGTTCGGTGGCATGTTATTCCAGAGCTTTCTATTAAGATACGAGCGTCCTGTTAATATCGTCATGGGTATGTTGTTAATTTACAGTGCACTATCAATCCTGATGTAAAATGCAATAGAAAAAGCGTCCACTCATTTGATGAGCTGAACGCTTTTATTTTTTTATCCTAATTCCGGTCTCCACCATGGATGTGTAGGGTAATGCTCCGTATGAAGCACAACCTTCTCGCCGATTTTGGGAGTTGCAATCTTAACGTTCAAAGCATGTGCAGCCTTCGTGATTCGTTCAATCGGTTCATTCCAGGCATGATAGGCCAGCGTAAATGCGGCCCAATGAATCGGGATAAGCAACTTACCTCCTACATCCAAATGCGCTTGCACCGTTTCTTCCGGCATCATATGAATATTGGACCAACGCTCGTCATATTGCCCGCATTCCATCAACGTCAGGTCAAATGGACCATATTTACTGCCAATCTCCTTAAAATGAGGACCATATCCGCTATCCCCACTAAAGAACACCTTCGTATGTTGTCCAGCGATAACCCACGAACACCATAAGGTAGAATTACGGTCGAATAATCCTCTGCCAGAGAAATGTCTTGCTGGCGTGCAAGCGAATGTTAAACCTTTGAACGATAACTCATCCCACCAGTTATGCTCGGTAATCTGTTCCGAAGGCACACCCAGTTGAATCAGTCGACGACGTACCCCAAGCGGCACGATAAATCGCTTTGTTTTATCCTTCAATCTGCGAATGGAGTCATGATCCAGATGATCATAATGGTCATGCGATATAATGATTGCATCCAGTGTTGGGAAATCTTCCGGTTGAATCGGTAGATTGGTGCTGTATCGTTTGGTACCCACCCAGGATACGGGGGATGGACGATTGCCCAGCATCGGATCAAAGAGCAATCTGTGCCCTTCAATTTCGAGTAAAAAAGCCGAATGTCCGAACCATGTAACCTGTGGATTATCGGATGCACTGAAGGTTTCAGCAGGTTCACATATCTCCATAGGCATCGTGCCAGATGGCCTCCGCTCTACATTGCCTCGCATGGAATCTCTCAATATACTGATCAGGGACTTGAAGTTCATGCCTGCCGATGTCGGGAGCTGATTTTCGTATTTTGTCATTATACATACCTTCTGTTCTATATAATCAATCTAGGTTCAATATTTGGAAGAGAACTATTCATATCGTAGCTATATATTAATTCATTGGCTGTTGATATTCAATTTTTGGCTAATTAAGATAGAATTAAGACTCTGTTTTCTCTCCTATAAGATTGGGCATATATGATAGAGAAAATACATGGAGAGTATGTGAGAGAACATGAAGAAATGGCGCAAGAGATTAGTTAAGTTTTTGATATTCGACCTGGCGATAGTTCTGTTGCTTCTGGGTACTGGCGTGATCTACCAACAAGTGGGTCTAAGGCAGGATGCCAAAACACTCGTCCCCCCTGGTAAGCTGTACGAAGTCCATGGAGACAATATGCATCTATATACTGGTGGAGAAGGCGATGTAACAGTCGTACTCGCCTCTGGCTGGGGGACCGCTAATCCCTATGTAGATTATTATCCATTATATGAAAAGCTTGCTCCCAACACAAAATTCGCTGTATATGACCGATTTGGCTATGGATATAGCGATCAGACCGATAAAAAACGTGATGTCGATACCGTAGCTGAAGAATTACATGAGTTGTTGCAGGTATCTGGACAGAAGCCACCTTATGTATTAGTTGGACATTCACTCGGCTCGCTGGAAACCATTCGTTTCGCACAAAAATACCCGGATCTCGTCAAGGGTATCGTCATGATTGATGGCGGAAGCCCCGAATATTATTCGAATGACGATGACTCTTTGGCAGACACAATTGGTGGTTTTGCGAATAAATTCCGTATCCAAACCGGACTATTCCGCCTCTCCATGCAATCTGACATGGTTGTCGAAACTTCTAATGCCAATCGTAATGAACTGAAACTTGTACCCGATGATCTGAAAAAATTGGATACAACTGCGCTGTTGCACAACTATGGTAATGTGAACACGTTGGATGAATTACGTGAAATAGCTGCCAATGCCAAAGTGGTTGTAGATCACAAGCAAACCTTACCGTTTCCACTCACCATACTGACGGCTGATTACCTTGGTGCAAGTGAACCCGAATGGGATAAATCCCAAGTAGAATTCAAATCCTGGTCAGATGATTCTAAACAGGTAACCATTAAAGATACCGATCATTACATCCATCAATATCGCCCTGATATCGTTGCGGATGAGATATTGGCCCTGGTAAAGAAGTAACGTACACTCTGCAAAAGTAAGACTATGTTATATCATAAAAGAAACCCCAAAGATTCTCTAATATCTTTGGGGTTTTAAGTATATGATTTATTGTGCTATCGCTAGTCTTGGCCGTTGGGACCTGAAATCGCTGAAAGCTTGTTCGATCTCTAATGAAGTCAACTGGTGACGATAAAAGTACTGTTTCATCGCCTCCATTTCGGTACAATCGCCATTGTAGATGTTATCAATTCTTCGAATGACCTGGTTATATAAGTTCTCACGTCTGGAGTTTACAGGCTCACACAACCAAAAGTTCATTCTCTTCACATGACCTGTCTTGGTCCAGTGTAAATTCTCATATCGGATGACATCCCAGTCCCAATATCCAGCATGAATCTGCTGAAGTTCCGTCGTAAACATATCGTATATCAAGTTGGGAGGAATGTGTCCATAGGTTACACGGTACTCTTTCAGTTTGAATGCTTCAATCCACTCTGTCAGGGTGTACTCACCTGGTGAATACGCATACAATTTGGGTGCATAAGGATTACTCTGCAATGCCCTAAGTGCCTCACTTTCCATCTCCCCATCCAATCTTGCACGTGAAGCATATACCTTGAGACAATAGTCTTGCAATCTATATACAACCGAGCGATTACTAATAAGCGAAGCCTGTAGAGTGAGATGGCCGTTTTTTTCGTAGTGCAACAGCATCTTTTCAATGTTATTACCAATGGGATTGATGATGATCATAATGAAGTCTCCTTGATTAAAAATAAAATATAAACCGTTTTCGAATTGGTTAAAAATTGTACTATTACATTCTATATTACCCTTTTATATTAGTATGAACATATACAATTTTGCCGTAACATGAAGTATTTGCTCTGAAATTCATTCTTTAAACCGCCGTATTCCGGCTACATTTTTACTCTAAAGGCTGTAACCCGTTTCACGTCAACACCAAAAAAGATAGAATAAATTACGCAAAAAAGCGATGCGTCCTTAAAGTTAGGGGCACACCGCTCTTATACAATATCTAATTATTATTGTTAGTTAATGGATTAATGCATAGGACCTTGTTGTCCTGGCGTTGATCCTACTTTGACCCGTTTCACAAAGAGTGAAGTAATCAGACCGATAATCGACAGAACTAATGCGAATACAAAAGCATTCTGTACACCTGACGTGAAACCTGCCAGTTGATTTTCTGGACTTTCCGGATTCGCCACTCCGCTCAAAAAGCGGGATTGTCCTGCGCTCAGTATACTTACCGCAACAGCCGTACCGATCGCTCCGGATACCTGTTGCAATGTATTCATGATGGCAGTACCGTGAGGATAATACTCACGTGGCAATTGGTTCAGACCATTCGTCTGTGCAGGCATCATAATCATCGAGATTCCGACCATCATGAACACATGCAGCGTAATAATTTTGGCCAGTGTTGTTGTAGGTGTAATTCCAGTGTACATGAAGAGTACAACCGTTACGACAGCCAGACCAATAATCACAAGCCACTTCGGACCAAACTTGTCAAACAGTCGGCCCATGACCGGAGACAGTAAACCATTCAGCAGACTACCCGGCAATAGAACCAGTCCGGCAGTTAACGCTGTAACGGCCATACCTTGTTGCAGATACATTGGCAGGATCAGCATGGATGACAGCATCATCATCATACAGATGAATATCAGGATCAAGCCAATCGTAAACATCGGATATTTGAACGCTCGCAAATCCATCATTGGCTGTTTCATTCTCAACTGACGGATACTGAATAACAGCAAGGACAACACACCAATAACGAGAGTGGCAACAACGACCGGACTCGTCCAGCCTCCGCCAGTTTCTCCATGTCCCCCTGCACTACTGAAGCCGTATACGATACCACCAAAACCAAGGGTAGAAAGGATAATGGACAGTACGTCAATTTTGGGCTTGGTCAATTTCGAAATATTTGGCAAGAACAACAAGCCGCATACCAGTGAGATAATGAAGAACGGCAAGGAGATCCAGAAGATCCAATGCCAGCTCAGATTAGCCAGAATCAGACCGGAGATACTCGGACCGCTTGCTGGTGCAAACATAATAACCAAACCAATCAATCCCATGGCAGCACCACGTTTTTCAATCGGGAAAATAACCAATATGGTGTTAAACATCAGTGGCAACAATAGCGCTGTACCTATCGCCTGCAGTACCCGTGCCACCAACAGAATTTCGAAGCTAGGTGCAAGTGCAGCAACAAATGTTCCTGCAATCGAGAAAATCAAAGATGTTGTAAACAGCTGTCTTGTGGTAAACCACTGCAACAGCATACCGGATACCGGTACCAGGATTCCCAACACAAGCAAGTAACCTGTAGTTAACCATTGAATCGTTGTAGGACCTACTTCCAGTAGAGCCATAAGTGGCGTCAATGCCACGTTTAATGCCGTTTCTCCAAACAGACCAATAAAGCCGCTCAGCAGCATTGCGAACAAAATCGGAAATACCTTGTATTGCTTTGTTTCTTGTTGATTCTGTGCAGAACCAGCCTTCATGGAAACCTCCACGATCCCATCCTCCTCAAACGTATCAAACTTTCTTTTTCTCTGTCTCTTGGTATAAATTATTGAATCTGTTTGGCGTTCTTCGTCACAACCGACAAATACTCAGCAGCCGTCAGCAGAGGCTGTTTATCCTGATTCGTCAGGCTGATAATCAGTGCTCCCTCCATCAAAGAAATGATCAGAAGTGCCGTCTCCCGCGCCTTCTCTTCACCAACGCCATCCAGAATCAGATGTTTCTTAATGACATCCTGCCAATCTGCAAACACACCCTGACATGCAATACGCAACTGCTGACTAATACACGATGTCTCCACAGCTGCCCAGAAGCTGAATGGCAGAAATCCGGTAAACCCGGCTGCTTCTGTTTCATGAGCCAAATCATGAATAAATCTCTGAATGGCATCCCCCGTATTGTCGTGGGCTGCAAATGTTTTCTCAAATGTCTGCAAGATATGTTCATTGGCTTTTTGAATACACTCGTGCGCGAGCTCTTCCTTGCCTTGCGGGAAATAATGATACAACGACCCTTTCGGCGTACTACTCTCTTTGATGATCTGATTCAGACCGGTCGCATGATATCCTTGTGAAAAAAACAGTCTCGCTGCTGTGCTGACAATAGACTCTCTAGCATTAGACTTTTCACTCAACGAAAGCCACTTCCTTCAAATAATTATAACAATCGGTCTATATAATTAAACTCGTTCAGATAAGGACTGTCAATCATTTTTATTTCAAATTTTAATGTAAACGCTAACAGTTCAGGAGTGAGAAAATGAACCGAGCGACGGCTCATGGTCAGATCATCATAACAGCCGCTAATTTGGAGACAAAGCTCCAGATTAAGCGGCTGTTTGTTAGCTTGAGTATATTAAGGACTGTATATTAGTAGATATTGGAGTCATCTCCGTCTTAATGTACCTCCTCATGCACAGCTTTAGGAGTTTCACTTGTTCGTTTATTACCTGCCCACACGTCTTGCACGTAGCGTCCTTCGGCCTGAAGCTGAATGAGCCAGTCTTTCGCTTGCTGCATCGTTGCTCCCTGCACCTTCTGATATGCTTGCTGTAAAGTCTCTTCTACCGCAGGGGCCATCTGGCTTCCTTCCCCGCATACGTAGAGTTTTCCTTTGCTCATCAGCATGTGAATCAACTGTTCGGAATTCTCCTTCATCAGATGCTGTACATACGTTTTGGGCTTGCCATCCGCACGAGAAAAAGCAGTGTGTAGTTTAACGATCCCTTCTCGCTCGTATTGTTCAAGCTCCTGACGATATATGAAATCTGATTCATTCCTGCACCCAAAGAATAAATGCGCCTCACTCAGTGGCAAACCTCTCTGTTTCATGACCGCTCTCGCCTGGAGGAAACCTCTGAACGGTGCAACCCCCGTCCCTGGTCCCACCATGATCATGGGAACATCAACCTCTTCCGGCAGATAAAATTCGGATTCAGGTGTACGTACAAACATCAGAATATCTTCTCCGGATTGACAACCAGCGAGGTACGATGTAGCAACTCCCAGATATTCGCCCTTACCACTCCATGCAGGTTCTCTTACTACCGATACGGTTATACTCGCTTGCTCGGAATTCAGGCTTGGCGAGCTGGATATTGAATAATATCTGGGCTTAAGCGGAGGCAATAGTTCAAGGAACCTTTCGAAAGGCAGCTCACACGCCTCATACTTTTCTAGCAGGTCCAACATGGTGATTCGATTGGCAAGAATATAATCCCTGTAGCTGTTTTCGTCCAACATGCCTTCCAGTTCGCTCTTATGAGGTGGACATACCGTATGATTAGCTAACTCCTGCAACTGTGTTCTGGAGACTGGTGTCTGCAATTCCACACAATAAGCGAGCAACTCATGAATCTTGACGGGTCTGTTCAGTGGTAGGTGTGTAAGATGGCTGACGTCCGAAGTTAATTGGATCGGAGTATCCCCACGTAGTCCGAACCGACTGAGTATCCGATCCACGTTCTGCTTCTGATTGCTAGGCAACACGCCGAGATGATCGCCTTCTCTATAACTCATGCCTTCAGGCAGTAACACTTCGATGTGACGTGTGCTTCTTCCACTTCCCAGCGCCTGAAGCTCTTTATTAACTACAACCGTGGCATAGCTGGCATCATAAGTTCGTGCAAGAGGCATATCCGTTTTCTCACGGACAAACTCCATTTGAAGTCTGCTTGTGCTTGGCTTGGAGGATTTTATTGCTTCCTCGCTAATCCCCAAGACACTCAACACCTGTGGCCACAACATATGCTGCCACGCCTCGACTTGTTTCTCCATATCACCTCCGGCATCGGCTTCACCGCGGTATAACAGTCTTTTACCTCCCCATTCTTCAAGCCTCTCATCTATTATTCGAGGAATGCTCTGGTACGTCCCGGACCAACTCCGATCTCCACAACCCAGAACGGCATAGTTTACATCCCGTGCTTCCTCTGACTCTGCTCCCTTCAACCAGTCTACAAATGCCGTAGCATTTTGCGGAGGTTTACCGTTATACGAAGCAGTGACGATGAGAACGACACCTTGGCGAGGTATGCGGCCAACCCACTCATTCAGAGTGGCTGCTTCACTTGGGATTCCATACGAACGACCTTTTTCCACAAGCTCTCGGGCAATGCCTTCTGCCGTTCCCAGATTGGAACCATATAACACCAGGAGCGAAGGCTCAGCATCTGCTTCAACGGCCAGGATTTCTCCCATCAGGCTGTCACTTGCTATATTTTTATGAACAACAGGAGCAGGTTTCTCTTCCACAAATCTGGCAGACTTATTCACCTTTTGTGAGACTTCGCGCGCTTTCACCTGGATCCGGAAGTCTCCCGGCTTCAATGTCAGTGTCTGTTTAACATCTAACTCATAGTTGCTATAATCGATCAGTTCAAAATGTTTGAGGACCATGCCAAGCACAAGTGTTGCTTCATATAAAGCAAACTGCATGCCGATACACGCTCTCTCCCCATTACCAAAAGGTTTATACGCATGATGAGGCACTTTCGTCGTATCTTCAAATCGCTCTGGACGGAATAGTTCCGCATCCTCTCCCCAGGCCTCTCTGTCACGGTGTAGCTGGGGCAGAAGAATACTGCAACTTTCCCCTTTCTTCAAGGGATATTTGCCACCTATGACGGTGTCTTCTTTGGCATATACGTCAAATCCCGGGGCTGTTGGCCAGAGACGTAACGATTCACTGAGAATCATGCGAATATAGGAAAGCTGAAGAATTTCCTCGTACTGTGGTGAGTCACTGACCAATATCTGATCTACCTCGTCATACGCCTTTTGAAGCGAATCCGGATTTTTCAGTAGAAAGTAAAGAGCAAAAGATAACAAACCACTCGTGGTTTCATGTCCGGCAATGAGAAACGTAATAATCTGATACCGGATGTTCTCATCATCCAGCATTTCTCCAGTCTCCGGATCTTTGCCATTCAACATACGTGCGAGCAAGTCGACCTCTTCGGGTGCTGAACTCGCTTTACGTTCCTCTATAATCTGATCTACCAGAGAGAACATCGTCTGAATATCCTCCTGGAACTGTCGTTTGGTTTTCACCATAAGCAGATTCTGAATTTTCAAACGGGAACTTTTCTGCATAGCTTCATTTAATGCCCGAACCATGCTTTCAATAAAAGGACTGTGGTCCTGTCTGTAAAAACTGTTAAACCGATAATTGAATCCACATAGTCCAATGGTATCCAACGTAAGGCGTGTCATATCATCCGCAACATCAATCGTATCGTTGGAATTGAGGCGTGCCCACTTGTTGATCAACTGTTCGGCAATATCAACCATCATGGGATGATAACCTTTCATGGCCTGTTTGCTGAAGGTGGGAAGCAGGATGTTATGGGCTTTTTTCCAGTTGGGCTCCGAAGTTCTGCTTGTAAATAAACCATCGCCTCCAAAGGCACGTACATTTTCGAGTTCATTGTATACATATTTGTCAAAACGGGACACATCGCATAACTCCGCGACAAGATCTGGTCCAGATACGATTAAACCGGAATAACCAGGAACGGTAAGTCTATATATTGGTCCATGCTGTTCAGCCAGGACACCTAGCGACAGCGTTGGTTTATCTTTATCTATCAAAGGCAGATTGCCAAGGGGCCCATACATTTTGGGCTGTGGAATGTAAGTTGCATCACTCATGATGATCACCTCTTAACTGTACGCCGTGGAGCAAGGTATTCGTTAGCCATGTGATGGCTGTTCCGCTTTCATTCATAAGTGATCTCTCCTTTGTTGATTTTATAAATGATAGTAATATGTATCATTTGATAATACAATAAACCATAATTGATTTAATATCAAATTTTCTTCCGGCTGAATTACTTTTAATTGAACCGTTCAACGTTTAAATTGAATAACAACAAATAGAGGATTGCATATGCAATCCCCTACTGTATGAACCAATGACGCTATGATTTTATGACGCTTTTTAATGTATTCTAATGATGACTTGGCTCATCCCACTTCTCGAAATTCAATTCATTATTAATGCTTACCGCAGACAATGCCCCCAGAGACGCAGCCGTGATTGCCTGATACATCTCGGATGCTGCATCACCAGCACTGTATACACCCGCTACGGATGTTTTGCCCGAAGCATCAACGATAACCGTTCCTGACTCTGTAATTTCACAACCGATGGCCTTTGGCAGTTCTGATCCGGTAAATAGTTTCGGTTGGAAGAAGACAGCCGTGCATGGGATCACTGTACCGTCATTCAGTACAACTTGCTGTACCATCCCTTCTTCAGAGTTAATGGATTGAATCGGTGCATCGAATACAGTAACATGATGCTGCTCCAACTCTTCACGCTGCTCATCGGTTAAGGAATCTGATCCATTCGTACAGATCGTATAACGATCTGTCCAGCCGGATATGACTTTTGCCATATGTAATGCCTTATCTCCACTAACGATGATGACCAGCGCTTGGTCTCTTAACTCCCATCCATCACAATATGGACACACAAACGCACTTTTACCGTAAACCTCTGTTAATCCGTTGATATCCAAGGGCAGGTCTTTCTTACCTACTGCAAACAAAATCTTTTTCGTGCGATAGCTTACCCCCTGAGTAGTCTTAACTACAAAATCACCATCGCTACCTGTTATCGTTGTTGCTGTATCGGATGCAAATTGAACTGAAGGATACGCTGCAATCTGTTCTTTGGCAGCTTTCCGGAATTCACGTGGACTTGCCCCATCTCTTGTCACAAACCCATGAGTCTCCCTTGTAACCCAGTTACGCGGTGTCTCATCATCAATGACCACAACGTTCTTGCGGGCCCTGCCAAGTACTAGGGCTGCATTAAGCCCCGCTGGTCCTCCACCAATAATAAGTACATCCAAAAGTTGATTCATATTACTCATATTATACACCCTTTCCAGACATTTAATATCTCTAATTAAGATTTAAAAATAACCTCCGCTCTCTCTTAAGAAAGTAATATCGGAGATTTACAAGAACACATTTAAACAAGACTATTAAAGATATCTTATATCTACAATAAACAAAACCTAACCATTTTGCAACATATATCTTTAACTACCTTCTTCAATCCAGCCTGTGTGAGTTGAATAAAAGATTATTTACACTTACACTACAATGACAGAACAAACTTTAAATCACTGTTATACCCGGATTTTTGGATTCTCTCCTGTAACACAGAAATTATTATTTAACAATTAAAAACAACCTTGTTTTTAAATTGTTCACAATCAAATGACATTATTTTAAATACTAAAACGTTAATTAAATCACATAGTGTATTGAATGGTATAATAGCGACATAATATATAAGTATAGATATAGGAAGTGAGTTCTTGAAAACATTGAACAATGGTTCACAGACCAATATCAGCCTGGAGTATAGCTCGATTCCGAAAGTATTCTTCGATACGATCAAAATCGGAATCATCAAGTCCAACCTGATCGCCATGTTTGCGGGTTTAAGTTTGGCTTTATATGTATTTGATGCTTCAATCTTAGCTAATATTGTACCAATCATCCTTTCCTTTATTGGGTCTTCTCTCATTATTGGAGCTGCAGGAGTGTTTAACAACTTGTATGATCGTGATATTGATGCGATCATGGAACGTACGAAGAAACGTCCTACCGTTACGGGACGCGTAGATACCAAGTCGGGTCTAATTCTCGGTATTGCAATCACCATCATCGGGGGCATCATGTTGTACATCGCTTCCCCATCCGCTGCTGTATTTGGTATTTTGGGTCTGTTGCTTTACGTGTTCCCTTACACGATGTGGACCAAACGTACAACGATCTACAACACGGAAGTGGGAAGTCTTTCGGGTGCTGTGCCTCCACTCATCGGTTGGGCAGCCATTTCACCGGAACTGGGTCATTTCGAGATCTGGGCATTGGTCGTTACGATGCTCTTATGGCAAATGCCTCACTTCTACGGGATTGCGATTCGTCGTTTTGACGAATACAAAGCTGCTGGTGTTCCCATGCTACCCGTTGTTAAAGGCATCAGACGGACATACATTCAGACAAATGTGTATCTGGTACTGTTACTGATTTCCAGCTTTTTATTCTGGCCGATGAGTCCATTTGTCGCTATTGTGGCATTTCTGGTTAGCTTGGCCTGGCTCATTCTTAGTGTGGCTACCTTTGATAAGAAAGAAACAGAGAAATGGTCCAAACGGATGTTTATCTTCTCCATTAACCATATCACTATTATCTTTCTGGTCATCATTGCGTATTCCTTGATTGCTCAAATGATGAGATAAAAATATTACCATCGTTACACTCGTTATAACGATAAAAAGCCTTACAGACTGTACTCTTTCAAGGAGTCGTCTGTAAGGCTTTTTTGCTTTTTTATTATCTTTTCTAAATTTTCAAAGCTATCCAACTTTGGCGGGGGTTTGTTCCCCTTGCCACAGCAGCTGCATCTCTTCATTGGTGGCAAGCAATTCGGCTAAACTTCCCTCGGCTTCAATGCGTCCATCTTTCATCACGATAATGTGATCTGCTTTGGAAAGTGCTGCCCTGCGGTGAGAAACTGCGATGCATGTGACATCCGGCTCTTGGAACAGCCCTTCCCATACTTGTTGTTCTGTCTCCACATCCAGTGCACTGGACAGGTCATCAAAGATAAACAGGTCCGCCTCCGTCATTAACATGCGTCCTGTGGCCGCGCGCTGAATCTGCCCGCCTGACAGCATCACCCCTCTTGGACCAACCGGGGTCTCAAGCCCCTGATCCAGATGTTTGATATCCTTCTCCATCACAGCCAGACGAATGGCTTTTTCAAGGGCTTGCTCGGTGTTACCCTGTTTGCCCTGGACGATATTTTCTTTCAACGTATCACTGAACAATCTTGGCACTTGAGGGGTATACGCGGCTCTAGGCGGCATCAGGAATGTGGCTGGATCAACAGCTGCTCCATTCCAGTGAATGTCCCCTTTTTGTTTGGGTAACAGTCCAAGAAGTGTGCGTACAAGCGTTGATTTACCTGATCCGATCCGTCCCGTAATCACAAGAAATTGTCCGCGTTTCAGACGAAAACTGATCTCTTCTATGCCATTTTCAGAATTCGGATATTGATAAGTCAGCTTATTCACCTCAAGAGATTGCAACTTCTCCTTAGGGTCCCTCTGTTCACTTACAAGTTCCGGCGGATCTTCATACAGATAGATTTCCCTCGAATCCATGATCTGGTCTTCTTCCCCTGGGCGGAATAGCTTACGCATACGATCATAGGATACCTTGAGCCTTTTGTGCTGAAACACCATATAACCAAACAGTGAAATGCTAAATCCGATATTGGCCAGATAACTGGTGAATAAGGCAAAATCACCTACGGTAAAGTTACCTGCTTTCATCTCAGCTGCACACATCAGTAGAATCAATCCGGTACAGATACTTAGAACATACTGATTCATCGATCTCATCCACTGCTTGAACAGATTGTCTCGAAGTGCAGCCTGGCGACGATCTTCATTCAACTGATTGAAACGTAAAGAGACATTCTCTTCGGCCTGACCCAGTTTCAGAGCTTGCACAGCTCCAAATGTTTCCGCAATAAAACTGGTAATTCGCCCAGTCGCTTCACGATTAACCTGTGCATACTTCCGAGCCCGATTCCCGGACAGGTTGTTAAGTAAGGTCACGACCACCAATGGTAACACGGCAACCAATGTGATCTGCCAATTAATGTTCGCCATAATGACGATAGACACAACAGCAAATACAAGTCGTCCCCAGAAGTCCACCCATGATTCTACATACTCGACGACTTCATCGACATCATCCCGAAAGCGACTCATCGCCTCCCCTGGTGAAGCCGGAAGATTACGCCCAGGCCAGCGCATGATTGCTGCGAGCATGTTGGTTCGCAAAATCGCCTGAACATGATACAGATACGTGACCCATGCATAAAAGGCTACAAAAAATGTGCCTACCCGTGCCATTCGGACTAAAGCAATAAAGACAAGCGGCACAGCAAGCCACATGTAGTCATTAGAACCCGCTGTTGTCCGATCAAAAAACCACTGCATCCCAATACCAATAGCTAACGGCAAGGAATGAAATATACACCATAACAATCCGTTGATTACAAATAACAAAGGCCTGAATCGAAACAAACGGCCTATAAATCCTGCTACAGTCATGCCAATTCCTCCTCTCGGCCTGTAATCAGCAGTCTGGCATAGTGAGATGCAGGGTTACTGGCAAGTTCTTCTCTCGCTCCAAACTCCAGTACCTTCCCATCACCGAGCACCATAATCCGGTCAACTTTCTCCAGCGTAGCCAGTCGGTGAGCAATAATCACTCCTGTGGATTGTTTCATTAACTGGTCAATTGCAGATTGCAGCATACCTTCGGTCGCAGCATCTAGACGCGATGAAGGCTCATCCAGAATAACCAGACTCGGTTCGGTCAGGAATACGCGGGTTAAGGCAAATAACTGTGCTTCCCCTGCCGACAATGAAGCTCCGCCTGCAGCCAAATACGTATTAAGTCCTTCTGGTTGTGAATTAATCCATTGGCTAAGTCCAAGGCGATCCGTCGTCTCCTTGATCATCTGATCCGATACATCTCCATTGAACAGGGTCAGGTTATCACGCAGCGTGCCATCAAACAACTGCACATCCTGTGTCACCATTCCCACCCTGCGATAGAGCGCTTGTAGAGAAAGCTTCGTGATATCCGTCCCACCTACACGGATCGTACCCCGATCCAGATTGTACAGGCGGAGAAGAACACGACTAAGACTCGATTTACCGCTACCTGTGCGACCGATGATTCCCAGACGTTCACCAGGTTTGATAGCAAAAGTAATGTCCTGCAATACCGGTTTATCCTGGTTATAACTGAAGTGCACCTGACTGAATTCCAGACCAAGAGGTCCTTCCGGCAATTGCTCCTCTGTACCCTCTTCAATCACACTTTGCATGGACAACAGCTCTCTGGAGCGCAGCATGCCGGATTTTGCTTTTTGGAACTCCTGCACCTGATCTCCAAGCATTTCAATCGGATCATTCAGCATCTGCGTATATTGATAGATCAGAAATAATGTTCCGATACTAATTAGACCTTCCATATAATAATGCACACCCAGCAAAAGCACCGCAGTGACCGCCAGTGCGAACAGAACTACGGTGGTATTCCACGGAATAACTCGTAGCAGCCAGGCTTTTCTTCCCTTACGGAATACCGTGCGCATCGTGCGGTAAAAGCGGTTCATCACATACGGCACATGACCATTCGCTTGCACATCTTCAATCCCGGCAATACGTTCTTCAATTAATCCGAACAGAGAGGCACTTGCCGCCCGTTCATTTTTGGAAGAGTCCACGCCCAGATTTCGGATGAAGACCATGAACAGGATCGATAATAATGTGAACACGGTCATAACCAAAGCAATGGGCACATTGACGCTGAACATGAACCCGAGAATTCCGGCCAGCAGTACAAAACTCCCGATCACTTGCACAATGAACATTGCGAAAAAATTGGAGATACTCGTTACGTCACCATCCACACGTTCAATCATCTCTCCAGGTGTTTTCACATTATGAAAACGCATATCAAGACGCAGGCAGTGCTTCAGCAGATCTCCGCGCAGTTGATTCGTGGCCCGCCAGGCCACATCGTTCCCCAAATAACTGACCGCTACCGTGATGAGTTGATTAAACACGGCAACAACCAGAAATATTCCTGCAAGCTGAACAAGATTGGTGAGGACTCCACCACTTGCTGCTGTATCGATAAATCGTTTGATAATCTGTGGATTCAAGAGCTGAAGCCCCGTTGATGTGAGCAACATGATCAAAAGCACGGCCAGCCGTCCTTTGACTGGTTTTAGATAGCGCAGCAGCCAAGACATGGAGCGTTTCTCTGTTTTGGGCATAACCCCTCACCCCTTCGCATAACAATTCTATTCCGTTTTAGTAATTCAAACCACCTTTGTTCCTCACTATGATGAATCATACATAATAACAATAAATGCAACATTTCCTACCCGCGGATGAATCTTTCCAAGTGTGTTTACCATCTTACATTCTCCCATTCTCTCTGGCATTCTTCCCGAAATCGTTGTACCCATTGTTCAGAGATCTCATCTGCAATCGGGTCAAAGGAAGGGGCTGATACCGTAACGCCGTCCGATTGAACATCCAAAAACGCTAACACATCCATGACGGTCCCCTCATAATCTTGTATAAAATCCTCATAAACAATTGTCAGCGGTTCAATGCCTGATTCGGACAGGAAATCTTCGATTGCAGCTTCGCACATGTTACTCTCAACAAGCAGATGTTTAATCGCATCAAAGTTATATTGATCTGCAATATCTTGTATGTGAGGGCGATCTCCATGCTTGCGATGCCACTCCCCCGAAACAATGGCTCTCCACCACGACACCGCCAATCTGACTTTGTTGCGACGTGTCATGTATATATGCTTGTTACAATTCGGAAACCCTGTACTCCATACCTCAGCTCGCGATAACTCTGGTGGCAGATGATAGAGACTACGGAAAGCGTCAATCCATCGTTGTTCAAAATTAATCTTTATGCCAAACACACCGTTCGACGTTGTCCCATGGCTCCAAATATGCTCCAGATCTTCATGCTTCAAATTATCTGGACTTTTAAACTGATAATGCAGCCATTCGCTCGGATAACCGGCTACACCTGTAGAACTTAAAGCGTCACCCAACAGAGTACTGCCCGTACGTTGGGAGAACCAAATGGTATAACTTTGGGCAGGTTGCTTCATATGGTTACCTCTCTTTCTTCCCTTAAAGGTATTTTCATTGCAAAAACCAAAACAAATTCTCCTTTCCATGTGAACAAATTGGGTGGAATGCATGCAAAAAAGCCATAGATGAACTAATGTTCATCTACAGCTTGTAGCCAAAAGAGATCGAATGAAATGCAAAGCATTTCCCGTATCTCCTCTGCATCGCAATAATGATGAGCGTCCACGACAGAGGTGCACAAACATGACTGTCCCAACGCGATCATTGCAAAAAAATTGGATTAATGTCACTATGCTCATGCGTATTCAGTTATCGATTCGAAATCTGTATAGGCATAAACATAATCATCTTCCCACCCGTTTCACATATTTGTTGTTTATTGTATTCGCTGGACTAACATCCGTCAAGATAATTTTAACTGAATTGTTATTTAATTCATGCCATTAAACTTTTCAATTCTCGCTACATATTTAATGATGTAGGCTCTGTTTGTTTTTCTCTAACAACAAGACGTCGATGTGCGATCAGAAGAAAAGGTACTCCCAGGGCAGTCGTCAGTGCAATCGGTAGAAAAACAGCGAAACCATTCTCCGCTCCAAATTGACTTAATAACACCCCGCCCATGACAGGAGCAATGACACTACCGATATTATTGAATCCGATGGTACCGAAATACGTCCCTTTCCATTCCGGCTTTGCAATCCGGTCAATGAGCATATCCATCATGGTGAACAACAACACTTCCCCAATGGTAAATAGTATGACACTCATCATCATCATGAGTACACCTTCAGCGATTCCAACCATCATCAGACTGGTTGCCACCAGCAAGTTACCCACAATCAGAGGAACAAGCGGTGGGAAGTTTCGGAAGGTTCTCACAAGAGGATACTGAATAATCAGTACCGTCACGGCATTCAGGGATAGCATGTACGAGAACATCTGACTTCCGTTCTCAAAGATCGGGCTCCTCGCCAAGTACTGTGCCAACGTAGAACTGAAGTGTCCGTAACCCAGCACACAAAATGTGGTACCAATCAATACCGGCAGAAATACCCGGTCGCGACCAGTGGTCATAAGTGCTTCACGCAAACGTGGTGCGGTTGCCTGATGACGCTCTGGCAGATTGGCATGCTGTAGCTTGAATTGGAGAAATAATACAAGTCCATAGGCTATGTATACCAAGCCGGAAATCACAAACGGAAACGTTGATTCTGATGACCCCAGCTGAAATCCGATAATTGGCCCAAAGACCACACCGAGATTAATTGCAGCATATCTGAGGTTAAACACCAGCAATTTGTTCTGCGGAGAAGTAATATCCGATAACAGCGCTCTGGAGGTGGGCTCAAATACTGCGCGGCATAATCCGTTTAACGTATTGGCAACAAAAAACACCCATAGATGCTCTGCTGCTGAAAAAATAAAAAACACACCTGCCCAGCTAAATACCGAGATTAACATCACGATTTTGCGCCCGATCCGGTCCGAAATATAACCTCCATAAAAGCTGACCATTACACCTGCCAGCGAGCTAACCGCCACAGTAATACCGGTCTGGGTCGGTGTAGCATCTAGTACACGTGTCAGATAGATGGATAGAAACGGGATACTCATTGACGTCACAAGACGTCCAAACATGGTTCCGATAATGATCGTCCATGCCAAGGGGTGGATTTGCCTTAAATATTGCTTCATGCGAACTTCTCCTATTCTTTCTAAGTGCTTCAAAAGCGAACTTTTTGAACAACCTCTACTAATTCGTGTTCAAAAAGTTCGGTTTTCAGTACCGAGAAGATGGGATTAAGCTAGAAATGGAGTAGCGGAGCGTAGGGAAACTACGTGAGCAACGGACATTTCGGCTGAATTCCATATTCGATGCTGATGATGCCTTTAGGCATCTTTCGTAATCAAAAGCGGACTTTTTGAACAACTTCTACTAATGTATAATTGTAAGGATAAAAGGGGGAAAGAAAAGTGTAAACATATGATCACACTTTTCACCTTTAATAGAGGAGTCATGGCCATGGATACCCTGCATACACACTTTATAAGGCTCGCTGGGGCCGAACAACTTTCATTCAAACTTCATGAACCTGTAGCGGTAACGATCGATAGCCTGTCCGCTGCCTTGTGCTGCACCCCCCGCAATGTGAAATTCATTCTCAGAAAATTGGAGGAGCAAGGCTTCATCCACTGGCAACCCGGTCGTGGACGGGGACATCATTCGGAGTTAACGATGCTGCGTAGTATGAATGAAGCGTTGGAAGCGAGTTTTACCGAGCTTTTGGGTAAAGGCAAAATGAAAGATGCCATTGAACTCATCGGAACCGTTCAGATGGATGATACATTGCGAGAACAGCTCATGCTCTCCCTTCATCAACAGATGGGATTTCACGGCCACGATGAAACTGCCTCTGGTCAGGATATCCTGCGCATCATGAGGTCACGCCAGTTAGGTGGTTTGGACCCAGCCTTTGTTTATACTGCATTTGAAACCTACCTATTAAGCCAGGTCTGTAATACATTGATCACTTATGACGCCAAGACAGAATCATTCCTGCCAGCACTGGCGCACATGTGGGAGTGTAGCGAGGACCATCGCTTATGGACCTTCTATCTCCGGAAAGGTGTACGTTTCCACAACGGACGTATCATGACGTCCCGGGATGTTCAAGCGACATTGCAACGATTGATTGATGTACATAGTCCCTCCATCTGGTTATATCGGGATATCGAACGTGCGGAAGTAGCTGGTGATTACTGCATCAAGTTTGTTCTACATCGTCCTAATCGGTTTTTCTTGCATCTGTTCAGTTGTATTCGGATGACAATCCTGCCCTACGATTACAATGTAGCCAATACATTGGTAGGTACCGGTCCTTTTCAGATCTCTGAGCTGAATGAAGATGTGCTGGAGCTTACCGCTTTTGATGCGTACTACGGCATCCGGCCACATCTGGATCAAGTGCATTTCTGGTTTGTGCCTGACCTGAGTCCGAATGATCGCTATTATGATCTACCGGGTACAGATCGATTAAGTCTGGCAACAGGCTGTGATCAGACCAACAGTATCAATTATCCGGCGCTGGGTTGTCAGTATATGCTGTTCAATTTTCACAAGGAAGGCATCCATCATCATCCCTTATTTCGACAAGCCCTGCGTATCGTCTATGATTCGGTCGCACTTGTAAGAGATCTCGGCGGGAATCGGATCACACCGGCCAGCAGCTTTCTGCCTTGGAGAAGTGCAGCCCAAGACTGGACCGCTGCCTCTCTTGAGCATGCTCGTGAATTGCTGCATAACTGTGGGTACCAGGGTGAGAAGATAACATTATCGTATAAGCATAATAAGGATACAGACGTTGCGGAGTGGTTTCAGAGTCGTGCGCTGTCCATCGGAATGAACATCAGCATGCAAGCCGTTGTGGATTATTTCAACTCAGAGGAAACCACAAACGCGCAATTGATCCTCGCTGAAGAGATACTGGAGGAAGATTGGCAGTATGGCATGATTCATTTTTTCAAAAACCTGTCCAACCATTTTCATATGTGTATGTCTCCTGCATTCCAGTCTCTATTGGATGACAAGCTCGATCATTTTGCAAAGCTTCATCGGGCAGAACGTACTGCGCTCCTGGATGAAGCTGAAGCCTTGCTACGTGATCACTGCTGGATCTTGCATGGCTGTCACATGAACAAGCAGGCTGAACTGGATCAAAGCATCTTCGGCATGCAGATCGCAGAATTCGGATATATGGACATCTCCAAACTGTGGATCAAAAATCCTTAGGGATTTGTGCACAGTCGTATATGCGGCATACAGGAGTGGACCAAATCATGGAACAGCAAAAAAAGCCGGTAGCCTATTGACGATAAGCTAGCGGCTCTGTTGCCGATCCGTTTTTTAGTTCAATCAGAGATGAATATTTAGAGATTATTTTTGGTGTAATAGGTCTCCAGCACTTGCATAATGGACTCAATTTTAATTGGTTTGCTGACATACGCATCCATGCCTGCCTTCAAGCAGTTTTCCATGTCTCCTCTTACGGCATTTGCAGTCACCGCAATAATATATGGACAATCCTCAGAGGACTTTAAATCTTTAATCATTTTTGTCGCTTCGAATCCATCCAGCCTTGGCATATGCACATCCATGAAGACAATATCGTATGCATTGTGTTTGACCGCCTCAACCGCCTCAACACCGTCCGCCACATGATCCACGAAGTGCCCTTTTTTCTCAACGATTCTGCTAAGGACGAGTTGATTCACCTCATTGTCTTCTGCAATTAAAATCCGTAAGGCTGATGTTCTGCTCTTCTTCTGCTGTTGATCCAACCTGTTGCTCTCTTCACCGTTATTTAATTTAAATTGGGCGGTAAATATAAATATTGTACCCGGCTCATCGGATTCCTCGATCCAAATATCTCCCTGCATAAGCTCCACCAATTTTTTGCTAATGGCAAGACCAAGACCCGTGCCCTGAGGTTTGCGAGTCATGAAATTCTCCAGTTGGTAGAAAGGTTCAAATAATTGTTGTTTTCTCTCAACCGGAATCCCAATACCCGAATCCTTCACTTTAAAATAAAGTTGTACGGTATTGCCACACTGCTCCTTAATCCCAACGTCAATTTCGACGCCGCCCTCTGGAGTGAATTTAACCGCGTTGCCAATGATATTGGTAAGTACCTGTTTAAGGCGGTAGGCATCACCATACACCGGAGTTGGAATAGCATCTTCTACGCACATACGAACATCCAGCTTCTTTTCACGAGCCAGCGGTTTTACAATTTGCACCGTCTCGGTCACGATCTCTACGAGATCAAAAGGATCTTCAACCAGATCGGTTTTACCTGACTCAATTTTGGAAAAATCAAGAATATCATTAATGATGGCCAGCAAGGAATCTCCACTCTTCTGGATGATTTCGATATATTCCTTCTGTTCCCCGCTAAGTCCAGGAGTATCCAAAAGCAAATCCGTCATCCCAATTACACCGTTCATGGGTGTACGAATTTCATGGCTCATCATCGCAAGAAACTCACTTTTGGCCTTATTCATTCTCTCGGCTGTCTCTTTGGCCACTAGCAGCTTTTTCTGCTCCGTAATATCCTTTGCAATCAAGTAGTACCCGACATTAGAGTTATTAATAATAATCGGAGCAAGCGTAGCCAAGACTTCTGTCTCGGTTCCATCCGTATGGCGAACAGCATTGATTTCCTTTTCAGCCAACTCATTATTACTCCGCAGGATCAGACCCAGATTACTGGCTCCAATGAATCTACTTATGCTTGTGCCCATCATTTCAACCACAGGACAGCCCGTCATTTTCACCGCCACTGGATTCGCATTCATAATATTACCATCCATGTTAAACGAAATAATGGCGTCATGATTGTATTTCTTAAGCGAAGTATATCGCTCCACAGATTCCTGTAATTTAAATTCGATACGTTTCCGTTCAGTGATATCCTGTAGTGTTCCGTTCAGCTGAACTGGCTGCTGATATTCATCGAGCGTGATCAGCCCGCGTAAGTGGAGATACTTCTCATGTCCATCAGAGCTGATATGTTTGTATTCAAAATCGAGCGGTTCACCCTGTTTTACCCCTGTAATATGTTTTTGTAAAGAGGCTATATCTTCGGAATCCATAACATCAAAAACATCACTTATACGATATGGTTTGCAGGTGCGTTCAAGTTCAAAAATCTCAAAGATCTGATCTGAAAATGTAATATGGTCTTTGACCATGTCCCATTCCCAACTACCAATTAAGGCAATACGTTCAGCCTCTGCACTGATGTCTTTTTGTTTTTTTCGTTCGGATACATCTCGTCCAATCGAAAGAATCTGCTGTCCATGCTCAGCATCACCAAAGACCTTGTATGTGGTCTCGAACCACAGATAATGTCCCTCTTTATGACGGACCCTAATATTCAACAGATTTCCTTTAGTCAAGTCCATCTGTGAGATCCGTTCCAGATCTTGTGGGTGGAAATATGCATCATTTTTTTGACCAATTACTTCTTCTGGCGAATAACCCAATAAAAGTTGGACTGAGGGAGAGCAGAATCGACAAACGCCCTCCTGATCAGCAATATAGATGATTTCCTGAGCATGATCTGTAATAAGTTTGAACATTTCTTCACTATGCAGAAGTTTTTGTTCAGACATTTTGCGGTCAGTTATATCAACAATATGGCAAATGAAGTAAAGAGGTTCATCCGTAATTTCGCTACGAACTAATGAAACATGCAATGAAATCCATAAGATATTACCATTTTTATGGATATAACGTTTTTCATATTTATACTCTTTAGATTTACCTTCGAATAGCTCCCAGTTATACATCACATCTTGTGGTGAATCATCCGGATGCGTAATATCCTGGTAGGTGAGCTTCGTTAATTCCTCATAAGTAAAACCCAGCATACAGCAAAATGCGGGGTTCACTTTTCTCCATTCTCCTGTCGGAGCAACGAGTGCAATTCCAATAGGTGCTTGGTTGTAGATCTGCTCGAACAATTCGTGATGGTCGACCTTTTGAACCTGCATTGTAAACTCTCCTTTTGGCATATAAACTCATGTTATAAATAGTCGAAAGTTGATTTTTAATTGGAAGGAAGTTGTTCCACAAAGGATCGGTTCGTTTTAAAATCACAATACCAGCTTAGTACCCAAAAATTCAGTTATCGAAACATATCTTTTCAAAAGTTTGGTGTCTACAAAGTCAAACAAGGCCTGGAATCCATTCATATGGAATCCTGACCTTTGTCGTTATATATCATAATAAGTCATGTGTTGTAAGGGAATGCGAGAAAATGGGTCAGCGCTCCCGCCCAACGAGATAATCCAATAGGTGTCTCAGGAAGGGGATAGGTTTCGGCATCTCGTTCAATGCATCTGTAGCAAGACAATAATGCTCCCACATCGCTTTCTTCGCGCCTTCATCACCCAGAATAGACACAAAGGTTGAATTGTTGTTCCGCACATCCTGACCTGCAGGTTTCCCAAGAATGAGGTGATTTCCCTCGAAATCCAGCAAGTCGTCCTTGATCTGGAAGGCGATCCCCGCATGATAAGCGAACTTTTTCAGCGTAGCCATCTCCGGTTCCTTCACTTGGGCAAGTATGGCTGGCATGACCAGGGCAGCTTCGAAGGCAATGCCTGTTTTGTAAAAACAGATCATGTTCAACTGCTCCAGCGTCAATGCCTTGCCTTTGGAATTCAGATCCATGGCCTGCCCCATACACATATCCTCTGCTTTTTCAGCCGAATACTGAATGAGTCTGAGTACGGTCGCCGCATCAAAGCGATCCAATGAGGATTGCTCCCCAATCGCCTTCTGGATAAGAAATAGACCCGTAAGCTCTGCTGTGGCACTATTGTGCACCTGGTGCAGCGTAGAACGTCCACGCCTTGTCGAAGCATTATCCTGCGTTGGCAGATCATCAAAGATCAGGGAAGCGGTATGCATGTACTCCAGAGATCTTAGCAGCGGAACGATGGATGATTCATGAAGACCATACTCGCGCACGCCCATAACCCAAGTTAATATCGGACGTAACCTTTTTCCGTCGCCTTGCAAACTGTAATTGGCTGCATCGATCAGTGTTTCTTTCATCTCATGAAGGCCACCGGGCTTCGCAATCTGCAACTCCACATTAATCTGTTCGCGAACCGTTCGAATGGTCTGTTTGAACTCCTCTTTCTCCTGCTTGTCATTTTTCAATTGAAGCACAACCTGATCCCGTAACAATTTATCAAGGAAATCAACGTCATCTGCTTTTCGCACCATCTGTTGAACCAGTTGATTGAATTCAGGCTGCCCAGAGGCAAAGATCGTCATCACTTCATCATATTTCTGCTGCCCCAACCGTTCTTTACAACGTTTCAGACCGTTAATGGCACGATCCAGTATGACCTCGCGGGTCTTGGCGTCCGAGTTATATACATCATGGATTAGATGAGAGATGACTGCCCAATACAATTCATATGGATTAATCAAGTCGGGACGCAAATCTCGGTACTTCAAATAATACGTATACGGAGTTACTGCCCCTTCTTCCATATCGTCAAACATATCGGCAAAATCATCAGCCAACTGATTATATATCCCGTAATAGAACGTCCGCAGATCGAATCCTTCATCTACTGGTGCACTGAGAACAGACCGGACGATTAATCGGGAAGAAGAAGATTTGATAATAATCGGAATGTACAATTCTTCATTCGAATAATTCGCATTGGCTAATTTCTTGTTGCGATCGATCTCCTGAGACTGAAAGAACACATAGGATTGCTCTAAAAACGTGCGCTGTTTCTCTGGATGCTGGTAGTTCTTGATGTACTCAAATGCTTCCCGAAGCTCCGAATGTACATATTCAATTACTTCAAGGTTGCTGCCTTTCCACTCCCCCAGATCAGGGACGACCCCGGTAAGAAGTGCATCACGTATCATCAGGGAATATTGTTCTTTTTCCTGAACAGTCAAAGCTTGAGAATCCAACAGATCATCCACAAATGGATACGTCAAACCGTACGAATAACCAAGTCGAATCGCCGCATCAAATCTCCGGGCACGTTCTTCAGGTGGTGTCTGCTCATTCATCTCATCGTCCACATGAAGGACCACGCCGAGAATGATCTTGATGAGCTTCCGCTGTGCCTGCTCTGCATCCAGCTCCTTCGGGATGTTGGATGCTACGTTTTTTAATTTGTTCATCACCCAGATGACAGCGGATTCTATGTGCTCTTTCTGTCCCCACCGGTACAACGCAGCCAGACTGATATAATCAGTCTGTCCTTTGCGCCCAGTGGCAGAGCGCATAAAGTATTTTTTGGTATTCTGGACAACGTTCTGAATTCGGGTCTGCGTACCCGGAGAATCAAGGGCTTGCCCCAGATCTCGCATATAAATATAGGAGATACTCCGATCCAGGTAATCATCCAGCTTTCCTGTCGTATTCAGCCAGTGGATATATCTATGAACATCCCGGGGATCCGGTTTTCTTTTGGTAGGTGATAAAAGAGAAAGCCAGGCAAAACGATGAATATGTTTCTTTTGCCATACATGAATATCTTGGGTAAGTGCTGTCGTATACGTATTATCCATAAGTTGCTGCCTAAGAGAGGTGAAATACTGAGATGCTTTCTGCTCAGCTAGCCGATATCCTGCATCAGCCTGTTCTGTAAGTACGTTAATCATAGGGTGGATACCTCAACTTCTATTAATGTTAAACATGTATCCATGAAAGGAGATGAGGTGCTCCATGGACGAAAACTGAACTCATTTGATCGTGTATCCAACGCTTCAGCTCATGTTCATAACCTTTATACGGCGATCCAACCGTTTGGTTACGAAATCGTCATTGTTCATTCCCATATACGTGATTTTACAGAATGGATGACCAGACTTTGACCGCTGTGATGGCGATAAGTACGATTAATGCATATCGAAGTACCCTCACATTGATCATCGAACTAACCCGTGAACCAAGGGATGCCCCCAGCAGACTACCGATCACCGTATAGATGATGGGTTCCATCGGAATGTCTCCACCCGTAATTTTACCTATAACGCCGCCAATGGCGGAGATAAATACAATCGCCAGTGAAGAAGCAATCGTCGTTCGTACGGGAATGTTGAGAATCGTCAGCATGATAGGAATAAGGATAAAGGCACCACCCGCACCAACAATTCCTGATACAATACCTACTGCAAAAGCAGTGCCTGCTGCAATCCATCGGTTAAACACCAGTGGAGCTGAGGTATCAAGCTTTCCCTTTCCGGGAATCAGCATAAGCACAATCGCCATGATCGCCAGAATGCCATAGATCAGATTAATAACCCTTCCGTCCAGATGACCGGATATGAACCCGCCGATCAGACTGCCAGCAAGAATGCTGGAGCCCATGTATAGCACCAAACCGCGGTGAACGAACGCCCCACCACTTCTACCCGTTTTTACTTTTCTGCGGAATGCAATCACACCGGCAAGTGAAGCGAAGAACACTTGAAACATACTAATCGACGATACCTGATGTGCTGAGAACGGCTCCAGTCCCATCCAGGATGGAACATATAACAGCAGTGGATAATTGATAATGGCCCCACCAATACCCAACAAACCGGAGAAGAATGAACCGACCAGACCCAGTATAAACATGATGACAAAAAGCAGAAGATCCATCGGTTATGCGCTTCCTTTCGTGCAATATAAATCTCATTTCGATATCACTCAAAAGTGCTATACACAGCGAATATTATCCGTTATAATAAAAACCAAGTAAATTAATCCGAAATGAGTGATTAAGCATGTTTAACGTGTTGAAGACTCTTTTTGAAAATAAATGTCCACAGTGCAATGAAAAATTACAAGTTCATAACGATGCGTTATGTTCAACCAAAACTTGTTCTCAATGTCATTACAAAGAAGAGAGTTATGGCTCTCTCGGAGTTCGAATTGTATATGACACACCACAAAATGATAAAAAGATACAACCTTGCTAATTGTATCACGATCTCTGAATTTTCGGGATAATTCGACAAACTTATTTCCGTCTCATATGACAAAATTACTTTATAATGAAAACAAAAACGGTGCAAAACGAATAAATCGTTCTGCACCGTTTTTTTTCTGTTTTTTTGAGATGAGTTCTCTTAATTATAGAAGGTTATTTATTTGGTTTTGAAGCTGAGGAATCCATCATCTACGGCTACGGTTGTACCATTAACTGCACTGGCTGCATCACTGAACAGGAATGTAACCACACTGGCTACTTTCTCGGGTTGAATAAGCTCTCCACGCATATGTTGAGTAGCAAGCGCATCCTTCATGGCTTGGTCATCACCCAGAATCGGTGTTTCGATAAAACCAGGTGCTACACCAACTACACGAATTCCATGCTCAGCAAGTTCCAATGCACCGGATTTGGACATCATAACAACAGCAGCCTTGGCTGCGTTGTAGTTGAAGCTACCTACTGCAGCAACACTTCCATAGATCGAAGCTGTATTTACAATGGTACCCTGTACATTCAATTCAACCATTTTTTTCGCGCCATAATACATACCATAATATACACTGTGCTGATCTACATCAATGACTCTGTGATAGGATTCCGGGTCCATCTCCAGAAATGGCTTCACAAGTCCAATACCTGCGTTATTGAAAATACCGCTTAACGTACCATATTGCTCTACGGTCCAGTCGATCAGGGCTTTGATCTCGTCCCCTTTGGATACATCCACTTTGTACGCGCCCGCTGTTCCGCCTGCTGCTTCAATCTCTGCCGCAAGCTTCTTCGCTCCGTCTTCATTATAGTCAGCGACAACAATAGTCGCACCTTGATCCGAAAGTTGAAGTGCTGTTTCTTTACCAATACCACTTGCTCCACCTGTAATAATGATTACTTTTCCATTGTGTTGAGTCATGACTCAGCTCTCCTTTGGCAAAATAGTTTTAAGTGCAGCTCTAAACTTATAGTAAGTAACTATGTTTTATTAATCTATATGTTCATCATACGCCTCTGTCACAACCTTGTCAAACCATAGATCATCTTCACATCAATATGAGATTAATGTCATATACATTTCCTATTCACATGATATAGTCTAGCTCCTGTGATATTAAATATGCATGAGTTTTTGGAAAATAAAAAAGCGAGCATAACGGTAATTCAATCATTCCGATATCTCGCCCTTATAAATATGAAAATTTCAAACTGTGTTGTCTTCCATATTGAAAATTAATTCAACTTATTCACCCTGAAGTCCGCTTAGCGGATCTTTCAAATTATTGATGTTCGTGATCAGTTCAGGAATGCCTGTCTTCTCCCAATTTTCTGCCGTAAAACCTTGTTCTGCAATTGTATTCTCGAAATTGTCCACGACTTCTGTTAATTGTGTATTGTAACTAACCAGATTTTCATGAATACTCTCTCCTATTGCAGGAGCAGTCAACTGAGAAAATTCGCTTGCTTCTGCTTGGATCAGATCGATTTTCTCCTGAATCTGCGTTGTAATCTCCGGATTATTCACCGCACCCGATGCGAGCTCTTGCAGATCAGCCCCGGCGTTTGATACCTGTTCTATATAATCAGTAGCCCCACTCACATAATTTAAACTTTGATTAGCTTGTTCCACGACAGAACAGGCCGAAATCAAAAGAATACTTGATGCAATAAGGCCTGTCATCATTAATGTGTTCTTTCTTTTTCTTATAAACATGATCATCTCCCCTTCTCCTAATCGGAATCCTTGTTCCAAGTCCATGATACCTGTTCAGACTACTTCATTGCAAATGGGTCTGCAGCCAACGTTATTAACATGTATAATAGTAAAATCACACGGTAAAGGGATGTCATGATTATGCTTCAAGCTTTGAACCAACGCTTGAACCGCATCATGCCACTGATTACCCCAATCAGCATTATTATTGGCGTGTTATGCGGGAGTTTTCTTTCTTCTTATACCTTTTTATCCCCTTGGCTTTTTGCGTTCATGACGTTCGCTGGAAGTATCAGTCTTGGGATACGGGATTTTGTGAACGTGCTGAAGAAGCCGTTCCCCCTGTTTGTATGTCTGTTTATTTTGCATTTGGCGATGCCTCTAATTGCTCTTGGTATGGGTCATCTGGTTTTCCCTACAGATGCGTACACCATAACGGGCCTTGTTCTGGCAGCCGTGATTCCGACAGGAATAAGCAGCTTCATCTGGGTCAGTATCTATCGGGGCAATATCGCACTTACGCTATCCATCATCCTGATTGATACCATGCTTGCTCCTTTTGTAGTGCCCGGGGTGTTATCCCTGTTAATCGGCACCAGTGTTACACTGGACACAGCAGCCATGATGAGCAGTCTGTTTTGGATGATTGTTGTACCATCCCTGCTCGGTATGCTGCTGAATGAGTGGACAAAAGGCGCCATTGTCCCGGTCTGGGGACCAAGGTTGAACCCGTTATCCAAATTGTTCATGGCATCTGTCGTTGCGATTAACGGATCTGTCGTTGCGCCCTACTTGGCTGATTTCAACTGGAAGTTGGCTGGTCTTGCGGTCATCATCATTTTCCTGGCATCATTCGGTTATGCGCTAAGTTACTTCATCGCCCGATTGCTGGGCTGGAACGAGGCCGATCAGGTCGCTCTCGTATTCAATGGAGGTATGCGTAATATCAGCGCAGGTGCAGTACTCGCTGTTTCGTATTTTCCGCCACCTGTTGCTGTCCCGGTTGTGCTTGGCATGGTATTCCAGCAGATGCTCGCTTCCCTGACAGGTTATCTGCTCGGTCGTCGCTCTCAGCTTCTGCATAAGTCGGATAAGACATCCGCTGCCTAACAAAATATTGGAATGTTAAAAAACGCCGACATGATTGTCGGCGTTTTGATTTGTGTTGCTTTTATTACTTCAAGTGCTACGATAATGCTACGTTTCGTAAACCTAGCAATCAGTTCTTGGCTACAAATCCACTTTCATATTGCCCAGCATCTTGGCAACTTCAGGATTATCAATCTTCATGAATAGACTTTCCTTGGTATCCAGTGTGGAAATGGTTGCAATCTCTTCCGGGCTTAGTACAAAGTCGAAAATATCGAAGTTCTCGATAAGCCGCTCTTTGCGTACTGATTTTGGAATAACAACAACATCCCGCTGCACAAGCCAGCGCAGTACAACCTGGGCGACGGATTTGTTATGTTTCTCGGCAATGGAAACCAAGACTTCGTTGCTGAATAAATTGTTGCGACCTTCGGCGAACGGGGACCATGACTGGTGCTGTATCCCCTGTTCTTTCATGAAAACAGCGCTGTCGACCTGCTGTTGAAACGGATGCGTTTCGATCTGATTGATGACAGGCACAACTTCGTTGTGGACGATGAGGTCCATCAGGCGGTCAGGTAGGAAGTTACTGACACCGATAGCCCTGATCTTGCCCTCACGGTATAGTTCTTCCATCGCATGCCATGCGCCGTAGTAATCCCCAAACGGCATGTGAATAAGGTACATATCCAGATAATCGAGCTGCAGCTTACTTAACGATTTGGCAAACGCCCGCTTGGCACTTTCGTATCCTGCATCCTGAATCCAAAGCTTTGTCGTGATGAAAAGTTCTTCCCGCGCTATGCCACTGCGTTTAATTGCACGTCCAACCGCTTCTTCGTTTAGGTAACCGGCAGCGGTATCAATTAGGCGGTAACCGGCCTTCAGCGCCTCATATACCGTGTTCTCACATTCATCAGCATCGGGAACCTGGTAGACACCAAAGCCAATAATCGGCATTTTCACTCCATTGTTCAAGGTTACAGTTTGCATATTCAATTCCTCCTATGGTTCAATTGTGAATCGCAAGTGGTCACGTATTCCTGAAATTCAGCAACAAAGCGAGGATTCCACTTCCGGCCGACTTGCGTTACAATAACCCTAGCTCCTTCGTCTTACACGAAGTCAAGCGGTCTCCAATATTTTTTTAGAAGGAGGAGTACATATGTATACTGTCCAGGATGCTGCCCAGCTTACGGGACTCACAGAGCACGCTGTTCGCTTTTACACGGATAAAGGCTTGGTTCCGAGCATTCAACGCAATAAAAATAATATTCGGGTGTTTGATGAAGAATCCATCAATTGGCTACATGGCGTCAAATGCCTCAAGCAGACAGGTTTACCGATTGAAAATATTAAAACATACGTCGATCTCTGCCTCGAAGGTGATTCAACCGTTTCGCAGCGATTCGCACTTATGATGGAGTATAAGGAAGCGGCGCTGATTCAGCTTGAAGAGGCTAAGAGCCGCGTAGCCCATTTGGAAGAGAAAGCACGTCAATATCAGGCCATTTTGGAGCAGCGCATCCCGGATATGACCAACCCGGTCAATTGGGAAACCAAGCGTGACGAAGAAGGGAGTTGTCCTGCATCCCGTTTAAAAAGTCGCAGTCTTCCTGAAGCCGAGGTTTCGGCTCAGTGCCCAGCAGCTGCTATGAAGCAGCAAACTAGCATAGTATCTTAAACTTCACATGATATAGCTCACGTATGTTCTAAACATATAGGCTATTTCTTACATTATGTATATCTAGATGAGCCTGAGTAAAAAACGCCGACAATCATGTCGGCGTTTTTCGTCACTATAACCCTCTACTGTAATTTCTGCAGTAATCTCTGTAATTACTTTAATCTAATCCTACCCATTATACGCTCCCTGCCCACAATAGAAAAAAACCATCAACGAGTGATGGTTTTACTCTAATCATTTTCAGAAATCTGTTGCTGCTCATGATGCCTTTATGCTTATTTCGGTTGAATATATCCTTCGGCTTTAAGCAGTTCTGCGATCAGAACCGCACCACCTGCCGCTCCGCGGAGCGTGTTGTGGGACAATCCAACGAATTTGTAATCATAGAGTGAATCTTCGCGCAGTCGGCCTGTGGAGACACCCATTCCGCGTTCGATGTCACGATCCAGTTTTGTCTGTGGTCTGTTCTCTTCTTCAAAATACGTAATGAACTGTTTTGGTGCACTTGGGAGAGCCAGTTCCTGCGGACGGCCTTTGAACTGCAACCAACGTTCCAAAATTTCGTCTTTACTTGGTTTTTTCTCGAAGTTTACAAACACGGTCGCAAGATGTCCATCCGTTACTGGAACACGAATACATTGTGTTGTAATTAATGGAGCCGATGCTTTGACGATCTGATTGTTCTCGATGCTACCCCAGATCCGCAGTGGTTCCTGCTCACTCTTCTCTTCTTCGCCACCGATGTATGGAATGACATTATCAAGCATATCAGGCCAGTCCGTAAAGTTTTTACCTGCTCCGGAGATTGCTTGATACGTGGAAGCAACAACCTGAGTCGGGTTGAACTCACGCAAGGCGTGCAGTGCAGGCACATAGCTCTGAATCGAGCAGTTTGGTTTTACAGCAATGAATCCGGTTTTTGTGCCCAGACGTTTGCGTTGAGCTTCAATCACGTCCAGATGTCCCGGGTTAATCTCAGGGATTACCATTGGTACATCTGCTGTCCAGCGGTGAGCGGAGTTGTTGGACACGACAGGTGTGCCTGTTCTAGCGTAAGCCTCTTCGAGCGCTTGAATTTCATTCTTTTTCATATCAACCGCGCAGAAAATAAAATCAACCTGGCTGGCAAAAGCCTCAACCTGGGAAGCATCCTGAACAACGATTTTCTTCACAGCTTCCGGAATAGGAACTGCGAGTTTCCATCTACCTTGTACGGATTCTTCATATGTTTTACCTGCCGAATTGGCGCTTGCAGAAATAGCTGTTACTTCAAACCATGGATGTTGATCGAGCAGGTCCACAAAACGCTGACCCACCATTCCTGTTCCTCCGACGATACCAACTTTCAATTTTGCTGACATTCAATCATCATTTCCTTTCGGTTTAAGTGATTCTTCTCTTCAAATCAATTTCATTACTCACTAAAAACGTATTATGAAATTGACTTCCTAATTAACACTATTCAGACAATTCCAAAGCGTGTAGTCACACCCCGGAAAAACCAAAAAATCCCATCCCCAAGACAATAGTCTCAGGGACGAGATTGAACTCTCGTGGTACCACCCAGATTCGCCAATATGTCACCATATCCGCCTCTTCAAGTAAAGGTTTACAACCATCTTGCTAGCTGTAGACCGTTCATACTCTAGCTCTGTAACAGGAGCTCCTGTCACACCATCCCTTAAATGCTAAGTTCCGATGTGCTGCTCTGAGTCTTTATTCAATAAAAAGTTCTTTGCTCCTTTTCAGCTGCCGGAGCTCTCTTTGAAAGAATGATTTTTATCTACTCGTCTCTTCGTCGCATTTGATATTGCGATTATAATATCAAAATTACTGTGATGAAGTAAACACATTTTTTTAAATCATGGAATTTATATGTTTCCAGCGGAGCTGAACTATTCAATTACCGCAAGAAAAATTTCAGCTACATGCGGTCAATCTTCTGTGATAGCACGTCGATAGACATCTTTATTATAACATACTACAAATGGTTATTTCCTTACTGCTTTTTGGCAACCATCGCATACGTTCCCAGTGGGCTCCCGGGCCCCGAGGCATGATGTGTCTTAAGTAATTTCAGTTCGGAAAGAAGAAGTGTCTTTACTTTGTCCGGGATCGGAAGCATTTTCAGTTCCACAGGCGCTTCTGCCAGTGTCATTTCGGTTTCCCAGCGACCGTCCTGCAGCTCAGGAGAATGGATCGAAGTCTCTTCCTTAATCGTCCAGCCTGCCGCAGAGACAAGCTCTTGGATGTCCTCCGGTGTAAAGAGCGTGCGCACATTGGAGAAGCTGTTCTCCTTGTAACATTCGACCTGGGACTGAATCAGAACGGATAACCAATGTGAGAGCTGGCTCACATCTGTAACTCGGGCATCCCATTCTGCAAAACATAACTCATGTCCCCACGTCCTAACCTTGCTAAGAATCTCGGCGAGTTCGTCAAACGATTTCAAGTACCAAGAACAATGGGAAAGTACAATAACATCAAACTCATTCTCGGTGAATTGAACCTGATCACTTAAAATGTCAAAATCATAATCCATTCGAATTCGATCACCCAGTGGAGATCTCCGCAGCTTGGCTGCCGCTTCGCCTACGGTCAGCGGTGTACCATAATCCTCTGGTGCAATATCTACACCATGAACGTACCCGTTCTCCCCCACCAGATGTGCAAGCACGGCCGTTGTATCTCCCTGACCACACCCGATTTCCAGAACCCGGCTGCCTTCCTGTATCCCCCAAAAGAGTCCCAGTTTCATCCGATGCTCGGTCTGAATGTACTGAATGGCGGCGTTGTCCTCCACGTCCATATACTTAATAAGTTCCCTGATGATAGATTCATTCATGATTCCTCACTCCTCAAAGAGCAACCTAAACTTCTTGCTAATTGTAGCGTTACTGGAATAATTGTACAACACTAGAGTCTATGACAGAACCATGGCACGGAGGAGAACTCGTCCTATAGCAGATCTAAACCTCTGCTACATATCAATTCCTATGCCAACTGAGTTGCAAGCTTCTGAAGATAGGGTGTCAGCATGGGCTGTAATTCCTTGCGCAACAGCCCGATCTCCAAGATCGCCTGAATATATCCGAATTGATCGCCTATATCGTAGCGACGCCCCTCCAGTTCAAGGGCCAACAGTTCCTCCACCTGACTTACTTCTTTCAAGGCATCCGTTAACTGATATTCCCCTCCAGCACCTCTCTCGATCTGATCCAGAATAGGAAAGATGGAAGGTTTCAGAATGTATCGTCCCATTACAGCTGTTCGGGATGGCGCTTCTGCAAGGGAAGGTTTTTCGACCAGATTGGTGACTCGGTGAACCCGGTCCTCTGCACCATTCGAATCAATGATGCCATATTTGCTCACATTTGCCGCGTCTACCTGACGGACACCAATGATCTGGTTGCCTGTTTTTTCATAGAGATGAACCATCTGTGCAAGTGCAGGCGGATCAGACACCATAATGTCATCTCCGAGCAATACAGCGAAGGCATCATCCCCTACAAATTGCCGTGCACACCCAATGGCATGCCCCAGTCCCAGCGGTTCTTTTTGACGAATAAAATGAATATTTGCCATCTCGCTGATGGCCTGCACCTCTTCCAGTAAAGACTGTTTGCCCTTGGCATATAAAGAGTGTTCAAGTTCAACCGATTTATCAAAATGATCCTCTATGGATTTTTTGTTACGTCCAGTCACAATGAGGATATTCTCAATGCCTGATTGTACTGCTTCTTCAACAATGTATTGGATGGCCGGTTTGTCTACAATCGGTAACATCTCTTTGGGCTGTGCTTTGGTCGCTGGCAGGAAACGGGTTCCGAGACCCGCTGCCGGAATAACTGCTTTTTTAATTCGCATATCATCATACACTCCTTTCATTTGCTTCTTATAACCAATATTGCACGCTGTGGGCAGCTAAGTAGCGATACGAAACACCCAATATCTGCTGGCCATATAGTTCAGAACCATCCCCATCAAGGTCGCCAGGATTTTACTCATCACGAGACTCCAACCCAGCATATCTTGCAAAGTCATCAGTATGAGAGCGGATAACGCGAGAACGATAAGATTAGTGATTAGAAAACGAATAAGTTTCGCTCTATCGCCACCTCCTCGTGCCGTATCTCGAAAAGTCCACCTGCCGTTCAGCCAATAACTGTTCGCAACACCGCAGCTGTACGAGATTACTTGAGCCATCAGAACCGGTACACCGACCACCGCAAGTAAAGCAAACACCACCGCATCCACTGTCGTATTTGCAACACCCACAATACCGAACTTGAAGAGTGTCACCAGACGCTTAGTCATGATGAGCAACTCGGACTGTCAATTGGGATTTTGCTTGCTGGCCCTCGGCCTGCACCACATCTCTCACAATGTATAGCGGACGCGCCTTGGTCTCATCATAGATGCGGCCCACGTACTCGCCCAGAATGCCCAGCATGATCAGGATGAATCCGTTAAAGATCAGCATGATACTCACAATGGATGGCCATCCCTTAATCGTTGAATCCGTAAAGATGGCCGAAATAATAACCGTTAACATATAGATGAATCCACCAACCGACAGGATCGCACCTACATAACCTGCGAGCTTGAGCGGTTTATACGAAAATGAAGTAATGCCGTCCAGGCTTAGTTTCAACATGCGTTTCAGCGGATATTTTGTTTCACCTGCCAGACGTTCATCACGTTCATATTCAATCGCAGTCTGACGAAATCCGACCCAACTGACCAACCCCCGCACAAATCGGTTTTTCTCCGGAAGACGTTTCATCTCATCACATACTTTGCGGTCAATCAGGCGAAAATCTCCGGTGTCTACCGGGATATCCGTATCCGTTGAAGCACGAAGTACACGATAGAACAGACTTGCCGACCATTTCTTAAAGCGAGTTTCCCCACTTCGTCTGGTGCGACGGGCATATACGACTTCATAGCCCTCTTTCCATTTGGCGATCATATCCAGTATCAGTTCGGGAGGGTCCTGCAGATCCGCATCAATAATAACAACCGCATCCCCCGCTGCATAATCCATACCTGCTGTTATCGCAATCTGATGTCCGAAGTTACGGGCAAAATCAATCAGTTTCACACTCTCGTCCCAACGGGCGTAATCACGGATCATCTGTGCACTTCGATCCACGCTGCCATCATTAACAAACAACAGTTCATAACTCTCTCCTGTGCTGCCCATGACCTTCTTCAGACGCCGATAAGTCTCCTCGATCACCGCTTCCTCGTTATACATGGGAATAATAATGCTATATCGGTACGCGTGAGCCATGTTTGTCCCCTCCCTTTTCCAATGGACTTCGTTCATTCGAGATATTCATTTCAGTTTATAATTTCACTTCGTACAAGGTGGTCTGTCCGCCGAATCCAAATCCGGCTCTGTTTCCGGTGTCTCCGTTATCCGCAGATCCGTTGTCGGTGCCTGTCTGCCATTCTGACGTTGGAATCTCGGTTCCATGTTCTTTGATCCAATCGCTAATTTCCGAGTTTCCTCCTCGGCCACCCATGCCACCAACCATGAAGTATTTCACTTGCCCGCTCTTGACGAGTTGCTCCAGTTCCTCTGTTGTGTACACCGGGTCTGATCCGGAGAAACCTCCAAGCGTAATGATCGCTGCTCTTTCATCGATGATATAAGGTGCTGCCTGATTATAGTCCGTAGTGGCGAAGAGATACGTTTCGCCTGTATTGTGCTCTTTCAGATAATTCAGTGTAGCTGCATCGACTTCTTCGTTACGGTTGCCCATTCCGCCGCGTCCACCCGTTGAAGGCATTTCTGTGCTTCCTGCACCGTTACCCATCGGCATGCCCATTCCTGCTCCACCAAACATACCATTGGAACCAGTAGGTCCTGCTGCCGGAATCATGCTGTTGCCACCATAAGTTATTGGGGTGAATGCCCAGTAGATTGGACCGATCAGCATCACCATGAATCCCGCGATAATGAAGCCCTGTTTCCATTGATGTGTGCGATGAAGCATAACGATCAGGATGATCGTGACCAGAATGCCTGCGATCATTTCACTAATGGACCAGCCTGCACCAATCGTATCGTTGTACACCTGCATGATATACCAGCCGAACAGGGGCGTCAGCAGCACGGACACCGGAAGCAACCATGCCTGCCAACCATTGCGATCACGATATGACTTCCACATTGCTACAAATCCTGCGCCAGTCAGCGCCGCAATTGGAGGTGCAAGCATAATCAGATAATATTGATGGAAGAAACCTGCCACACTGAAAAAGGCAGCAACGGGAAGCAGCCAGGCTAGCCAGAACAAGGCTTCCTTGTGTTTATTGGTTATATTTCTCCGTCTTAATCCTGCAAATAGGGCAATGCATCCAAGCAGCACAACTGGCAACAGCCAGCTAGCTTGACCTGACAGTTCAGTCTGGAACAGACGCAGAGGACCTTTCTCCCCTGTACCAAACATGCCGCCCATGCCACCGCCGAAATCTCTTCCGTTTGGCATTTCCATATCATTTGGCATCTGCCCGTTCGGGAAATTGCCATTCGACCCATTCATGCCGCCCATGGCGTTCAAGCCGTTCGAACCATTCATATTATCGTTATCCGTTGCATTGACATCTTGCCCAGCGCCAGGAACACCACTGTCTGTCTGATTAGGACCTGAAGACAAGTCTCCTCGATTGCCACGATTATTTCCCTGTCCCATACCATTTGGCATACCTGCGTTACCTGCAGTATTCTGCTGACCCGTTAGGCGAGCCAGTCCATTGTATCCAAAGGCGAGTTCCATGACCGAGTTTGTCTCACTGCTGCCGATATAAGGCCGCTCGTCTTCGGGGATAGAATCCACAGTGACCGCCCAGGATAAGGAAACGACCGCCAGAACCGCTGTGCTGCCGATCAGCAGGATGATCTTCCTTCTCCATTTCGCCTGAAATGCCAGCAGATAGAACAAGTAAAAAGCCGGGAGAATCATGTAGGCTTGAAGCATTTTCATATTAAAGGCTACGCCTATTAACCCAAAAGCAACCAGAATGCGCCAAGTACTGCCTTGTTTGCTGCCTTTGAACAAAAACCATGAACCCAGCAGTAGTGTAAACACCAGCATGCTGTCAATATTGTTGGTCCGGCTGACTGCCGCCACAACAGGCACAGTTGCCATCGCAATTGCCGAAATTCGTGCTGCTGCAAGACCATATGTAGGTTTCACCATGAAATAGATCAGGAGCACCGAACCGATTCCCGCTAATACCTGCGGCAAAATAACGCTCCATCCGTGCAATCCAAAGACATAGGCAAAGACCGTCTGAATCCAGAAGACAACAGGTGGTTTATCTACAGTGACCGAGCCTGCCGAGTCTAGTGAAGCATAGAAAAAGTTATGGAAGTTGCTGAGCATACTCCCAACGGCAGTCGTATAATAGGAATTGGCATATTGATCGTTCCAGATGCCGTACCCATTCAGAAATGCCGCCAGTAATACAATCGGCAGAAGGACAAGATCCATCCTTCTTTTGGTGTTATTCAATGTTAATCACTCCTTCAAAGTTCTTCATGTCTAGTATTGTGACATGCCAAAATAAAGCTGGGATGAGTGCCCGCTGAATGTTGTCTGAGGATAATTCACAATCCTTTCAGCTAAATTTCAGTTTGGCAAGCGATAATACTACATACAGTCCCTCCGAAGTGAGGGAGAAGTCTAGATGAAACGGGCAAGGAGAGAAAGCACATTATGAAGCTTAGCAGCGGAATTAAAATACTATTGGCTGATGATGAACCACATATTTTACAATTTCTAGATCTTGGATTAAGCAATGAGGGCTTTGATGTGCGCACCGCACCCGATGGAGCGGCTGCGCTTGAGTTGGCGCTTGAATTCAAGCCACATATGGCTATTCTGGATGTCATGATGCCAGAGATGGATGGATTCGAAGTGGTCGAGCGTCTACGTAAGACCGGTGCCGAGGTTGGCGTAATTATGCTGACAGCGAAGGATGAAGTCGAGAATCGGGTTAAGGGCCTTTGGCTAGGTGCTGATGATTACATGATCAAACCCTTTGCCTTTGATGAGCTGCTCGCCCGTATTCAGGCCAGACTGCGGAATCAATTTCCTTTATTAATAGGAGCCGTCACCCACGGTCCTTTCCGAATTGATGATCAGCGCAAAGAAATCACCTATCAGAATCAGGTCTTGGAGTTATCTCCTACCGAATACGAACTGTTAAAATTTATTGTGCTTAATCATGGGATTGTACTGAGCAAAGCGACCATTCTGAGCCGGGTTTGGGGGTATGATTTTGGCGGGGAAGAAAATATTGTGGAGGTTTACGTTCGTTCCTTGCGCGACAAACTCGGGGATAAAGAGCATAAACTCATTCGCACGCTTCGGGGTGTCGGGTACAGGGTGGATCTCTGATGAACTCGCTGCCTAAGAAAAATAAACTTCGTATAAGACGTCTCCACCACTGGATATGGCCTCGTTCATTACGATCTCAATTGCTCTCACGTTCTCTGTTCGTGCTTGCTGGGCTGTTATTGTTAATCGGTATCCTGCAATTCTGGATCATGGAAAGCTTTCTCTACCGGAATCAGGCAAAAACCATGGAAGAACAGCTCATGTCCATGCCCCCGGTTTGGCTCGGAATGCAGTCACGTAACGGCTCTTCCAACAATCCTTTTGGTGGACAGGCAGGAAACGGGTCTGGTAATCGGGTGTTGTTTATTCCTGACCGTTCACTGGCCCTGTTTGATAACCAAGGTACGTTCGAGGATATTTTTGGAGAAGACGGTCTGAAAGCCCCTCAACTATCAACCGTTGAATATCAGGACATTACAGATGAGTTGAAAGAACAAAAACATATTCCCTACCGGATCGTCACGGATAGCCAAGGGAATGAGCAATTGATTGTATTTGCTTCACCCGGTCCACGCAATCGCGGTTTACCAATGGTCCAGATGGGCACGGCTACAAAGCCACTGAGAGACTTGATTATTAAACAGCTTCTAATCTTCCTCATGTTATCGCTGTTGGCCATGGTAGCCGGTCTGATTCTATACACTAAGGTATTACGCCGGACGCTGGTTCCCCTATCTAACATGGTGAATAAAGTACAACAGATCGATGCAGGTAGCCTCGCAGAACGCCTTCCCGTCGTTCAGGGACAAGAAGAAGTGGATCAGCTTGCAGTTTCATTCAATGGCATGCTTGAAAGACTGGAGAATTCGTTTGAAGCGGAGCGGGAATCGAAAGAGCAGATGCAGCGTTTCTTGTCTGATGCTTCTCATGAGCTTCGTACCCCGCTCACCTCCATTCACGGTTTCATTGAAGTTCTACAGCGGGGTGCAGCGACCAATCAAGATCAATTGTATAAAGCACTGGACAGCATGCACGGCGAATCCGTCCGAATTAACAAGCTGGTTGAAGATTTACTGTTACTAACCAAGCTGGATCAGGCTCCAAAGCAGGAGCGGGAGGTCATTCAGCTGGATAGTCTGCTTCTCGAAATGCAACCACAACTCGCCATGATGGCTCAGCAAAGATCCATTCATCTTGATCTGACGGCTGAAGTGTATGTACTTGCTGACGCTTACAAGATGAAGCAGGTGGTGTTGAATCTGTTCCATAATGCGGTGCAGCACACCGATCCTGAGCATGGAGCCATCTCCATAACGTTATATGCCACGCACCATAAAGCTGAATTGTCAGTGAAAGATAACGGCACAGGCATTGAACCTGCACATCTGCCCCATATCTTTGAGCGATTTTATCGCACAAGCAGTTCTCGTTCGCGCAAACAAGGTGGCGCAGGTCTCGGTCTAGCCATTACCCGCTCGATTGTGGAGTCGCATAGTGGGAAAATTACCGTACAAAGTCAGGTAGGCTTGGGAACTGAATTTATGATTTTGCTGCCGCTGCATAAGGCTGATGTCTAGGCTGAACTTCGGCTGCAAGCTGGCTATAAGTTGGCTATACGCAGCTTTGCGTAAGATCTACTTGATCATTACTCATGCTCTAGGCAGGCTCTCCAAACGATGCTCATCTTCCATTTTAATTCCGGCTTTTCATTGCATGACGAAATCCCCCACTCATTTCGGTTAAGAAATGAATGGGGGATTCTTTTTGTATCCGATTGATAGAGTGTAAAGTAGTAGCTCAATTGGGTTCAGGCTAACGAATCCGAGACGTCTTATTCAAGCATTTTAAGCGTCCGCAGAGATCTAATGAACCTGAGCCACGTTATATTAGAATAAACAGCCGTTTACTGCGTTTTTCTAAGGGGATTTCGGGAAATAGCGTGTCTGATGTTCTTTACAATTTAAGAAACGTACCTAAAGGCCGAATAAGACGTCCTGGGTTCGTTAGAAAATTGTCTAGGCATTGACTAAGATTAGCCAGGATCAGCTATCTTGGACCTCAAGACTTTTGAGACAATGGTATCAATCATCGAATAGCTTGCCTAAGTTTGAATTTGAGTTTGGGCTTGAAGGCATTCTCTAAAATTCATCCCGTTCTATCGTTGCTTTTGGCAACGGTGGATTACCAAGGGTATACGCCATTTTCATCTAGGAACTCCCCATTATGACGTTTACCATCCGTTGCATAGCCCACGATAATCGCAGCGCCGGCTTCTTTTGATTTACCGCCTTCGGCATTGCCGTTAAGATCTGTTGATGTGAATCCGGGCGTTACTGCAAAGACTTGCGCCCTGCTGTTTTTGACTTCATAAGCCATCGAAAGTGTCATGGCACTGTTGGCCGTTTTGGATGAATTATAGTCGAAGGCATTTAAAGTAAATTCCGCATTTTGCATATGGTCCAGAGAAGCCATGTCAGTTGATACATTAATGATTGTGCCTTCATTATCTTTGATTAATGGGAACAACCGCTGATTCAAACGGAAGGTGCCGAAAAAGTTCACTTCAAAGGCGTTCCGTAGATCCTCCTCTTTTGTATCCGTAAAGGAATGAGAGAAAGCACCCGGCATACCCGCGTTATTGATCAGAAGATTTATTGCAGGATAACTCTTGTGAATCGTATCGGCTGCCTGCTCAATGCTCTTCAAGTCGCACATGTCGATCTGTACAAATTCTACATCTAACCCCTTGGAAGTTAATTCTGAAACAGCTCTTTCAACCCGTTCAACACTACGTGCGCCGAGGATAACTTTCCAACCTGCTTCACCCAACTGCTTTACGATTTCATATCCAATTCCTTTATTCGCTCCGGTTACAAAGACAGTCTTTTTCATGCGAATCCTTCTTTCCATAATTTGATTTATATTTAACAATGTATAAGTTACTATGCTACACTTAGTGTAGGTCAAATTATTTTTATAAAAAGGGGGATTAACATGTTAACGATTGGAGAAGTAGCAAAAAAAGTTGAAATCTCCATTGGAGCGATCCGCTTTTATGAAAGAAAGGGACTGCTGAAACCTGCTGCACGAAATGATCAGAATAACCGTCTTTATTTGGAGGATGATCTGAACTGGCTGGTTTTTATCAAATGCCTTCGCGAAACCGGGATGAGTGTGGAAGACATCAAAAAGTATTATGATCAGGTCAATGAAGGAACCTCCACTTTGAAGGAAAGAACCAAGCTGATTGAGGATCAAAAGCAAAAGTTGCTGAATGATATTGAGGAGAAAAAAGCGCAGCTTGTTCATTTGGATAACAAACTGGAGCGCTATTATCGAGGGGAAAATTATTAACAGAAACCTTGTCCTATAAACTAAATGACAGAAAAAATCAGGCAGCCAGCAATAACTGTCTAACCTGATCCGAAATTTTCATATTATAGCTATTTTCAATGAGGATAAACGTTCAATCAAAAATGACCTTTGCCCTTACACAGTTGATAATGGTTATAGGATTCATTCTCGATCTCGATCAAATTTAACCGTTCAAAATTACATTTCTGTATCACCTTATTGGATGCTTGATTGGTAGTCAAAGCGATGGCATTTAATACTTCCACGTTTGTATATTCAAATAAATAATCTGTCATTCCTTTGAGCGCCTGCGTTGTGTAACCACGATTTCTGAAGTGTTTCGAAATACCGTACATAATCTCCCGATTGGGTGCTGGCAGTTCGTCCTTGATCCCTGAGCAGCACCATCCGATAAACTCATCATTTTCTTTGAGTACGATAGCCATACGTAAACATAACTCTCCGATATCCCCTCCCGCCACTACAGCTTGTTTAAAACGCTGATTCTCAGGGATTTCATATTCGGTGAGCCACAGGGTCCTATCTTCAATCGTAGCGTTCCATCCAGGTAGGAATTCATACACCTCAGGTTGCCACGTAATTTCTTGCAGTTTCTTCAAATCCTCGAGTCGATACTCACGTAAATAAATATCCTTGCAATTGATGATTAATTCATCGGTTAGTATGGGTTGGTTCATAGTTCCTCCTACTACACACTTAATTTCAGCTTATTAGCTTTACTTCAAACAAGCCCCTCTTTTTCCATAAACTCATCTTTGGTCAATCCAAAGAGGATCAGATCTTGGTATTTTCCATCCATATAGATCACCTGGCGACGCACACCTTCCTGAACACATCCAAGTTTTCTCATCATTGCTGCGGAAGGTTCATTTCCTTGGAGTACATAATCATTAAATTTGTTGAGCCTGCGCTCGAAGAAGGCATAGTTCAGCAAGATTCGAACGGCTCTGGTTCCGTATCCTTTTCCTCGATGATCCCTGTCAATTTGAATGCCAATGCTAAAGGTACCGTTCCTTTCATCAATGCTGTTCAGATTCACACCTCCGACATTTTCACCATCCATATTTACAATTGTAAACATGATCCTTCCTTTGGTTAAAGAAAAATCAGAGAAGTTTTCCGTGAAACTCTTCGCTTCAACATGGGTTGGCGGCAACTCTACTGCACACTCCAATAACCGACGGGCAGGTGTATCAAAGCGGTTATAATAATGATCCTCCCAATCTTCTTCACGCAAAGCACGTAGTCTGATCTTATCATCCTGCCAGAAATACTGACTATAATCGATCTCTCTCATTCCAAGTCCCCCCGCATATTCAACCAAATTTTTACTTCGAGTTACAAATATAATAACCCATATTGTGGAATTGGAGGAGATTTGTTTTCATTAAACACAACGAAAATAACCCCCGAACAGGAAAAACCTGTTGGAGGCTACGCTCTATTTTATATCAAAATCTCATTACGATTCTTCCGTATATTGAGGCTTGGATAAGTTGTCCGGAACCGTTTCGTCAAAAACATCCTGACCTGGATAATCCCGTACGTCTCCCTCGTGAAGGTCATGATTTTCATAATCAAAACGATGTGCAGACCGCTGGTCCACGCGCCACGGTGAACTTTTCCCAAGAGACTCGGATAGTAAAGATGAACCGTAAGGGCCCTCCGGGAATTCTTCGAGTGTGATATCGTTCCGCTGCGACTCCACCGTAGACACATCGGTATATTCTTGCCGTTCTTCACGCAAAAACTTATCTTTCATCGTTTATCCCTCCTGATCCACTTCTTATGATCAACGTCCACTTATTGTGAGCGAGGACAAACGCATTTATGCATCATTATTGGAAAAGACTGCGTTTATGGTTCTAATCCATCGTCTTATTCATTACCGGATCCATCACAATCATTATCGCCATCACAATTAGCGAATCCATATTAAAAGTACAAAAACAATGAGGCCAGCCATGCTAATCCAGGTATCACGTTTGGACCATACCAATAACGATGAACGTCCTCCGAGCGTAGAGTGCTCTCTAACTTTACGCATTTCCATCGCAATGGTCATATCCTCTGCACGTTGGAACAGTGCCATTAACAAGGGAATCACCATCGGACCAAGGTCGCGAATTCGCACGGTATTTGGTCTTAAAGCTGCCTTTCCACGTGCCCGCACGATCAGTGAGAATCGCTGCCACTCACTCCAGATCATCGGGATAAATCGAAAGATTAACGATACAGCAAGAGCAAACGAAGCTACGGGCAACCTGATCTTTTTACCGATACCGAGTACCCAGTTCAGCCCTTCTACCATTCGCCCATAAGGTGTCGTCAACGAAAACCAAAGGCTTGCCAATGTGACGATAAACAATCGATATACATTCAGCAAAGTACCCTCCGCCTGCATCAGGGAAAAGCCAAAGTGCAGACCTCCTCCCTCTGTTGAAAGAGTTGTCCCAGATAACGCCGTTGAGATGATGAAAAAGAATAATAATGGCTTCATTAACTTCATACATCCAGCCAAAGTCTGACGCGGGAGCACGGCAAGTGCTGCTACTACCGGCACCAGTGTTAACGTCAATCCCAGCCATCGCTGTTGAAGCATAGCTGCGGTGACTAACAAAATATACAAAATCCATTTCAGACGTGGGTCCATGACGCCATATAATCCGCCTGAATGAGTCAATGTGTTCGGAAGAAGCTTTGGATCATCCTCAATTTTAATGGACGACAGCATCCGTGCTTCTTTTTCATACTTCATTGCATCGCTCTTGACTTCCAGCGTTACCGTCCCTGCTACTTCTTTCGATTCGGTTTGAATCTGTAACTCAACTGACTTGGACTGAACAATACTTTCAGCCATCTCTTCTGCCGTCATCGCGGTCAAAGGCAGCTCAAGACCCGCTTCTCTTAACTGCTTTGCCAGTCTCATCGATGGTGGCAGTCCAATCCCTGTCTGCTCCAGCAGTTCAGGCCTTTTGTGAAGTTCTCTCGGCGTAAGATCAGCGATTAGACGGCCTTCCTGCAACAACAATACTCGATCCGCACAAGGCAAGAATGTATCCAGATCATGGGTTGCTACCACGCCCCCACCACCTGCCAGACGATGTTGCTCCAATACATCCAGCAAAAGCCCGACACTTTGCGCTTCCAACCCGGCGCTCGGCTCATCCAGCAGAAGCCAGTGTGGATTGGTCACACTTCCGAGAGCAAGTCCAAGCCTGCGCTTCTCTCCCCCACTTAGAGCAAATGGCGACCTGTCCAGATGAAAACGTCGGTCCAACTCCGAGGTTACTGGCGGGTCCCATTGCTTCAGTGCTTTTGTGATCTGCTCTTGTTGCTGTTTCTCTGAAAGTCGATAGGGATGCAGAGAATATGTGAATTCACGCTGAATACTTCGGGCAAACAGTTGTTGTTCCGGAAATTGAAACAATAGTCCCATTTGCAATAAAATCGACTGCGGCACTTTTCCTTCTTTCCAGAAAGGAGTGCCATCCAATGTGATACTTCCTGCATCGGGCGGTCTCAGACCAGCCAACGTCTGTAGTAAAGTCGTTTTTCCTGAACCCGTACAGCCCAGCAGCAAGGTGATTTCCCCACTGTTCAACTGTACACTCACATCTTCAAGCAGGGCACGTTTGCCCGATTCTGATGCTTCTATACTTATATTGGTCAGCTCAATCTCCAACGTGCGACCTCCTTAGCCAGTTGCTCGGGTCGCAGTGGCATGGCTTCTGGCATCATACCTTTTTGCTTGAGCAATAACGCAGTTTTTACAGTAAAAGGAGGGTCCAACCCTAACCGTTCACAGGGAGATAGCTGTACATTTTCCCAAGTAGCCTTCTCATTCGTCTCTTTTTCATAGTAAAAGGACTCCGGCTCCCCGTTGTACACACAACGTCCCCTCTCCATAGCAATGATTCGATCACACAGGGTTGCTTCCTCCAGATGGTGTGTAATCCAGATCACCGTTGTACCCCGCTGGGTAATCTTCTGAACGATGGCCTCGATACGGTCTCTTGCTCCCGGATCAAGCATGGCTGTTGGCTCATCCAGAATCAATATATCCGGTTTGGCTGCGAGTGCTACAGCAATATTAAGCAGTTGTTTCTGTCCACCGGATAATTGTGAGACAGCCTTCTCCGGGGGATATTGAAGTCCTACGGTATGTAATGCATCCTGCCGGCGCTCCAATTGCTCTCCTACAGAATCCATCAATGGTGACAGCGCAAAATGAAACTCCTCTTCAATCGTATCGCCAAGTACCTGTGCATCCGGTTGCTGCAATACACCCCGAACGGTAAGTTCATCCGAGATATCCCGTACCCCTCCAGATAGTGGAATGAATCCAATCAGTAGTCCAGCGAGTGTGCTTTTTCCACTGCCATTCGCCCCTACAATACTAATCCATTCTCCTTGGTGCAGCGTAAGTGAGACCCCATCCAGTGCTTTTCTCACCTGACTACCTTCGGAAGCATAATGCACTCGAACATCTTCTAATGTAATTATAGGCAGGTTGCCTTGCATCGTAAATTAGTCCTTTCCCTTTCTATTGTTATGTGGTACGATCCTAATCGTTAACCATATTTATATAATTGGTTAACAATCATATTACCAAAATGGAGAGGATTGTTCAAACATGAAATTATCTTTGCGAGGCATTGTATTCAGCGCACTTATGGCCGCAATTTTAGTACTTTTTGGTTACATAAGCATTCCCATTGGCTTCTCCCCAGTACCGATAACATTACAAACTTTGGCTGTCATGCTGGCCGGAGGATTACTTGGTCCACTCTATGGTTTTCTAAGTGTCACGATGGTTGTTCTGCTCACCGCTCTTGGATTCCCCTTGCTACACGGGACCGGAGGACTTGCAGTACTGCTTGGACCTACCGGAGGATATGTGATGATGTGGCCATTCTCCGCATTATTGATTGGATTGTTGCTTGCACGAATCAACATCAAAGGTGTCACAGGATTCATGCTCGCTTTTGTTGTATTTGAACTATTTGGTTCACTGCTCGTGTATGTATCGGGCGTCCCTTGGCTTGCTTATGCTTACAAAATGGACCTACCTGAGGCCATGATTCAAGGGTTTTATCCTTACATAATTGGGGATCTGATCAAAGCTGTATTTGCTGCCATCATCATTGCGCCCGTGCGCATGGTTTTCCCACCTCAACGCCTCACAGGTAACATGCATTCCACGGTTATAAAAGCGGACTCTTAATAGAAGCTCCATATCCTATTAGATCACAAGCCTCCATATTCTAAAACAAAAACAGCCAAAATCACTTTGGCTGTTTTTGTTACTTCTCTTCCTCGAAGGTTGTTCTGTCATCGGAGTGATCCGTGTAAATCTTCTTTAGTTCAACTTATATATTCACCTGAATTAATTGACGCTCTGTAATCTGAAATTGTTGATCCGCTGTATTTTCAATAAACCTCTGATCATGAGATACATACAGAATTGTTCCTTCATACGCCTTAATAAAACGCTCCAACGCTTCCAATGCATGCATATCAAGAAAATTCGTCGGCTCATCCAACAATAGAATGTTATATTGTCCAAGAAATAAGTGACATAATTGAAGACGAATCGCTTCTCCTCCGCTTAATGTCCCAACATTCTTCAGCAAGTCATTACCTATAAACTGCATCGCATGCAACGCACTTCTGAGCTCTGATTCCTCATATTCCGAACGATTTTTCAAGAATTGTAATACGGTCTCTTTTGTCGTAAAACGATAGCTCATTTGCTGAAAATAACCGAGCTTTGCTTTTGGAGACATTGTGATCTGATCTCCCACATGGAAAACATGGTTAAGCAATGTGCTTTTCCCGCTGCCATTGGCTCCGGTTATCGCTATTTTTTGTTTTAATGGAACCTGAAAACTTACATCCTCCAGCAATACGTTACCTTCCACTTCGAGTGTAAGGCGATCTGCCATAATCGGAAATCGATTGTGCAGCTCCAGTGTCTTTGGCTGACGGAAGATCATAGGCCGATCCTCTTGCACCGCTTTTACCTCGTGAAGTTGTTGCATCCGCTGTTCAATCGCTTTGGCTGCGCGGTGCACCGCTTTTTGACTGGTGCCTTTGGATTTGGTTTCAACCATACGGTTTGTTTTTGCCTTGGATTCTTTTTTGGACATGCTTCCGGCCTGCGTTATTTTCTCGGCTTTCTTCATCTTTTCCCGAGCGGCCAGCTCCAATCGTCTTTTCTCCTTGGAAAACTGCTCATGGGCCTGGTTTTGTTGTTCACGCTCCAGCCTCTTCTGTGCCTGATAATCACTATAGTTGCCGGAATATACGCGAACCTCACCTTGATGGATTTCCCAGATCGTGGTCACCAGTTCATCCAGAACCGCACGATCATGACTGATCAGCACAAGCGCTCCATAATAATAACGCAATTCATCCAGCAAAAATGTAATGCCCGCTTGATCCAGGTGTGTTGTTGGTTCATCCAGTAACAGTACTTCATGATAATGAGTGAACATTTGAACCAGTTTTAGACGGGTCTGTTCTCCACCACTCCATGGCTGATCGTGTTGAGGTATCGCTAATTTACTGAGTAAAGCCCCGTCAACTTCGATACTTTCGTTAGACTGGGGCGGTTCCACTTGTTCCAAATAACCAAACTCTGCAAAACGTTTTATCTTTCCGACTGTTGGCTGGATCTGTCCCGCAATGAGTTTCAACAATGTACTTTTACCCTGACCATTACCACCCACTACACCAATGCGATCCAGTTGATGCACAGCCAGTCGCTCAATGTTCAGTATTACTTTATCCATATAGGTCATCTCAACCTGTTCTAATTCAAAACATATCTTTTCCATATTCGCTACCTCCGAAATAAGATTTATTTCGTATCGATAGCGAAGCACGCTTCTATCGATACGAGCTTATCGTGCCAGCTCGTATCAATAGAACAGTAACGTCATCATAGCGGTTACCCCCAGTAGTCTGTATTGAGCGCCTGTACCTAATTATTTACCTGATTAAGATAATCAGAAGAAAAAACAAAGAATCACAGGCCACGGCCTGTGATTCAACGTAAACGGGAAAGCGAGTATAACACTTATTTTTAGGTCAGGATGATTGAAAATGACAGACTGATCCCGTTTACTCTGAACCAATAGTCAGAGCCTTTGAACGTATTCAATTACCGATTCAAAGGAAGGAAGCGCAGTCTCATTGCATGTGTCATATTCAATAATCCACCTTTCATTATCATGTATAGATGTACAATTCTAATTATAATTTTCCAATTCCACCATGTCAACGGAACGATGAAAACACGACACCATCGGATTAGTACATCAATCTACTTTTGTTCCTGGCTATTACCGCTACTTAATTTTAGTAGAAGCTCCTGGCTATGAACCTGACCTGTAGCCTGTGGAATCACTTCCTCGTAGTTGGCGGAATTCGTTACGATAATCGGCGTTACTGTGTGGTAACCAGCAGCCTTAATCTGTGCAATATCGAACTCAAGCAACAGATCTCCCGCTTGGACCCGATCGCCTTCTTTGATATGGGAAACAAAATGTTGCCCATCCAATTTAACGGTATCAACTCCCACGTGAACTAATATCTCAGCACCGGTGTCTGATACTACAGCCAAGGCATGTTTTTTCTTGAATGCAACGGTAACTGTGCCGTCAAAAGGTGCTACAACTCTGCCCACAGTTGGCTCAATCGCAATCCCTTTACCCATTGCTCCCGATGCAAAGGCCGGATCTGGAACTTCCGACAATTCAACAATCGTTCCTTCGATTGGGCTAAATACATTTTCGTCTGAAGCATTCGTTGCACGAACAGATTGCTGATCGGATGTCGTAGATTCGGTTTTTATTTCTTCTTCAACCGGATCTTTGAAGCCCATGATGTACGTCAGTACAGCCGAAACAACAAACGATACTACGATACCCAGAATCAATCCTGGGAAACCTTGTCCACCTGGTCCGTAGAAGATTGGCAGGGTCAGCAACCCTGGTGCACCGGATGCAAATGCCAATGTGCCCGCTTGACCAATGATAGCTCCACCAACTGCACCACCGATTACCCCTGCAATGAATGGGCGTTTCAGTGGTAATGTTACCCCATAGATAGCCGGTTCCGTAATACCGAACAGAGCCGTCAACGTGGATGATCCCGCCAGCGTTTTCAGTTTTTTGTTCTTGGTTTTCAACATAACCCCAAAAGCAGCGCCCGTTTGAGCAAAGATCGAAGCTGTCGCAGCTGGTTTAACACCATCCTGTCCATACACTGCAACGTTGTTGATAAATACCGGAATCAGACCCCAGTGTATTCCGAAGATAACGAGCAGCTGCCAGCTTGCACCCATAACGGCTCCTGCGAGCAATGGACTGAATCCAAATGCGGCAACCAGTCCAGCTGCAATTCCATTACCAACGTATACGCCAAATGGTCCGAATACAAGCAATGTCAGTGGTACCATAATCACTAGCAAAAACAATGGCGTAACAAAGTTTTTCACACTATCGTGAAGTGTCTTATTAAAGAACTTTTCCAACTTGCTCATAACAATGACAGCTAAAATGATAGGAATAACTGTAGATGAATAGTTCATCAAGATGACAGGGATACCGAAGAAATCCGTTGGTGTTCCCTCTGATTTCAACGTGACGATGGACGGATAGATCAGTGCTCCTGCAATCGTCATCGCAACAAACATATTTCCCTGGAATTTACGTGCTGTTGTAACCGCTAACAACAGAGGCAGGAAGTAGAAGAGACTATCTGCTGCTGCATACAGGATTGTATATGTTGTTTCTGTCGTTTCCAGCCATCCAATATTGCTTGCAATCAACAATAACCCTTTTAGAATACCGGCTCCCGCCATAACACCCAGAAGTGGTGCAAAGATGCTGGATATGATATCGATAATACCCCCGAGTCCTTTGGCTGCTTTGCGAGGTTTTTCTTTATCTGACGAATCGTCCAGAATGTTACTGATCTGTCCAATGGCACTATAGACTTCAGGCACCTTGTTACCAACAACCACCTGGAATTGTCCTCCATTTTCTTTGACTGCGATGATGCCTTCTGTTTTCTCCAATTTGGCTTTGTCTGCCTTGGCATCGTCCTTCAATACAAACCGTAATCGTGTTGCACAATGAACCAGCGATTCCACATTTTTCTCACCGCCAACCAGTTCTACAATCTCTTTGGCCAGTTTCTCTTGACTCATGATCTGCACCCCCACTTTTTCTCAAACAGGCCTCTTACCGATTTTTTTGCACGCAAAAAACCTAAGCCTTGAGCAAGGGGACACAATGGTCCTGACCTTCTCATGACTTAGGTTTTGCCTGCATAACCAGTAACAATCCCAGTTAAATCGTATTCAATTCCTGTTAATCACATATTATTATAATAAAACCATTTTTGTCAACATTTAAATATTATCGATTAACCACTCGTTCGATATGAACCGTCAGATACAACTTTTCTTCATTGGTCAACTCATGGTTGTATTCCTTTTTGACAAACAACTCAATTTTCTCCGTGCACGCTGCGGCATCCGGATGTTTCTCCTTAATCATGTCATAGAAATGATCATAGTTGTTGTCGTAATGCGTACCACTGAGCACACGCTGGGAGAAGAACTTCAGATGTGTGATAAAGCGAAAATAACTGAGAGAGTCCTCATCAAATTCCATTTTGAAATGATATTTCGCTATATTAATAATCTGCTGGATAAACTTCGTAATATTCATCGTTGTAATAACTTCTTCGTTCATCTCTGCGTTAACAATATGAAGAGCAATAAAAGCGGCTTCATCGGGTGGAAGCTCAATATTCATTCGGGTATTGATCTGTTCCAGCGTCCTCAGGCCGAGTTCGAATTCGGACTTGTACAACTGTTTGATCTCCCACATTAATGCGTTCTTGATCTCCACGCCTTCCCGATAACGTTCGATGGCGAAGTTAATATGATCTGTAAGAGATACATAGATGTTCTCATTCAGCTTTCGGCCCAGATTCTCACGTGCATACGTGATAATCTCTTCCACAATTTCAATCAGTTCCATCGGAACTTCCCGCAGTAGCATTTTGAAATTATCGGAAGTTTGTTTGTTTTTCAATGCAAATACTTTCTGGATGCGGGTCTCGTCTACTTTATCCCCCGGCTTTTTCTTAAAGGCAATCCCACGTCCCATCACCACAAGCTCTGCTCCATCCGCCTGATAGATGCTAATGACGTTATTGTTGATAACCTTTGCTATTTTCACTTCAATCCCCCCGTCACGTTCCACTCTCTTGGCAGTTATACATCGTCTTTTGGGCATACAAAAAAAACCTGAAGCATCACAAAATAAACAAGACATGGTGGTCTGCTTTTTTTGGTGCTTAGGTTTTGCCTACTTCGAGTAGTAACAATCCCAGAAACGATATAATTGCGTCAAGTATAGCGCGAACCTGACTATATGTCAACGCTTTCAATGTGAGGACAATCGGAAGTTCCGTGAATTTATGGTCCTTCCGATTGTTTGATGTCTGAACTAATCCAATTCACCTTTTTGACTACGCGTCACCCAAGTTTGTTCCGTTGGATTCGATCACATTTTTGTACCACTCAAAACTCTTCTTCTTCAGTCGTGTCAGCTCACCTTGACCTTCATTATTACGATCCACGTAAATGTAGCCATAACGTTTTCTCATCTCACCTGAGGAGGCACTTACAATATCAATAGGTCCCCAGCTGGTGTAACCGATGATGTTCACTCCATCCTGAATGGCCTCACCCATTTCAGCTACATGTCGTTTCAAGTAGTCAATCCGGTACGCATCATCCACTTCACCTTCCGGTGTAACCTCGTCATTGGCACCAAATCCATTCTCAACAACAAACAGCGGCTTCTGATAACGATCATGTAGTTGATTGGCGGTAATACGGAATCCTTTGGGATCAATCGTCCAGCCCCACTCGGACTTCGCCAGATATGGATTGGCTACCGAGCCAAATACATTACCACTGGTCATATTTTTGATAACTTCCGGATCGGTACTAGTTGTACGACTTGAATAATAACTGAATCCGATATAATCTACGGTATGATTCTTCAAGATTTCCGCATCACCCGGCTGCATAACAATGTTCAACTCGTGATCTTTGAAGAAACGTTTGGCATAACCCGGATATTCCCCACGTGACTGCACATCGATGAAGAAATAGGACTCTCTATCTTTTTCCATACCCTGGAACACATCTTCCGGATTACAAGTATACGGATAGAAGCTTCCTGCGGCGAGCATACACCCAATCATTGCACCAGGAATAATCTCATGACATGCCTTGACTGCCAGTGCACTTGCAACCAGTTGGTGGTGAGCAGCCTGATATTGAATTTCCTTGATGTTATCCCCATCATTAAACGCCAGCCCCGCTCCAAGGAACGGAAGATGTAACAGCATGTTGATCTCATTAAATGTCATCCAGTATTTCACCTTGTCTTTGTACCGAGTGAATACCGTTGTAGCGTAAGTCTCGAAAAGAGTTACCAGTTCACGACTTCTCCAGCTGCCGTACTTCTCGATCAGATGCACAGGCACATCGAAGTGAGCCAATGTAACCACAGGTTCAATGCCGTTTTTCAACAATTCATCAAACAGGTTATCATAAAATTGTAATCCGGCTTCATTTGGCTGTGCATCTTCTCCTGTCGGGAAAATTCGTGCCCAAGCAATGGAGACACGCAGTGCTTTGAATCCCATTTCGGCAAATAAAGCAATGTCTTCAGGGTAACGGTGATAAAAATCGATTGCTTCATGTGAAGGATAGAACTCGGTAGCAAGCGGCGTAAAAGCTGGAACATTGCCTTTCATAATACTTCTGCGGTTCTCTCCTGTCGGAAGCAAGTCAACGATACTCAGCCCTTTACCATCTTCCAGATACGCGCCCTCCGCCTGATTGGCAGCAATGGCTCCACCCCACAGAAAGTCTTTAGGAAATTTAAAATTCGTCATCATCATTCTCCTTCCAAATATGTAATTCAGCTATCCGCTCAAATCCTGAAAAATATTAAAAAGATAAAATATTTAAGTTGAACTACACAATTACACATAAACGGAGAGGACAGAAAAAATCTGGAGAAGCGAAGCGTTCGCCTTTATCACCGGATTTCCCCTTTAAAAAGGGATTCAAAAAATCTGGGGATAACAGCGATTGGAAGATTGTTCTGGCCGCGCAGTCGTCTCGTGTAAAATCGGTTGTTCAACTTAAATAGAAAAAACCCGAACCAGCCTGGGTACACGATTACGTGTAAACAAGCCAGCTCAGGTTATGCCCATATCGGTAACATTCCCAGATCATGATTATGCGGATTGGATAAAACTTTAGCAAGAATCAGAACAGTTGTCAACTTCTTGAAACCGGGTTAGGTTCGGATTGCCCACTACGATATTTGATAGAACGCAGCACATGTGCCCCCAAGAATCATCTGTTGATCTAGTATAGGTAAGGCATTAATGTGAGAATTAATAAGACCATATACTTCAGAATACGTAGCTGAAACGTTGCTCACAGGCCAGTCGGACCCAAACATTAACCGTTCTGCACCAAAGGCTTTTATGGCGATATTCAGATAGGCTGTAAAATCCTTTGGAGTCCAATTTGCCCAGTCTGCTTCCGTCACCATCCCTGAAAGTTTACAGTACGCATTGGGTTGTGCGGCCAATGACTCAAGCGCTTCTTTCCAGGGTGAGAGTATACCTGATTTTATGTCGGGTTTGGCTAGATGATCAAGTACAAATCGCTGTTCAGGAAACGCCTTAACCAGTTCAACGGCATAAGGCAGTTGCTCCTTGGACACCAACAGATCATAGGCCAAATCATACTCCTTAAGCAATGAAATTCCGCGCTGAAAGTCTTCTCTCAATACATACTTCAGATCAGGTTCATCCTGTATGACATGACGTACGCCCTTCAGATACGGATTGGACGCGAACAATTCAAGCTGATTCCGAACTTCATCCGAACAAAGGTCCACCCATCCGACAACACCTTTGATACATTCATGCCGATCTGCCAACTGCAGAAGCCACTCGGTTTCTGTCAGTGATTGTCTGGCTTGTACCGCAATACATCCATCCAGTCCGGATTGGACCAATAAAGGTTCAAGATCTTTTGGAAGAAAAGATTGACGAATGACTTTCATCTCTTCTCCAATCCATCCGTACTCGGCGACGTTGTATTCCCAAAAATGTTGATGTGCATCCAGCTTCATATTAGATCCCTCCCAGGGTATTTAAATCTAATTATCATTAAAAAGCAATCACTGATTTTCACATGATTTTTATTCCAATTGTGCAGGTATTGTCCAATATTAAATCATGATATAGTAAATTACGAAAACGCTTTCAGTACATAAATCGGTGGTGATTCTAGTATTAAAGAAGTGAATTTTTGTTTGCGTTGAGCTCTATTTCCACCCTGCTTAACCGCTATTCACGTTTAACCATTCTCTATTCGAAGGAGACTATATTAATGAAAAAAAACCGCAAATCAGTCCTTTCTCTTACGCTTGTGACTGCCATGATTCTATCTCTATTCTCCTCGGCTATGGCTTCAGCTGCAACTGACAACAGCGAACAGACCAGTGCATCACCCGCTCCAAGCAAAATGCAAACCTATGTAAACGCCATGGAGCCTGGCTGGAATCTGGGTAACTCTCTGGACGCCGTTGGTGAAGATGAGACAGCCTGGGGCAATCCGCGCATTACAAAGGAACTAATTCAATCGATCGCAGCTGAGGGCTACAACAGTATCCGTATCCCTGTGACCTGGGAAGCCCACATCGGTGACGCACCCGACTACACAATTGATTCCGCTTACATGAATCGGGTTCAGGAAGTAGTAGACTGGGCGCTTGATGCGGATCTCTACGTCATGATCAATCTTCACCATGATTCCTGGCGCTGGATCAGTTACATGGAGAAAGACCATGACAATGTGCTTGCACGTTACAACGCTGCTTGGACTCAGATTGCGGACAAATTCAAGGATTCATCCGATAAGCTTTTGTTCGAAAGTGTTAACGAACCACGTTTCTCTGAAGGCGGCACAACAGATGCAGCGATTGGATATCGCATGCTGGACGAGTTGAATACTTCTTTTCACAAGATCGTAAGAACTTCGGGTGGAAACAACGAGACACGTCCACTTGTGCTTCCAACGATGCATACCTCTTCCGCTCAGCCTGATCTGGATGAACTGAATAAGACCATCCAAAAATTGAATGACAGCAATATTATTGCAACCGTTCACTACTACGGGTTCTGGCCATTCAGTGTGAACATCGCAGGTTACACCAAGTATAACGAGGAAGTACAGAAGGACGTTACCGACACTTTTGATCGGGTATACAATGCTTTTACAGCGAAAGGCATTCCAGTTATCGTTGGTGAGTATGGCTTGCTTGGGTTTGACCAGCACACAGGTGTCATTGAGCAAGGCGAAAAACTGAAATTCTTCGAATTCGTTGGACAATATCTGCGCCAAAAACAGATGACAACGATGTTGTGGGATAACGGACAACACTTCGGACGCACAAGTTTTACTTGGTCTGATCAGGAATTATTTGATACCATGGAAGCCAGTTGGACAGGTCGCTCATCCACAGCCGAAACGGACCTCGTATATCTTAAACAAAATGAAGCCATTCAAGATAAGAAGGTAAAACTCAATCTGAATGGGAACAAATTCAATTCGTTGAAAAATGGCACCACGCCTCTTGTAAGAGGTAAAGACTATACGATCAAAAAAGATGTACTTACGTTAAAATCCAATCTGTTAACCAAATTGACAACCTCTGGTGATTTGGGCGTAAATGCTACACTCACGGCTGGATTCAATGAAGGTGCTGACTGGAACTTTAATATCATTAAATATGACACACCTAAGTTGAACGATGCAACAGGTACAACCAGTGCATTTGCCATTCCGACTACGTTTAACGGGAACCAACTGGCAACGATGGAAGCAACATATGCAAACGGAGAGAACGCTGGTCCACAGAACTGGACTTCATTCAAAGAATTCTCCTACACATTTAGCCCAGATTACGAACGTAATGTGATTGAGCTGAAACCTAACTTCTTCAATGAAACCAATGATGGCGAAGTCACGCTTAAGTTCCATTTCTGGAACGGAGATGTGCTGACGTACAAAATCACGAAAAATGGAACCAGCGTTGTTGGTGTAACTTCCAAATAAGAACTCATCTAACGTTCTGTTCAGAGCTTAAAGCTCTGGCAGAACGTTTTGTTTTTGCTTCACAATTGATCGAATAACGTACAAGTGGCCCTTCATACTTTTACAGTAACTAGGACTGAGGGGGAAATGTCATGTTTAAACGTGTAGACCGTCTTGCCATCGAACTACCCATATCCAATAATCCGGACCCTAATGGAGCTAGTGCAGTTCAGGAGTTGCTTGGTGGAAAGTTCGGGGAAATGTCAACATTAAATAACTATATGTTTCAGTCATTTAATTTCAGAGGTAGATCCAAGCTGCGTCCATTTTATGACATTGTTGCAAGTATTACTGCGGAGGAATTCGGCCATGTCGAACTTGTCGCCAATACGATTAACCTGATGCTTGAAGGTTCCACTTCACCAGGCGCCCCGGACTCTACCCCGCTACGTGTAGGCAAAGACGCACGGATGACGTCACATTTTATCGAATCCGCTCAGACAGCGCTCCCTTATGACTCCATGGGAAGACCCTGGAATGGTTCATATGTCGTGAGCAGTGGCAATCTGATCTTCGATCTGCTGCATAATTTCTTTCTTGAGTGCGGAGCCAGGACCCACAAAATGAGAGTCTACGAAATGACCGACAACAAAACAGCCCGAGAAATGACAGGTTATCTGCTTGTACGCGGCGGTGTGCATGTTCTTGCGTATGCCAAGGCACTGGAAATTGCAACGGGTGTGGATGTAACGAAGCTGTTCCCTATTCCGCGACTGGATAACAAAGCTTTTGAAACGACACGTAAGTGGGAAGCGAAGGGTGAGCACCGCAGGTTGTACACGTTCAGCGACAAGGATTATCAGGGCATTGCCCAGATCTGGAAAGGGACACACCCAACAGATGGCGGTAAACTGGAGGCTTTTGCAGGCTTGCCGGGGTATGGAGGGCCAGTACCTGAGCTACCTGATCTGCCGGAAGAATTTGCGCCAGGGATATCCGCGGAAGATCTAATGCAGATTGCAGAGCGACTGAAACGTCACGCTGGCCTGTAGTATCACGATTAACGTTTGTTTTTCATAGGGCGTCGATTGGATAACCGTAAACTGGTGCTGCCTCGTGTACTAGAACTTTTTATTTAATTATATTATTGATGATCTGTTTCTTTAATTTCATACGATTGTACACAAAAAAAGGGAAACGGGAGAGTTACATCTCTACCATTTCCCTTTTAATGTGCCACTATTGTGGCTCAGTAAATTTCACTATCAGTACCGCTTCTCCATTGGCTTGCACACGACCGGTTGAGGCTGCTGTAGCAGTTGCTATCGTTTCGTTTCCACTTGGGATCAACACAGGTGTAATCACCGGCAGACCCGCAGCCTGAATGACATCCATGTCAAATTCAATCAACAATTGTCCTGCAGTTACACGATCTCCGCTATTCACATGCGCGGTAAAACCGTTTCCTTTCAGTCCAACCGTATTAATTCCGATATGAACCAACATCTGTACACCCGTCTCATGCTCCAGAATCACCGCATGTTTACTCTTGTTCATGACATGTGCGATGACTCCATCAAACGGTGCGTACACTTTTCCTTCTGATGGCTCGATGGCAATGCCCTCACCCATGTGTTTTTCCGAGAACGCCGGGTCAGGAACCTGCTCCAGAGCAACGACGGTACCGTTCATTGGCGAAGCGATTTCGAGAAAATCTACCTTAGGACGATTGCTTGTAACGGCATCGGTAACTGAATTAATACGCGGATTAGAGTCCTCTGCTTTAACTTCAGTTGATGTTACTCCACTGTTCTCATGGCTCACCGATTCTTCTGCGACCGGTTGATCCTTATATCCGAAGAACCAGGTAAGTGCAAATGCAATCGCCATGGCAACTACGTTGGACAAGATATACAACAGCAGTTGGCTGTTCAGATAGAGCAGTGTACCAGGAATAACCGTTACAGCCATGCCTGTACCCTGCAGATGGAACAAGGAAGCGATGAAACCACCTACACCACCACCAACAAGTCCCATAATAAATGGTTTCATATAACGCAAGTTAACTCCGAAGATCGCTGGCTCCGTAATGCCCAGAAATGCGGACAAGGAAGAAGGTAATGCGAGTGCTTTGAGTTTCATATTTTTGGTCTTCAGACCGACTGCGAGACAAGCCGCTCCTTGTGCTGCCATGGCACAGGTAATGATGGCGTTGAACGGATTGAATCCCGTTTTCTCCAGTAGCTGAATCTCCAGGAAATTAAAGATGTGATGTACACCGGTAACAACAATAATCTGATGGAAGAATCCAATGATAATACCTGCGATGCCAAACGGAAGATCCAATACGGCAGTTGTTCCATGCAGCACCCACTCTTCCAGGGAATGGAACACGGGACCAATCGCGAATAGTCCAAGCGTAATCATGACTGTCAACGTAATAAAAGGAGTCAGAATTAAGTCCAATGCCTCGGGTACCCGTCTTCTTAGTACCTTCTCAAACTTGGCTCCAATCAAACCTACAAAGAACGCGGGCAAAACCGATCCCTGATAACCCACGACAGGTATAAAACCGAACATATGCAGCGGCTGTGCTGATCCATCTGCTACCGCGTAAGCATTGGGTAATGCAGGATTGACCAGCATTAACCCCAGTACGATACCAAGTACCGGACTTCCGCCAAATACGCGGAATGCGGACCACGCTACAAGTGCAGGCAGAAATGCAAATGCCGTATCCGTCAGGATCTGAGTGAACAACAGGAAATTGGCCGAGATATCATCCGGTGTTGCACCGAACAATGCCAGAATTTCATTCTGGGTAAGTAATCCGCGCAATCCCATGAACAGTCCTGTAGCTACCAGAACGGGAATGATGGGTACAAATACGTCACCAAACGTGCGGATAGCCCGTTGAAAAGCATTTCCTTCTTTTTTCCCCTGACTCTTCACATCGTCCTTAGACGTTCCTTCGATGCCCAGCTTCTCAACCTCTTCAAAGATTCGATTCACTGTTCCCGTACCAAAGATAATCTGATATTGACCTGAGTTGAAAAAGGCGCCTTTCACCTTCTCGATGTTCTCGACCGTTTTCTGATCAATCTTTTCTTTATCTTTCACCATGATGCGAAGACGTGTTGCACAATGTGCAAATGATGCGATATTCTCTTTGCCCCCGATGGCATGAATGACTTCCTGGGCAATCCGTTGATTCTCCGACATGTTATCTCATTCCTCTCACGTAATACTTAATAATGCCATTGAGTTGCTTCAAAATCAGCTTTGCCTCCGCGTGCAAAGAAACGAATGTCCACGCTGTCCCGGCTTGGGAAAATGCGGCTGGTAAAGACCTCTTCCCCATCGTTCACAAAGATCTCGACCGAGGACGAATCTACGAACAGATGGAACTTAATCACTTCCGCAGTAAGTGTGCACTGCCGTACAACGCCATTCTGCTCTGCCAGCTCGGTACCAGACATGGTACGATCCAAGACAACTTTCTGCTGAATCCGATCATACAGAAGAACCGTTTTTTCAGTTCCATTTGCCCGGAATTCGATGCCTACAACCTCTGCTTCTACATGGCTTATCTCACATATCAGCTCATAGGCAATCCCATTAATACCAGTGAAAGATCGACTCTCATTGTCAATTGTTGCGCGAATATGTGTGTCTTTATCCTGCTGACGTAATTGCACCATCTCTGCAACCGGTTGTTGGATTAACTTCCCGTCTCGGAGTGATAACTGCCGAGGAATGGTGAGGCAATGAGCCCAACCGTTATCGTCTGTCGGATATTCCAGATCGGGAAGTCCCATCCACCCAACCAGAATACGTCTTCCGTCCGGGCCCTGCATCGTCTGCGGCGCATAGAAGTCGAATCCACGATCCAGTTCCTGAAATTCACCATGATTGAACTCTCTCGTCTGGAGATTGAGCGGCTCACCGATCAGATAACCGGATTGAAAAATATTCTGATAATGATCTCCCGCAGCGTCTAAGCCTTGTGGGGAAAAGACAAGTACACCTTTCCCGTCTATCTCCATATAATCCGGGCACTCCCACATGTAACCAAAGGAGGTTAACTGCGTGCGAATTTCACCAAGAAACTCCCAGTTGTTCAGATCAATGGAGCGATACAGCACTGTACATCCCGTCTCATCTGTTCTCTGCGCACCAATTACACCATAATACGTGTCTCCTTGTTGCCACACCTTGGGATCTCTGAAGTGTTCCGTGTATCCGTCTGGCACAGACGAGATCACGGGATCATTCAGTTTGGTTACTGAACCGCTTTCATCCATAACTGCCAAGCATTGATACGGATGTCTGACCCAAGCCTCATCCCTCGTATTGCCTGTGTACAGCAAATGCAGCTTGCCGTCTTTTTCAATCGCACTGCCAGAATAAGCTCCGTGTGAGTCATATCTGCCACCCGGTTCGATTCCAATCCCGACATTTTCCCAGTTCACCAGATTCTTCGAGCGAATATGATACCAGTATTTCATGCCATGTTCTGTCCCAAGTGGAAACCACTGATAGAACAGATGATAATAGCCTTGATAATATGCAAAGCCGTTAGGATCATTAAGTAGACCTGTTATCGGCTGAATGTGATAACTTTGTCTCCAAGGACATACGGATATCTGTGCTTCAAGCTTTGCAATCTCTCCAGGCTCTGCTTGCTCAATTCGTCTGTAGCGTTGCTCTCTAGTCATTTTCATAGCTGTTCTCCATTCAAAATATAGGAACCGGTTCCATTAGGCGCAAAAAAATAATTCCATATGGCACTAATGCCTGCCCGTGTTCGCATATCCGCATTGGATATTCACAGTGGAACCGGTTCGATGGAATTATCATAAAGGATGTTTTTATAATTTGTCAACGCTTTCTCGAGGAATTAGTTCTACGTCCAGTGTTGTTCGTTCCTCCACCGACTCGCCTTTGACCAGTCGAATAATGTGATTCGCCGCTACTTTCCCTGCCTGTAAATAATGGTATTTTACAGTCGTCAGCGTGGGGTGAATCATCTCCGTAATATCATATCCGCCAAATCCCGTAACAGACAAATCTTGCGGTATGCGGATTTTATTGGAGAATGCAATCTTCATCACACCCAGTGCGATATTATCCGTGGCCCCCACGATGATCGTTGGTGTGGTCTCTTTCAGTATGGCTTCAGCGGTAACGATGGCTTCAGCCATCTTAAAGCTTGTCTCATAATACTTCACTTCACATCCACCACACTCGGCGATTGCTCGCTGGAATCCTTGTTTACGATAGATTCCTACCGCCCGATCCTTCTCGCTAACCCCCATATACACGATCTTGCGGTGACCCTGTTCGACGACATATCTGCCCATCTCATAACCTGCCTGATCATCATTGTGAACCAGACTGTGCAGTTGCTCATGCTGCTGCCCTACCAATAACACCGGAATCCGTATATCCTCAACGGCCTTCAGATGTGCTTCAGTCACTTCAGCAGCCAGCAGAATAATACCCGACACCTTCTGTCGTGCAAAATCATAGATGGCATCAATCTCGCGTTGCATATCCTGACTTGTATTTGCGATCAGCATCTGATACTGATTACTCCGCAGTTCTTCATCAATTCCAATCAATGTCTGGGATGTTGCAAACGAATCAAGACGTGGCACAACCGTACCGATGATACTGGTCTTCTTAGCCTTCAGACTCTGTGCAAATGTATTGGGAACATAGTTGTATTGTTTGATAATACGCTCAATCTTCTGGCGTGTATCCTCACTAACCGATCCGCCATTCAGGAAGCGAGAGACCGTGCTTTTTGCCACACCTGCCATCTGAGCGATATCAGAAATCGTTTTATTCATAAAGACTCCTCTTATTTCTATTAGCTAGTTTACCTTTTATTATACTTCGAATCGCAAACCCATGGCGAATTTGATTCAACTCCATTTATCGTACATCTATTGTACATTCCCAATGTAATAGCAAAAGCCCGATGGTAATGTGACGTACATACCGAAGTATGATCCGACATTCATCAGGCTGTTTAGCTTCCATATACATGTTTGCACAGACGATCAGGGCAAGGATAATCCCTATCTCTGTTGACTCAAACCTCAATAATAATAGGCAAGATCATTGGTCTTCTCTTTGTTTGAGCGTAAATATAGTGACCGATCTCGTCTTTCAGCTTTCTTTTGATCACATTCCACTGATTCACCCCAGCCCCGGTCAACTCATCCATCCGGTTTAGAACAAGCTCATGGATCTCATGCATGAATTCTTCCGAATCCTTAACAAATACAAACCCTCGGGAGATAATTTCGGGTGACGTGACCATCTGTTTCTCCGTTTTGCTCAGTGTAGTCACAATCACCAGCATGCCATCGGAGGATAGTTGCCTGCGGTCACGCAGTACAATATTGCCGACATCACCCATGATCAGACCGTCTACGAGACTATTTCCTGATGCAATTTTGGGACCCAGCGAAGCAATGCCGTCTTTGTACTGGACCATATCCCCATTATTCACGATAAACACATGATCACGCTCTATACCTACGGATTCAGCAAGCAGTCTGTGTTGATACAACATGCGAAACTCACCGTGGATCGGAATCAGATAATCCGGTTTCATCAGAGTAAGCATCAATTTGAGTTCTTCCTGACTGCCGTGTCCCGATACATGCATCCCAGCTGCACCACTTGAACCATATATCACACGTGCTCCAAGAACATACAGGTTATCAATTACATGTGCAAGATTTCGTTCATTGCCCGGAATGGCTCCGGCAGCAATAATGACCGTGTCCCCGGCGTTAATTCTTACGTGAGGATGTTTACCGGATGCCAAACGTGACAATGCTGCCATCGCTTCTCCCTGGCTACCGGTGCATAATACAACAACTTGTTCTGGTGGAAACTGATCCGAATCGATAGCTTCAATCAACAATCCGTCAGGAACTTTCAAATACCCCAATTCACTGGCCACCGATACCACATTCACCATACTTCTGCCCAACAGTGCCAGTTTGCGGCCCGTCTCGAATGCTGCATTCACAATCTGCTGTACCCTGCTGACATTCGACGCAAAGGTCGAGATGAATACTTTTTGTTTTGCACGGATAAAGGCATCCAGAATGTGGTCTCCCACAACACGCTCGGAAGGTGTAAATCCGGGTCTTTCTGCATTGGTACTCTCGGAGAGCAAAATATGGACACCCTGTTTGCCAATCTCGGCCATACGGTGCAGATCAGGGAAAGGTCCATGTACAGGCGACATATCAAACTTGAAATCTCCGGTATGCACAACATTGCCTGCTGGGGTCTGAAAAAAGATACCAAGACAATCCGGTATACTATGGCTGGTTGCAAAAAAAGAAACCTCGATCCCTCCCAGCGTAATGCTGGAATGAGCATCGATCGTATGCAAGTCGGCTTTGCGCAGCAACCCATGTTCTTTCAGTTTAAGTTCGATCAGCCCACGAGTGAGCCTGGATGCATACACCGGGATGTTCATTTGTTTTAACAAATAGGGAATGCCACCAATGTGATCTTCATGTCCGTGAGTAACCACAAGACCCCTCACTTTATCCAGGTTCTCCAGCAGATACGTTACATCCGGAATGATCAGATCAATACCAGGCAATGTCTCATCGGGAAACTTCGAACCACAGTCAATCACGATGATGTCCTGATGGTACTGGATGAAATACATATTCTTCCCTATTTCATTCACGCCGCCAAGTGCAGCGATATAAAGTTTGTTGTGGGCTAGATTCAACTCTGTTATTCCTCCTCTGCGTGGCAATCGTATACGATACGGATCTATATTCCTAGTATGGAAGCAATCGCCTCAGTTATGCATTTCAGCGTGATTATGCCAAAAAAACCACCATGGAATTTTCATTCCATAGTGGTTTATACGAAAAATAAATGCGGTTACACCAATGATTTATCACGCTGTAGTAATACGTCTTGTTCATAGGTTTTGATATCGGTGATCCACTTTTCACGAACTGGTACGCCTTGCTGAGCACAATAGTAGTCCCAGATCGCGCCAAACGGATAGGATTTGAACTCTTCCGTTAAGGCAAGACGCAACGTGTAATCCCCTTCCAATTCGGCTTGTTTCAAGGCATCCACTGGTTCGAGCATCGCTCGGAGAAGGGCTTTGATCGTGTTGCGAGTCCCCACAACCCATGCAGCTACACGGTTAATGCTTGCATCAAAGAAATCCAATCCAATATGTGTGGTCGCAAGCAGATCATGTCGAACCAGTTCACGAGCAATTTCCAGCAGCTCATCGTCCATAATTACCACATGGTCACTATCCCAACGCATCGGGCGGCTTACGTGAAGCAGAATGCCACTTGTAAACAAAGACAAGGACGACAGTTTATTAGAAATAACCTCTGTTGGATGGAAATGACCCGCATCCAGGCAGATTAACGTATCATTTTGCAAACCGTAACCCATATAGAATTCATGAGAACCCACCACATATGCTTCCGAACCGAGACCAAACAGCTTACTCTCTACCGCGTCCAGGTTGTGCTCAGGGTTAAGTGGTTCGCCGAATACTTCATCCAGCGATTCTTTGAGACGTTTGCGTGGTGTCAACCGATCAACCGGATTATCTTTGAATCCGTCCGGTACCCATACATTGGTTACACAAGTCTGACCAAGCTGTTCCCCGAAATAAGCACCAATCCGGCGGGACGCCTTGCAGTGATCAATCCAGAACTTGCGAATTTCAGGGTCTGGATGACTGAGCGTGAACCCGTCACTTGATTTTTCATGGGAAAAACATGTTGGGTTGAAGTCCAGACCGAGTCCTTGTTCTTTGGCCCATTTTACCCAGTTCTCATAATGCTTTGGCTCAATCTGATCCAGTTCAACCTGCTCGTCTGTATCCGTGTAAATCGCGTGCAGATTGACCTTATGTTTGCCGGGAATCAGAGCAAAAGCTTGCTCCAGATCGTTACGAAGTTCTACAGGTGTGGTCGCAGCCCCCGGATATTGACCTGTAACGGAAATACCACCTGTTAACTCTCCATCTTTGTTCAGAAAACCTTTGACGTCGTCGCCTTGCCAGCAGTGTACGGATACTTTGATCTCCGCGAGTTTGTTCAGTACCTCGTCCGTATCAATTCCGTGCTGGGCATACAATGCCTTGGCTGCTTCATACGCTTGCTTGACTTGGTTATCCATCCGCAAGAACCCTCCTAATTTAACGTGTAAATGCTGCCGGTACACCGCCATCAATGGTCATCATACAACCGGTTGTTTTTTCGGATTTCGAAGAAGCAAAGAATGCGATTCCTTCCGCAATATCTCTTGGATAGATATTCACGAGTAATGTCGTCCGTTTGCGATAATACTCTTCCAATTGATCCGGTTCAATTCCATATGCCGCTGCACGTTCGTTTCTCCAGGAACCGTTCCAGATCGCTGAACCCTGTAGAATGGCATCTGGAAGAATCGTGTTGACACGAATGCCATACTCTCCACCTTCTGCTGCAATACAACGTGCCAGATGCACTTCCAGCGCTTTCGCTGAACTGTAAGCAGAAGCACTCTTACCTGCATACACCGAGTTCTTGGACCCGATAAATACCATGCTTCCCCCAATACCCTGCTGTTTCATCAGCTTGAACGCTTCACGAGCCACGAGGAAATACCCTGTACCCAGAACATTCATATTCAGGTTCCATTCTTTCAGGGATGTTTCGTCAAATGGGCTGGATGTGGCTAATCCGGCATTGTTCACGATGATATCCACTCCGCCATACTGCACCACAACATCTGCATACGCAGATTGAACGGCTTCCTCATCGGTTACGTCCATTTTCAGCGCATAAGCACGATTCGCACCGTACTGATCATTGATTTCCTGTGCTACCTTCTGTGCGCCCTCCAGGTTGAGATCAGCGAGCACCACATGTGCGCCTTCTGATACCAATCTGCGTGCTGTTTCACTTCCGATACCGCCTGCTCCACCTGTGATAAACGCCACTTTGCGTGAGAATTCGGTTTCTGCCGGTGCCAAAGACAATTTGTACAATTCCAGCGGCCAGTACTCCACATTGTAAGATTCGTTTGCACTGAGTGATACGAATTGGCCCAGGCTAGTAGCTCCACGCATAACGGCAATGGCTCTGTGATACAACGCTCCGCTTACTTGGGAAAGCGCCCAGCTCTTGCCTGTATTGATCATGCCCACACCTGGAATCAGGATAACGCGTGGTGCCGCTTCGAACATGACATCACCTTCGTTTTTGTTGCTCTCAAAATAATGTTGATATTGCTCTTTGTAGGCCGCGACACCTTCTACCAGCTTGGTTTTTAAACCTTCAATATCTTCCGCATCCGGTGTCCAATCGATGAACAGAGGTACGACTTTGGTATGTACCAGATGATCCGGGCAAGCTGCACCCACCTGTGACAATTCCGGGGAATCTGCTCCGCCCACAAAAGCAAGTACGTCCTCTTGATCATCAAAGGACAAGATCATTTTTTTGCTATCCGATACCGCTCCACGAATCGTTGGCATTACACGTGATACGATCTGACGACGAACATCAGCGGCCAGTGCCGGGTGTTTCACACCACCAAACAAACTTCCTTCGTTCACCCGAGCTTCGATGAATGCTTCGGCTTCATTGATGATCTTGATGGTCTGAGCGTAACATTCCTCGGATGTTTCTCCCCAAGTGACAAGTCCGTGTTTTTCCATCAGTACGAGTTCGGCATTGGGATTCGAGAATACGCTTTCAGCAATCATTTTAGATAACGTAAACCCTGGACGTACATAAGGTACCCATACAAATCGATCACCGTAGATCTCTCTCGCCAATTCCTTGCCGTTATGTGCACAGCACAAGCTGATAATGGCATCCGGGTGCGTATGATCCACATGCTTATATGGAAGGAATGCATGCAGCAGAGTCTCGATAGAGGCACGTGGGTGCTTGGCATCAATCATGCAATGTCCCAGATATTCAACCATCTCTTCATCCGACATGGATTCACGTTCAATTAATGGTCGAATGTCTTCGAGCCCAAGTCCGGTAAAATGTTTCGCTTCCATGGAACCCAGATCAGAGCCGCTTCCCTTCACATACATTACTTCTACATCACGACCACGAAAATCCTTCACTGTCGTTTTGGTAGACGTATTACCACCGTAGATGTTACATACACTGCGATCAGTCCCAATCAGATTGGATCGGTAAACCAACTGCTCAAGTCCTGTTGTTTTCTCAGTTGCCTGCGATGCATTCCATAAACTCTGTACCATTTGTTTCCCTCCGATAATGTTTGTTTTATTCCTAATCCGAGTTTAACATCTTTGTTTTATTTTGAAAACAAAATATTTTAAAACCAAACGGAAATATTCAAAAGTCATTATAGATTGAACTATTTTATTAAAAAAACACCCTGACGTAACCGTCAGAGTGTTCCTGTTTCAACGGCGGATTAGAAAATCCCCGCTTTTTGAGAAGTGTTTTTAATACCATAGGTATCATTAACTACGGTGTTGCCAAAGCTCGTCAAACTTCCGTTCGGACCTGTAGCCATGTCCAGGTAGTTCAGACCAGAACTGTTTCCATACCAGGACCAGGCCAGCCAGCCCACCCCTTTTTCCTGACCATATCTCATGATGGCATACTCGTCCACATCACCGTTTGTGTGATATCCCCCGAATTCACCAATGATCAGAGCCAATCCTTTGTTCAGCACATTCTCCATATTGGCTTTGACCGTTGCAGCATCTTTGCCAGCATACTCATACATATGAATGGAGAAGACGGTATTTTTTTGAGAATCGGCTGCAAATACACTTTGTCCATAATCAACGATGGATTGAGGGAACTGTCCCCATCCGGCTGCATCCACAATTAGCGTATTTTTAATTCCCGCATTTCGGAGTTTCGGAATGGCTTTTTTGTAACCATCAGCCCACGCACTTCCATTCCACGTTCCATACCATTCATTGGCGATGTTGACGATGACCCGATCTTCTTTGCCAATCAAAGCTTCCTTAATACTAATCCAATAGTTCACCGCCGCATCCAACGAATTATAATCATCTTTCCCTGTGGCGTCATGGACCTCGAGTACAGCTATCATTTTATTTTGGTTAACCACATTAATAATATTTTTAACAGCGTTCAGATCATCTTTGGTGTACAGGCTACCATTCGAAAGAACAATGCGTACCGTATTGGCACCTGTTTTGGCGATTGCAGGGATAGCGGTATTCAAATCATTTTTGAACCAGGAATGTCCGTGATTAACACCTCTCATGACAAAAGCCTTGCCTGTGGAATCATACAACTTGTTACCGCTTACATAAAAACCTGTAGCAGCAGATGCTTTGGGTGCTGCACTCCCTAATACCATGAACATGAGAGCAGCAATAACCGTAAAGATTGTACACTTTTTCAGATTAACCATTCGTTTGGAACCTCCTGTATTTGTTTTTTTTATTTCAATCAACCCTGCTCTAGGCAAGAAGTTAACTAAAATCGTTGGTAATAGAAGTTTTTTTTTATTAAATAAATAACAATTAACTTTATCTAATTTACGTTAATTAGTTTAAATAAACTTTATCGTTAAGGTTATGAAGTTATAATAAATTGAAAACGCTTACCAGTCAAGATCTTTTTACCATGATTAGGAATCATTTGTTTTTACATAACACAGCAAAAAAGGCTCTCTCCCCTCACAATCGTTCGGAGAAAGAACCCTCTGTATTATTAACGAAAGTTAACTCTGGTTTAAGTCTTGTTTATCTGTTGTTTAACTCCTGATTTGACTAAGCATCTTCCCTAACACCCGTCAGTACCAACCCAACCCGATACTGTGGTCTCACCCGAATTTCATTAAACTTTCCAATCTCCACGCCCTCAAACCGCTCCACATAAGCCTGATTCACATAACTCTCAGTCGTCCCTTTTCGAATTGGGGTTATAGACAGACGAAGCGCGTGATCAGCCAACAAATGACGGGATTGCTTCAAACCAAGCATCCAGCTGCGTCCATAGTGAATATGATCCGTTAACATCTGATGATGAATATGTGCTGCTGCAACGTCTCCTTCATAATCAATCTCAATCCACACGTCATCTACTTGTTCCGGCCACGCTGTGTCCAATCTCAGTGTTGCTGCATACTCTTTCGGATAATCAACCTCTACAGCAGGCTCGTAAGGCGAAACTTGGAATGTATACGTACCGAATATTCCCTGCTTCAACTGGGATGACACAGCATATTTCGAAGCTGAAACATACTCTGGAGCCGGATAAAAGGATACCTCCATCTCTGGTTGCTCCACGGATGTACATAGGAGCATCTCATTCTGTACATACAGATGACTGCTGCTAATTACAAGTCTTTCTTCTCCGCCCACACGGAAACGGTAGGCATGTAATGCCTCTTCACGGGTCAATGTAATGATTCGTATGACCATACCGTCCGATGTTGTGATTCGCAGATGATGGTCCTTGCCAACAATCGGATGTATCACAACTTCATTCCCCTGCTCTGATACTGTACCTTCGGGCATATCCACATTTGTAACAGATGTTGCATCAACAACATACTCAGGCGCCATACCTTCATGGGCATAAAAGACAGCCGTAAGCTCCTGATTTACCATGAATCGGGTCAGTGGCTGAACGGTAGCACTAATGATCTTCATTCCATTCAGATTCATATGGAAAGGCAGAATGGCTGCCATGCCGGATTTCAGCTGTATCGTTCCTTCTCTTGGATAAAAAGCAGTCCCTTTGCTGGTATGCAGCTCCAATTGGATATCACGATCAGGCATCGCCACATGATCCTGATAATTATTCATGAACAGGAATCCGGAGCCAGCTTGTTGGCGAACAGACCAACGCATATCCATCGTGTTCTCCGGTGTTATCGCATGTTGACCATCCGGTACAACACAGCCCATTGGTGCAAGTAACTCACCATATGATTCCAGGAACATGGACAAGGTACGAATGCGGTCATACGATTCACCAACACGTCCAAATTCTCCGAGTGGCGATTGGTAATCATACGTCATTTTCGGCAATGCCTGCTCGTTCATATATGAATTTTTGCCTATCGGATTAGTCCCTCCGTGATACATATAATACCCAACCAGATTGCTGCCGTTCGCAAGTTTCACAATGGTCATCGCCTCGACACTGTCCGCATCAACAACCGGCCGAGCGTGATAACTGACCTGCATGCCTCCAGCAAGCTCGCAGTACGCAGCGGGGTACTCCAGACTGTCATAATCCACTTCTTCCACAGGATTCATATGCAGATCCCGGAATAAATACTCCCGGCTTGGAGGCTGATTGGGAATCCATGGTGTGTACGCATAACCCGCTAGCATAGGCAATGTTCCTTCTTCAGGCACCGCAGCATTGCCCCAGGCCGTGGCAGTATAGAACATCGGCTTCATACCGACTTCTTCGGCAATATCGCGAAGCATCTTCAGATGTTCTCGTCCATCCCGACCGGAGGTAATGTATTTTTCGCGGGTATATCCCCAGGCATCCATGGGTGCGCCAGCGTGCATATACTCATTTTCCAACTGTACCCCGATAACAGGGCCACCCTCCTGATAAAAACAGCCGTTGAGCTGACGGGCAATCTCCCGATATAATCGCTTAGCGTAATACAGATATCCTTCATCGTTCGACCTGACTTCGAATGGATAACTGAATAACCAATCCGGCATTCCACCATTACGCACTTCCCCATGACAGAATGGACCAATTCGCACGATCAGAGGCAGCTCATGTTTGCCACACAGATCCACAAAGTGCCGTAAATTCAGATTTCCTGACCAATTGAATTCGCCTTCCTGCTCCTCGTGAAAATTCCAGAAAACATAGGAAGCGACAATGCTCACCCCGCCTGCCTTCATCTTCAGTAATTCTTCTTCCCACTGCAAGTAAGCGAATCTGGAGAAATGAAACTCACCTACCACGGGAATATGGGGTTTAGCATTACGAGTCATATAATAGTTTGTAAAATCATACGATTCCCCTCGTGGGCTTTTGCCGCCACTGCCAGTCATGCGACCCACACGAATCTCTTTATCTTCCGCATCCAATATAAAGCGAATATGGCTACCTGCTATATTATCATTCATGGATTATATAACTCCTTCGATATAAATGGGATGTGTTGAAACGATTATCAATTATCGATGGATGATTGCCCCTTGATGATTCGGGTTTTTCTCCAGTACCCGCTCCAACTCAAGTTCAGCTTCACTTATCCGCCCCAACCCCAGAAGACCCAATGCCCGCATATACCGGCAATGTTCTTCATTTCGCTGATCTAAATCGTCGTCGAATACCAGAAAATCGGGCAGAGATACCGCAAAATAATCCATTCGGATATGATCATGCATATGTCTTTCCGCATAGTCAATGAGTTTGTTAAACCGTCGGTTTGCTTCCTTCACATTGCCAAGCTTCTGCCAAGCCAGACCCTGATAATAGATGGATTCCGGCGGTTGATCATTATAAAACATCGCGCTTGCCGGTTCATTCAAACCGATGGATGCTTTGTGGAAACTTTCCTCTGCCGACTGATTACTCTTCAGTTGCTGGTAGGCACAGCCAAGATAAAAGTAAACTGGGTTGTCTCCGGCTCCCTCCAATTTACCTTCACCTAAGTTCTCCGGGTAAACCAAAGCCTTCTTCAACAATTCCATTGCTAGTTCAGGTTGTTGTTTCTCCAGTTTTCGCTTCGCCAGTTCCGTCAGTGCCATAACATATTGTCCTGTTACCTTGCCTTCTCCACCCTCCCATGGATGAAACCGCCGGGTCTGAAGGGCATTCCATGCTTCTTGATGACTACCTTGCATATTCAATAAAGTCACCCACTCAATATAAAGATCATCACGGTGGTGAACCAACTCCATATGTTGTTCCAGCAATTTGACTCGATTCTCGCAGGAATACCCTATCTTCTTGTGCAATTGATCCAACTCGTAGAAGATTCGGGCATCCTGTGAATCCAACCGGAAAGCTTCCTCTAATGATGCCAGTGCAAGATCGGGGCGATTCAGCTTGTTATAATAAGCCAGTCCCAGATTCCGATGTACAGTCGAATATGTAGCATCCACCTCGCGTGAAGTTTCCCAATGGGTAATTGCTTCCTCGTAGCGTTTATGATCATATAACCAATTTCCCAGGTAATAGTGAGCACGCGCATCATTCGAATCCACTGCCAATGCATCCTGAAGCACCGTGAATTCAAATAACGTATTAGGAAAACAATAATCCGTTGGAGCAGCTTTTCCCTGCTTTTTACATTCTCGGGCCTGCTCCACATCCCCCAGCTGACGATACAAGTAAGCCTGAACATAACCAACCATAGGATACGGCTGTGCAATTTCGGATTCAACATAAGAGAGTACCGTCAGTGCTTCTTCCCACAATCCACAATCCGCGTAGTCTGCGGCTAGATTCAGATAATTATAAACGTCTCCTCGCATCAGACGATGGAAATGCTCACGTGTTTGCCCCGCTTGTTCTCTCTCTGAAGGTGCAGTTGCTCCGCTGTAGATCAGGACTAATTCATGTGCAGCTCCAAATTCAACCGGGTCCAGTTCCAATGTCTCACGCGCATATTGAATGGCCTGTTTATTTTGACCCAATCTACGTAACAGAGCCACCTTCAGATGGCGAGCCTTATAATTTCTGGTGTTACGAATCAGCGAACGTTCGATGTGATCCAAAGCTTCGATGTACCGATGTTGCCCCGTATCGATCTGAGCAAGCATGTAATAACCTGTATCCTGATACTGTGCAGACCATACGGCTTTATACAGGGCTGCGTAGGCTTCTTCCTGTTTCCCCTGTAATTTCAAACTTAGACCGAGTTGGTAAAATGCTTCACTATCATATGGATTCGTATTTTTCCACGTCAGCGATTGAATGGCCTGTCTGAAATGCTTCTCTGCATCTTGGAACAACCCTCTACGCAGCAGCAATGTGCCATACGCTATGTTTAGACGAATATCCGTTGCATCACGCTTTAACCCTTCCAGATAATAAGGTTCCGGTTCATACGTGGCATGCCGATATTGCTCCAAATGAAGACCAGCCAGATATAGTTGTTCATTCGTACGAATCTCGGATGGTAGCGGGAGTGGTGTGGCCGGATCTGGAACTTCCTGAATCTCAGAACGTTCAGGTTGATAGGCTACAAGTACTTTTCCTTCCGCAGTTCGAACACTTAACTTCACCTGATGCCATTCATCTTGTCCGCTCCACGGGAATGAAGATTTATATAGTTCCGTAGGTGAGATATTACATCTCTCATGGAGATATATCGTGGTTGGACCTATCGCTTCAACGGTCACTTGTTCAAAAACCGACGTCGCATATACCATTACGGTTACCCTTCCGGTCGTTTCGTCCATTTCCAGATTAACCGCTGCATCAATCGTTGCATTTTTGACCATACCAATTCCTTTATACGGCATAAAATACTGCGAGAATGATTTCGCTTCATAGGGCTGTAACCATGTAAAATCAGGCTGATTATCGGTATAGATCCCGGTCATTAATTCAATATAAGGTCCATCCTCGTCCGTTAACTGACGATCCCAGGCTTGCCCGAATTCCCCGTTCCCCCAGGTCCATTGCTTTTTGCCCGGAGAAGTATGATGATTGGCTACATGCAACAAACCAGCCTGAACCCCGTGGTCATATCCGCCTACAAAATTATAATCCGACTTATACGCCATGTAGGATGTTGGAACCGGTATATTTTTGTATCGTGAGATATCCACACCTTCGGAATAGTCCATCTTGTAATAAGTGCCGGTTGCGATTGGAAAGCGGGATACATCCCGTTTTCCATGGTCCAGCACAGCCGTTACATCAGGTGGAAACACGGATTGCGTATGATCGTTGACAGCTACAGCCGGGTTGGCCCACCATAAAAAAGTTTGGGGTGCGCTGGTGCGATTGTATACCTCGGCATGGATTTCAAGATAGGCTTTGCCGGGATGTAATGTGAAGCCAGCGGTCATTTTGGTACCATACATGCGGTCAATCTCACCCACCCACACGGTAGCGCTTCCATCTTCATTACTGCCAAATGTATAATCGACTGGACCAAACGTGTTGGGCCGATGATGCTGTGGCCAGTTGAATTCAATTCCTCCGGAAATCCATGGCCCTGCCAGACCCACGAGCGCAGGTTTAATCACTCGGTTATAATATACAAAATCGTAGTTGTTGGTCCGGTCCAACGCACGATAGATACGTCCACCCAATTCGGGCATCATCTCAATACGTACATATTCATTTTCGAGAATAACTAATCGATACGACTTCATTTGGGCTTCATCTTCAATGCTGTCGATCACGGGATGCGGGTACACCTTACCAGAACTCCCCTGATAGATTCGCTTTTCAAGAAACATCGGATTTTTGTCCGGTTTACCTGTACCATAGGTTGGAATATCTCTGGTTTCTTCCCATATGCGAACATTTGATTTCGCTGTCACGTGATTCAATTCCCTCACTCCTCGGCCTCGTATATATTGTGATCATACGCTCCGACATGCAGGAAGAACATTGACATTAAGCGGTTCTTGATGGACGATCTTCGGATTCCGCCATAACCAAAGAGAGTACCGATCCACTGAATAATGCAGTGAAAGGTACTCTCTGATCGATCTTGATTAACTTATCTGCGACGTGCAAAATCCACAAATCTGAACTTGTCCGGTCTGTGCCTCGACTCCGTATACTGAAATTGACTGGCATCCTCCAGGTACACCTGGCTCCTCACCACAACCACATTATGGAACCCTTCAAGGTCAAGTAGTTCCCTGTCCTCGGCGGTGGGTTCTTCCACCAAAATCTCTTTTTTGGCAAACGAAATGGAAAGTCCCAGCTCTTGCTCAATGTACTGATAGATGGAATCATTACAGATCTCTTTGCTGAGCCCAGGAACAAGCCGCTGGCTAATGTAATCTTTGTCCAGTATGACATGCTCTCCATCCACTTTGCGCACACGTCTGATCTCCCAGACCTGTTCATTCAGACCAAAGTTAATCTTCTTGTGCAACGCCTGATCCACCTGCTGCTCCTCGAAAACCTTCACATACGTTTGAGCACGATGTCCCATTTTTTTGGCCAATTCCTTGAAGCTAACCAGACCTGAGATGGGAAAATCGATCTTGCGTATATCCAGTACAATCGAGCCCTTGCCTTGAATCTTCTGAATATAACCTTCTTCATACAACATTTTCAATGCTTTGCGAATAGTCTCTCGAGACGTTTGATAACTTTCCGATAGATCCAGTTCCGATTGAAGTAACGTCCCTGCCTCAATCTCTCCGGTCCGAATACGATCTGCAATATCTTCATATATCCGGATAAATTTATTATTCATTATTCATCACCATTGTTCATTACCCTTTTTTTATCATATTGGCAACCATTATAGCATTAAAAACCAATCAAGCGGTAATGTCGTTACTGCCGATGATTGCAGTATCACATGTAAGAATCAATTCAATCTAGATATGACGATCGAACGCTGACGCTTTCTCCACTTGATCTGTACGATTCTCATCCATAACTTGAATCAGCTTATTTAAACGGAAGATCAGCGCTGCAGCTTCGGATCTGCTTAAGTGCTGCATGGGACGGAAGCTGCCGTCTTCATATCCGGTAATCATGTACAAACCTGCAAGTTCCTGCACTTCTTCTTTGGCCCAATTAGATACATCAGTCTGGTCGGTAAACGCTCTTGGGGAAGTCAGCGGTTCCGGTCTGATTTTACGAACAACATTTGCTATAATCTTGGATGCCTGTTCCCGTGTCACCAGCGCATGTGGAGCGAATTTGCCGTTTCCCATGCCTTGAACCATCTCATGATGAACGGCTGCCTTAATCTCAGGAGCAAACCAATCCTCATCGTTCACATCCTGAAATCCATGTTGTTCATTAACCGTTGTGTCCACACCCATCAGACGCACGATTAATGCAGTGAACTCCGCACGGGTGATCGGACGGCGTGGCTCGAAGCGAGTTTCACTTACACCTTGAATGATATTTTGTTCCGCCAGCCAGGTGATCTGATCTTTATTGAATGTTTGGCTGATATCAATAAATTTGATAATTTTTTTCACAGGTACATCAGGCTGCTCAGAGGTTTCAGGTTGTGAACTCACCTCATCGGTTTGTTCCGATGTACCGTTTGGACTCGGGGTTGCACCGCCACCGCTCCAGGCGGATGGTGGATACGGAAAAGTCATGGCTGCTGCCCGTTTTCTTTCACTTTTTTCACCTGCTGAATTCTCCGTCCATACTTCCACCTCATAATGCTGCTCGGCATTCAGTCCTGTCCATACATGACTGCGCTGCGTGCCACGGTAGATCTCACGATCTTTATGGGTGATCACAATCACCTCATTTATTGAATCCAGTTCCCAAGTTAGCTTAATCGCACTTGTGCCTTGCGCTACGGCTGCAACTGTCAGATCCTCGGAAGGCAACGTCTCGAATTCCGGAACCTGGAGCGCCTCACCCTCACCTGCCTCATTAAATGGAACGATTGCAAAGTCAGTATAACGCTCGGCACTGTTTAATTCAGACACATGTATGGATGTCTCCGTTGTTGTTCCCACAAGCTCTTCGTTTCGATAAACTCGATAACCCCCAGCACCAGGAATCAGTTCCCATACAATGTCTGCACCATACATGGAACGCCCCTCTACTACAGGAGATGAAGCAGCACTACCAGGCAAAGTCATTGCATGAAGGTAATAACCACCATCACTACTGCCGGAGGCATTCATGGCCTTCACTGTATAGATATAGTTCACGCCCGGTTCGAGTTCCTTGTCGTCATAGAACAGTTCGTCTGCAGGAACACGAGCAATCTCTACACCGTCACGCTCAATGATAAACTGCTCGGCACCTTCGACCCGGCTCTGTTCCAATAGAAGACGAATGTGGTCCTTCGCCGAATGATACTCCACTTTGACCGGAGCTGCTGGCTTGGTCAGGACAGAATACGCCAGCTTCTCCGATGCATCTCCTTGATCATTCTCTGTGTAGATTTCAATCGAGTACTGTTTGCCTGCATCCAGTTGATCAACAATAAACTCTTTTTGTTTGCCTCGGTATACTTCTGTACCATCCAGTAATATAACGAAAGTTTCGTTCCCATAAGGGAAGTTCCATTCCAGTTTGGCGTGATCTGTCTCCGGATATATCTTCATTTCCAGTGAATCCACATGAGGCAAGGTGTAAAAAGGAGTCACGATCATTGGACTTCCTGAACCAGCCGTATTATAAGGAATAATCTGTACCTGATCATATCGGGTTGCACTCTCCAGATGAGTTAATCTCACCTCTGTGATATCCCCTTCTTCAATCGTGGTGAACATCTGATCTCCGATACGTATGTTATTTCCCTCCGCACCTTGTACCTTTGGCCAAGAGATCAATCCCTCCTTTTCCCCAATCATGCTTGCATGTAAAGGTTCGTTTATGGTCGCAGGCAACGTTCGTAAGTAAACTTCGAAACCGGAATCACTCTCTCCCGTTGCATTGGATGTTTTGATGGTATACGTGTAATGCTCTCCTGGTGTCAGTCCCTGATCTTCAAATGAAGCTTGATCTGCTGGAACCTTTGCGACTTCAACGCCATCCCGCATAATAATGAATTGCTCTGCTCCCCGTGTGGAGCTTCCAGTCAGGTCCAGTACCGCAGTCTGATCTGTAATGTGGGTTATACCTGCCGTCTGAGGTGATATAGGTTTCGTTAAAACTTGAATCTGAATAGACTCTGACCGATGACCATCTTCATTAATCGCAACAAGTTCGAATTCATACGCTGTGCCATCCAGCATGCTATTGAGATGTACAGAGGGTTCAGACACGCTCTGTATATCTCCCGTTACCCGATTACGAATCTCATATGCAGCCGCTCCCTTAACAACATCCCAAGCCAGATCCACCGCATGTGTTCCGGCTTCAACTGTGATACCTTCTGCAACCAATGGCAACGTTTGAGTCATTATACTGAAAGTAAGCGGCGCACTCGTTCCACTCGCATTGACTGCCCGAATGACATAAGTGTATTTCGTTCCCGGCGACAGATCCTTGTCTACGAATTGGGTTTCACTCGAATCCATCTGAGCGATCTCTCTTCCATCCCGTTCAATGACGTAATGATCTACCCCTTGGACACCTGTGTTACTGAAATCCAGACCTAGGCTGTTTTTTGCCACATCATATACTGCAACCTTAACGGGTTTCTCAGGCAAAGTCAGTAGAGATACATCCGTCGCTTCAGAACGAGTCTCCTGTCTGTTGACTGCCCATAGTTGATAGTGATGCCACGTTCCATCCTGGAGCCCTGTAATCGTTGCTTCATTCTCCATTCCTCTATAGATCTCCTTGCCATTCTGCTCAATCACGTATTCAGCGGCACCTTCCACGATAGACCAGGAAACTTTTGCACGATGTACTCCTGGATCAACAAGTACTTCGGCAGGCGACACAGGTTTGGACAATCGGATGAGCTGCGCTGTCTCACCTGGACCAGAAGCATTTGTAGCCTGAACTTCCAAAGCGTACTCTGTACCTGGCAATAATCCCTCAACCGTGTAGGCTAGTTCTGATGTTCTGCCCACTTCTGTTCCATTGATTTTCACAATATAGAGATTTGCCGTACCTACAGCTTGCCATGCAAGTCCCATACTTGTCTCACCAGTCGATGTGACATTCAGTCCTTCCGGCCTGCTAGGTAAAGTAAGAATTGTACTACTGGTGGATGCACCGTACCCGGCAGCATTGCCCGCCTGTACTTCATAGGTATACTCACGACTGCTTGACAGGTGGTGAACTGCGAGTTGTGTATCTGATATCTCATGGCTCTGTCCATCGATGACCACCCGATATTTCGTTGCCCCAGCTACAGGCTCCCAGCTCAATATTGCTCCCTGTTCAGTTACTTGAACAACGTGAAGTCCCGACGGGCTCTCTGGTAGCGTTGTTCCTGATACCGAACTGTGCATCCCCTGTCCACTTCCGTTCACTGCTTGTACATCCAGTTGATAAGATGTTCCTGAACTCAGTCCCGCAAAGTTCCATTCTTGGGTTCCGGCAGGAACCGTTCCCGACTTCTCTCCATTCAACCATAACTCATAACGATCGGCTCCACGTACTGTTTCCCAATTCAGACGAAGACTCCCTGTGGAAGCATCTGATATCTGTAAGCCGGACACCTGCCCAGGTAAAGTCTTGAGCAAAGGTAATCCTGCCAACGGTCCTGGTCCTGTCTCATTTCCGGCAATTAACGTATAGCTGTACTCCGTTCCGCTATCCAGACCCGAGTCCAGATACTCCGTCTGCTCTCCTTCATATATGGCTGTTCCATCGCGTGTAAGACCATAATACGTTGCAGAAGTCACTGTTTCCCATTTTAATGAAATATCATGCTCCTGAATTTGAACGGCCATAAATTCACCGGGCACTGCCGGCAGTGTGAGAAATCCAGTTCTACTACTACCACCTGCTCCGCTTTCATTCATTGCCGTTACCGAGATGTTATGAATGGTTCCTGGAACGAGGTTACTGACATAGGGAAGGCTACCAGAATCAGATACCGTCTGATCAAATACGGTGGCACCGTCCGAAGTAGTCGCGATGATGCGGTAAGCATCTGCTCCTCGTACTGAATCAAATTGAATTTCGGCTAAATTGGGCTGTGAATCTACTTTTCGAATGTGCAACGTTCCGGGAGCTGCCGGGGTAGTTAACACTTGAGCGCTTACTGCATCACTTACTCCGGTATGGTTTCTCACTCTAACTTCATATTCATAGACCTGACCACCACTTAGGGAGTGATCGATTATACTGTGGTTAGGATAATCGAGTGTCCATGACTGCCCTGTAGTTTTGTTCGTTATCTCATACTGATATCCATCGGTATACCTTTCCCCAGTTGGCAAATCCACTGTAAGTTCAGCTGAAGTCTCAGCGATTTGTGTCGTTTTCACATGAGTCGGTTGCTGGGGCTTGCGTTGAATATGGTAAGGTGATGATGTTGTCTCATATGTATTCCCTGCTCTGTCCATGGTTTTCGCATGGATGTACCATATACCTTCCGATTCGATGAATATTTTATGCTGGTCAGAGCGAGCTTCAAGCCAATGCTCCGGTGATTCTGCACTGTTCGTAACTTGATAGAATCGTTCCAGTTCCTGAATGCCTGAGTGGGCGTCGGCATACTGAATGGTAGTGGATATATCCATGTCCGTCCAGCCATGTCCGTTCGGGGCAAATATTATCGTTGGAGCCATCTGATCCACATAGGCGATTCGACTCACTTCCTTGCTCACATTACCAACGGTATCTCTTGCTCGGGCCCGAATGGTGGTAGCGCCGTTTGTACTAACTGTACCGCTACTTCCTGTCATATACGGGGCATCATTCATGCTGTATTCATAGGATATCGCTTGTTCATCCACACTTCCAGCGATAGTGAATTGCACATGTTCTTTACTCCATCCAGAATGACTTATACTAATCACCGGCTCGGTTGGAGCTGTCGTGTCGATTCGAACTGTAGCCTGAGCGGACGTGCTTATGTTGCCTACACGGTCAATTGAGCGTGCATATACGATCGTTTCTCCCTCATCGGTAACCGCCACTTCGCCCGTGTAATCGATCCAAGGACCTTCTTTGTTAAGTCGATATTGACTCTTGGCAAGCCCACTGCCTGCATCTTCACCACTGTTTATTGCAAAAGTTACATCCTGATTCGTCCAATTCTCTTCATTTAACGTAATCGTTGGTTGCTCAGGCCCAGTCTTGTCGACTCTGGCTGTTGCCGAAGTGGAAGCACTGACATTGGCGGCCCGATCAACACTTCTTGCGTAAATCTCGGTTATCCCTTCTTCACTTAGTGTAAGAGGAGCCTTGTAGTCGATCCATTCTCCCTCACTTCCCAGCTTATACTGTGTCAGACTAATGCCACTTGCTTCGTCCGTACCCTCCGTTAATGTCACGATTACCGCCGCTTTTGTCCAATCGGGCGGATTCAGCGAGATGACAGGTGGCGTTGGTGCCGTCCGATCTACCCTAGCTGTCACAGCCGTTTCCTGTCCCGTATTACCAAATGCATCAATACTGCGTGCCATAACAGTTGTGTTGCCTTCACTGCTTACGGTAAACGGAGCGCTGTATTCACGCCATTCTCCTGCCGGACCAACTTTCACTTCAGTCTTCTGAGTTCCGCTCAAAGCATCCTTACCTTCTTCAACCGTGACCAGAACATCTTCCTTGGTCCAAGTGGATGGAGTGACTGTAACGGAAGGAGCAGTTGGACCCGTTGTATCCTTAATCATCTCTCCAGCGGATATATACGGGGTCTGTATCCCTTCGCCATTCAGCGCCGCCACAAACACTTCATATTTTCCGTCCGCGAGCCCGGTCAGGGCAAACGCTGTACGTGTGGACGTTGTTGTTCCTGTTACAAGGACTTGCCCGCCTGGACTGCGTATTTCCGTTTTGTATTGGGTGCCCGCAGGGTTACTATTATTATTCCAACTCGCTGTAACTGAGTTGCCTGATTGTGTCACAGCCGCAGCAGCGGGTGGATTCGCCAATGTATATTTGGTGGATGGACTGGAGTACCCCGTGAAGGAACCACTTGAATTTTTGGCCCGTACTGCAAAAGAATAACTGGTATTCGGAGTGAGTCCAGTCACCTGCCGACTGTTTGATGTACCTGTATCCACGATCTGATTCGTTGTCATATTTTTCAGTTCATATGTAACGGATGCATCATTCGCCTTCTTATCCCAGTTGACCGTCAAATTATTAGAATTAACCAATGTGTATGTCGGCGTTCCGGGCACAACAAAACTTCTTACTGTAAAGTTAATGGTTCCTGCTGAGGACACCCCACCTTTGTCATCCATGACCCATACTTGCAACGTGTGCGTACCATCTGGCAGGGTGTCAGGCAATTTGTAATTGGTGTTGAAAGACTGATTCGAACCCGTCGCGGTCATCTGGGTCAAAATGTTCTCAGACCCACCATCAATGGACCATTTCACGGTCAACAGGTCGCCTACATCCGTATCTCGTGTTGTACCAGAGATCTGAAGTTGCTCGCCTTTGTAATACGTTTGCCCCGAAGAAGGAGCCGTTAGTGTAAATGAAGGCGGAACGTTCTGAGGGCCGATTCCCACGATCGTTGAAAATTTGCGTGAAGCCTGATTCGCTGTTGCTTTGGCATTCCACCAGAATTGCGCGGCTGTATCACTAGCCGTAACGGTCTGGCCTGGAGTGAATGACGAAGGTGAAGAACCCCCTGTTAGCTGCGCATTGTCCGGACCACTGTACTGTCCCATGTATATGCGATCTGCATTCACAACATTGTACGTATTCGTATAAAAAGCCGTGACCTGTACACCGCCGCTGTAATTGCGCCATCCATTCTCGATGACTTCAAACGGAGATGCATCATTGCCATTCACCATCGTATCCCAATAAAATGTTCCACCCAAATTCAGTGCCGTTCCGCTACGGTTAATGGCTTCCAGTTCAACCTTCATGTACCCACCTTGTGAGGTAGCATTAACGATAGATACACGCAAAATATATTCCACATTGTCCTTTTGCCGGGACATTTCAATCACATTATTGTTAATTCGGTAATAATTCAGCGGCAATGTTTTGAAGTTCACGGGAGATCCGTTATGGTCGATAATGGTGGATACATTCCCTGTATCACCACCGTAAAATACATTTGTGTTTGGTAGTAATACAATTCTGTATTTACCATCACTGTTCATCTCTACTTTCACCTTGGATGACTGTACAGCCTTCATGCTGGACGTATCGGATACAATCCCGATTGTTTCAACTGTTTCAGCCATTACCGTGGCTGCACCCCAATCAAGCAACAGGGCTTGAGGTGATAATAACGCAAATGCCAGCACCACTTTGGTTAGCTGTTCCGCTTGTTTCTTCACACGTTTTCCTGATTTCTTCAACGTCTACTCTCCTTTTTGGCACACAAAAAAGGGAGGCACCCCAACAAAGGAACGATGTCCTAAGTTGGGGTGCCTCCCCTAACAAGTGTCATTTTTTCTTGATTATAACGATTAAGCGCATGAATGTAAACACTTGATCATGAACGCCTTACTTCTCATTTCTCATCTCTGATCTTTAATAACGCTTCGTCCAATGCGCCAACGACCTTGTCACACCATACATCAAATTCCGGATCTTCGGTCTGTAATTCAGGATGCGCCAGAATATGCTCAATCGTACGTCGAATGCCCTGATCGGCTCTTGTCGTTGCTACAAATTCCGGAACAAGCCGTTTCAGCTTGCTGTTATCAAACACAACGGTATTGGCTTTGTCACCCAGCAATCCGCCGCGAAGATCCTGATCACTGCATGCTGCCAAGAACTCGGAGGGTACATGTACCGCATGAAGCTTAACGCCCAACACGCCGGCTATAATCTCATGAATCTGATTCCAAGTGACGGATTCGTCCGAGGTGATATGTACCGATTCACCAATGGCATGGATATTACCCATCAGCCCGATAAACCCTTTGGCAAAATCAGTATTGTGCGTAATGGTCCACAGTGAGGTGCCATCTCCATGGATGATAACGGGTTTTCCTTCACGGATACGCTTGAGAACCTGCCAACTGCCTTGAGCACCATGAACACCGAGAGGTACCGATTTGTCGCCATACGTATGGCTCGGACGCACGATGGTCACAGGGAATCCATGCTCGCGGTATTGTTTCATCAGATAGTCTTCACAGGCAATCTTGTTGCGAGAATACTCCCAATATGGATTCGATAAGGGCGTACCTTCCGTGATCTGGTAATCAGCCAGAGGAGTCTGATACGCTGATGCTGAACTTATAAATATAAACTGCTTGGTTTTATCCTTGAACAAACGGTAATCTCGCTCCAATTGAGACGGTACAAAAGCGATAAAATCCGCCACAACATCAAATTCCAGATCAGCTATCAGTTCCGCTACACGTGCCTCGTCATTAATATCCGCTTGAAGTACGTTGACTTCACTAGGTAAGTCATCGTTATGATTGCCACGATTAATTAAATACAGTTCACAGCCTTGCTGTGCAAGCATCTCCGTAATGGCCGTACTGATGGTGCCTGTCCCTCCAATAAATAGCGCTTTCATTTCGCCACCTCCTGATCGATTTTACCCACTTTTCCATGATATCACGCACCAAAAAAAGGAGCAAAGCTCGGTGACCCGAAACCTTGCTCCTTCTGCTTATACGACCTTAATCGTTGCATATATCATGTACATGCCGCAATGGATCTCATATTCTCCCTTGGGCAGATCTTTGTCGACCGTATAATAATTGGGTCCCTTTTGCATGTATAGATCCATGCCAAGCTTTTGTGATCCCACTGATTTCACATGTGTCACCGACCGGGTCAGAATAAAGTTGATTTTGGTCGGTACGCCAGCTTTCACCTCGATAACGTCTGGTCCAAAACCATCGTTGCTCACGTCCACATCAATGACTTCATATCCCTTCAAATCCTCCGGAGTCTCAGCTTGTGCTGTTACTGCACTTCCCGATCCCGGGGATACGTCTTTGCCCATAAAATAAACCAAAAATGATCCAAGCAGTACAACAACGGTCAGACCCAGCGTTAACCAAGGCCATGTTTTTCCAAACCAGCTTTTCATATAAACACTCCTCATTCGATGTCCCATCAATATTCAATCAACAGACGGATGTATTCATTAAGCATACCTGATTCGCATGACAATGAAAATGACCCCTCTGGGCTATTGCGATTGAGCCATATTACCTCAATAGAAAAAGCCTGATTTCTCAGGCTTATCTACGGGTATTCCCGTTCATGCTTTGCAATATCCCTTTTTATATAACTCAGGAATAGATCGGTGTATTTCGACTTCGTCTCATGCGTAATTTATACAACTCTGGCAGGGCTACACCAATGAGCACAATAATAACTCCGAACCACTGCAATCCGCTGACATGCTCATGGAGCACGATTGAGGATAACAATACTGCAATTGGAAGCTCAACTGCACCAAGGATTCCGGCCATATCACCACCAATATGCGGAACGCCGATAGCGAACAGTACTGGTGGAATGAATGCCCCGAAGAATCCAAGTAGCAATCCAAATACAAGCAACTGGCTCCAGATCAATCCGTTAAAGAGGAATGTCGGTGGGAACAAAATGCACAGCAGGATCAATCCGCCTGTAACCATCCACGCACTGCGGAAGGCTGGATGCGCTGAAGGAACCGCTTTACCGCTGAACAAGACAAACAGGGAATAACTTACGGCTGCCATTAGTCCAAGAGCAATACCCAGACCGTTGAACTCACCCAATCCTTGTTCCAGGAAACCCGCTGCCAGCAAAGTTCCACCAAACAGAATGATCAACGTCAGGAACGTGACTTTGTCTGGACGTTGACGTTTGCTTATCGCCTGAATCAATACACTAATCCAAGTGAACTGGAACAACAGGATAATGGCAAGTGAAGCCGGAATGTAACGCAAAGACTGATAATACACGAGACCTGTAATTACGGTTGGTGTTCCAGCAGCCATCAATATCAGACGTTGTTTCCACGTCAACCGCTTGAATACCTGTGCCACGGCTCCTGATGCTTTGCCATTTGCCTGTGACTTACGTTTTGTTCTAAATTTTGTGTATAGCGCCAGCATCCAGGATAGAAGAAAACCCGTGATCAGCTGTGCTCCCACAACCTCTCCAAGTTTATATCCTTCGCCGTACGCCAGAACCACAATCGTGGATAATATGCCATAGCTCATCGCTCCCGCGAGAACGGACAGATAATATTTCATTGTGAATAAACCTCCTGATGATAAGAAAAATACGCCCGCATGTTGGTTCATGCCAAGGTCACAGACACCATCTAAATGCAAAAAATCCTAACTACGAGCAAGGAATACATTGATTCCTTGGCATCGTAGTTAGGAAGTATAGGCTTCCCGTAGAGACCCTCGCCCTGTGTACACTTTCGGCCTGCGAGGTTATACGAAATGATATATGCAATTTGATGTAATTCGTGTGTGACGACTTTTCATATATTACATGGGAGGTGAGATGGTGTCAACCCTATTCCGTATAAAAAGTTGAACTAAATTATTACACCGAGTCGCTTCGATCGCTGTACCATTCTTCGAGTACTCTGATTACGTAAAAACGTCATGTCCGATTGAAGCCTGAGGAGTCCCACTCCAATGTTTGCTGTAAACCTGCCTTCAATCCTTCCAGATCCAGCCCATCTACGGCAAAAGCCTCACGGATCAAAGGCGGCGCGACAAATTCATCATACTTGCCCAGATAAGGCGCTTCATCTTCAGCCAGTAACGCAGATGCGTCTTCAGCCGTTCGACATTCACTCATGATCTCGGCTAACAATGTTCGTTCGTCGACCTTGCCGGATACTACAAAATAATATGGCTCCATGGGCACAACCGAACGCAAGGCAAGTTTCTTGGACAGATTATGCTTCATCAGGCGCTCCAATGTACGGAATGATTTACTTCCCACCCAAGGAAGAACGTACATCGAATCTCCCCCTGCCGGAATCACGACCTGCTTTAACAGTCCGCTTTCACGAGCTAGGCGGCGCGCCCGTTCAAGTCGATTGACGGCTTGTGGTGACAGATAGGGATAGATGGTCGAGTCGGACAACACTTCACGCATTTTCTGTACTACCGACGTATGAATATCTCCTCCCGCTCCAAGCCATAACGTATCTACCTTACCTTTTGCAGACTTCACATACACAGCCTTGTGCTTGTGATCAACCTCTTCCACTTTCCACAGTTTTCCTGCGAGCGAGAAGCAATAGCCAGGTGGGGGCACGGTTGTAATTGAACCAATCTCTTCTGAGCCGTTTAATACTTTATGTTCCTCATCGTCTTTAAACACGGCGTAGAAGCGATAATTATTCACAATTTTCTCACCTGTCAGACCGATGATCAATGTTCGATCCTCTGTCCATTGCAGATGATCCGTCTCAATGAGGTAATTCAGGAATACCTGATATTGATCAGGTCTAATCAACGCAAATGGAGCCAGCGAAAGGATGGCTTCTGCAAGATCTCTCGGCTCCGCCTCCCCCATACTTTTCAACATGCTCATCGTCTGATGATAGAGCACACCTATGGGCATTTTGCGGGCTTCAAGCGGCTCGACCCATTTCGTTTTTACATAGAGTTCGATAACAGCAATCGCACGCATCAACGTCCACGGCATACGTGCTGGCAATTGCGCTTCCTCGTCCTCTTCCTCCGGACATACAAAAAGCATCTCCGAAGCCATGTCCTCTCGTCTCCCTGAACGTCCCAGACGCTGTACAAAGCTGGACGCACTATACGGTGCACCGAGCTGAACCACACGTTCCAGTTCGCCCAGATCGATGCCCAGTTCAAGCGTGACCGTTGCCGCAGCAACCGCGGGCCCCGATCCGGTGCGCAGGGCAGCTTCCGTCTCTTCCCTCAGCATGGCCGAGATACTTCCATGATGCACATGGAACACATCACGCTCTTGCCTGCGAGCCGCGACTCGCCGCATCTCAAGAATGGTGACTTCAGCATCCGTTCGGCTGTTGGTGAAGATCAGCGCTTTTTTACGATGTGTGCTCTCATAGATGAAGTCGTAGTACGCTTTACGTGCGTTATGAAGCTGCTCCGCCTGCTCCTCGTCCTGTGCATCTGGAAAGGAGAAATGTTCCACCCGCAGTCGCAGCTTGCGGCCCCCCGGTGAAGAGACCACATCCACCCCCTGCTGCGTTCCGGCAGCAAGCCAGGATGTAGCCGCATCATAGTCACTAAGTGTAGCCGACAAACCCACTCTTCGCGGTGCACAGCCAGCCATACGCTCGATTCTGGCAAGCTCGCTGAGTACTTGAATGCCCCGATCCGCTCCCATGAAAGCATGCACCTCATCGATGATGACATATCGCAAGTCATGAAACAGCGCCGGGATTGCATTCGGTCGATTCATGAGCAGACCTTCCAGCGATTCTGGCGTTATCTGGAGCACACCGGACGGATTTTTCATCAGTTTTGTTTTCTCCGCCTGAGGTACGTCCCCGTGCCAATGCCAAACCGGAATATTTCCTTCGGATAACAGATCCTTAAGACGTTCGAATTGATCGTTAATCAGGGCTTTCAGAGGTCCAATGTACAAAATACCAACCGACTTGGAAGGCCGTTCATACAGCTCGGTCAATGCAGGAAAAAAAGCCGCCTCCGTTTTGCCGGAGGCCGTTCCCGCCGCAATCAGCATATGATGCGGGGTATGAAAACAGATATTGCAGGCCTCAATCTGGGCAGGACGAAGCGACTCCCATCTTTTTTTATATATAAATTCCTGAACAAACGGCGCCAGCCGATAGAACGGATTATCACTCATAATTCAAACTCCGCCAGAAAGTCGTCCAGATCATCTGTATTCGCGGAAGCATCTGCCCCTTTACCCGTTTCCTGAGGTTTGGCAACCCGCTCGCCAAGTAATTGAGTATAAGTCACTTCAGGATTCTGGTGTAACGTATGCAGAACATCCATAAAGTCTCGTACTACTTCACGCGTGGTCAGCAATTCATCCGCACCCAGCCGGTTCACCGCCGTTTGCATAAAATCAACCAATTGTTCATCCGTCAGACTTGCGCTGTATCCAAAATGCAGGGCATGAATCTGCCGCAGCTTCTGGAGCAAAATCAGAATCTCTTCATGCGATAACATCGCCAGCTTCAGGATCGGACCTGTGTAATTCGCATACGCTTTGGCTGCATAACGACCATCAATAAGCCTGGAGCGAAGCGCTTCATAGCTGTATAGTCCGCGCCGTTCATCCTCCACAAATTGCGGGGTACCACCTACAAATATGCCCAGGTGCTCCGCTTTGCCCTGCATCGTATCATTGAACATGGTCAGCAATTTCTCATAGTTGCTTTGACGGGAGACACTGTTTGTAATTTTGTACAGATTCACCGCTTCATCAATGAACAACAACAATCCTTTGTAACCAATGCGCGCTGTGAATTCAGACCACAATTTGAAGTAGTCATACCAGTTATCATCGTCAATAATGACCCCAACAGCGAGTTCTTTTTTCGCTTCCGTTTTGGTTGCAAATTCTCCTCGAAGCCAGCGAAGGGCCGCCTGTTTGCGATCATCATCAGCCAGCTTGTACCCGTTCCAGTATGACGCCAGTACTTTGGCAAAATCAAAGCCGTGAACCAGATTCTGCATCTCCCCCGTCACTGCATAAATCTGTTTCTCTACCTCAAGCGGCAAAGCGGGATCATCCGGGCGCAGGTTCTGACTCTGCATCGTGGATTGTTGCAGCCCTGCGATCCATTTTTGCAAAATCGGCTCCAACGCTCCCCCATCCGGGCGTGTGCGTGTAGACAGACGAGTCATCAGTTCGCGATATGTCGCAAGTCCCTGCCCTTTGGTTCCCACCAATCGACGCTCAGGTGACAGATCCGCATCCGCAACAACGAAGTCACGATCCATCGCATAGTTACGAATCATTTGCAAAAGAAAGCTTTTACCGCTGCCGTAACGACCCGTAATGAGTTTAAACGCTGCGCCTCCCTCGGCAATATTATCCATATCCCGCAAGATGGCTTCCACTTCCGGTTTCCGACCAACAGCAATCTGCTCCAGTCCTATGCGCGGGACAACACCAGCTGTCAATGAATTTACAAGCGCGGTGGTCAGCCGCTTTGGTATTTTAAGTTCTGTCACTGCGTATCACCTCTTCACATGTTCGAACACATCTATATAATCAGGAACAATCCGATCACCATCAATCAGAAGATCACCGATCGTTTCCATAGCCACATCATTAATTTCATCCAGCAGAAGCGTAGGCATCGTTCCATATTGCTCAGCCAGACGCATCAGCTCCGTATCTGGACTTGCGCCAAGTAGAACATGAATCGTCTGTACCTGCTGAGGGGAGAGTTCCTTGGCAAAGAGCAGCCATTCTTCATCCAGATCAGCCTCAGCAGACTCGTCCCACTGCAACCTAATCGATTCTACTTGCGCTCCTGTTGCAATCTCTTCTGCGGATGGCTCCGACTCCATGGAACCTTCAGTTAGAGCAATCTCATCCCTTGCTTCTAGCGCATCGAATGGATTACTTGTAACAATTGCGTTGTTAACCTCTTCATCCTTCACTTCAGAAGGGTGATCATCCTCAATTGTAAGCGCCAATCGCACGTACTCACTTTCCTGCTGTAACGACGCCAATTTCTCTGTATCAATACGAATCATTGGTTGCTCCACAGTCTCAGCCTGCTCGATCGCATAAGCCTTGTCCAGGTAACGTTCAATCAGATTTGCAAGTTCGGGTTCAAGAGTCTGTCCTCGCAATCTGCCTCTGAATCCGAGCCGTTCACGAAGTTTATTTTCAGTACATCGATAGATCCGCGTAACCATCTGCACAAATTCAGCCTGTTCACCTATGGGCATATATCTGAACGATACCGATCTTCCATAGATCGAATCATCATAGACTGCTTTGCGAAACAGAATGCGCTCCATCGTGCGTTCATCGTTAGGATCACACTCAGGCAACAGTCCAACTTGTCGCGTACGTTCCAGGTACGAATCAACCAAGGCCATGACCCGCGGGATGTACTGCTCCATCACTTCTTTGCCGCCATCTCTGTAGAATTTACTGAGCGTAATATCGTAATCATAATATCTTTGCAGCATATTCAGCGATATATCCGATACATTATCCTGTAAAATGCGTTGCAGCTCCCTATCCAGCATCTCTGCTGGCAGGTATCCGCCCGAAAGGCCCATGACCTCGGATAAGGACATCTCCATCTGATGGACCAGCACATAATCGACCATCCACTCTTGCATATATATATTTAATTGGGGCAGCCGTTCACGGTAGTTCACCCATAGCTGCTTCAATTGATCATAACCATCCTGAGGATTCTGCCAGCCAATGCCGTTAATTAACTCGTAGATATGAACAAATAGATAGGACAGATCGGTATCCGGGTATCTCCCCTGACGTACTTCCTTCCTCCAAAACATATACCACTTGCGCTGGGCTTCATTCATCACGCCATACGTTGGCCAGTAACTCATAAAGGGAACCCACGGGGATACATCCCCCTCCATCTCTGCCCACTGCTTTGCTTCCTCTACAAAACGTTTCTCTGAGGACAATATGCCTCCACGATGCTGCATCGTATCATGTGCAGACTGCACAATGGTTGAACGATCGGGAACCGGAACTGTTGCTGTTTCAGGTTCTTCACTCAGATCTATCTCCATAAATTCCAATTGTCTTGAGTTGTCTTTCATAGAACGTTATCTCACCCTCCTCCAAGACAGAATACGAACAAGTGTATCCATAGGGATCATTATATCACTTGTCCTGTGTCTGCGGTGACGAAATTTAAACATTCCTGGACACAAAAAAGAAGGCATTTCTGCCCTCTTTTCATCATGTCTATTTAACTCTTTTCAAATAATGATTGTATCGTTTCAAATCGAACGTTGCACAGGCGTAATCACACGACAATTGCGCGATTTTTGCCTTCACTTTTGGCTTGAGCCAGCGCTCGACTCGCTTTTTCGATCAGTTCGGATGCATTGGAATTCTCATCTGGTACCTGTACTGCACCACCGACACTAACAGTGACGACTCCACTCGGACCGGATGATTCCCTTTGAATCTGTAGAGCCAGCACATGTTGTCTGATCTCTTCTGCAAGTTTAGCTGAATATTGTGACGTTGTGCTCTTCAATTTCAGCATAAATGTGCCTCCGCGAAGACGAGAGATCTGCGCCTCATGCTGTTCGCTAACCACCGTAAGCACCTCACCGATCCATTGCAGACACAAGTCGCCTCCTTGAAGGCCGTATGCTGCATTATACGAACGGAAATCATCAATATCTATAATGAGCAGTCCAAGACTGCATTTTTCCTGTAAACAGTCATCCCAGTCATCTTGAAGCTGTGACTTGAACACTGTCTGGATCGGCATATCCGTTAACGGATCAGTCCTCAGATAACTCTGCAGCTGGCTCGTCGTTTCGGTGTAATTGTCCTGTTCATGGTGAGACGTTCCACTGTGCAGTAGGACCATCACAGATGGCTTACCCGCATGCGTAACAGAAGCAAGTGTAATTTCAAGCAACAATGAGGTACCTGCTGCTGTGGTGAAATAGGACTGGCTGGTAATCAAACTTGTGTTATTGTGCTTTAATTCCTCAAAATTCTGTTGCAACGTCACTCTCGTTTGCTCAGGTACAAACGCCCTGAAGTCCTTGCCCATCAGGTTTTTGGAACTCTCGAACCCAAGCAGCTCGGCAGCCTTCGTATTACAGTAGATAATCTGACCGTCAGTCAAAGTAAAAAATGCCACGGGCGAGTAATCCATTAACTGCAAATAACGCTGTTCATTTTGTCGCAAAATACGAGCATTCTGCAGCGCTTGTTCTTCAGCCTGAACCAACTGGTTCTCTGTCTGCCGACGTACAATGGTTTTGAGTAAAGGTAACACGCTCAGCTCTTTGGATGTCCAAGGATACGAAGTTGATTTTACAACCTCACGCCATTTCTCGAATGATTTACGAGGAGATAACCGCATGCCATCATCTGTCTTTAACACTGCCTTCGCGGGGTCACCCGCCCAATCAACAACCTGGACGACCTCAGGTCGGAACCAGAGCATGTAGTTATGCTGTCCAGGCGAAATGGCAACATAAATAACTCCGGAAGCCTTATCCTGATAAGCTTTGGATGTTTCATACTCTGCACTCAGCTTCGACGTATGATAACTATAATCCTCGGACTTTCCTGCAAGCCAACCTGCCAGTTCACGAATCTGTCCGCTGTTCGGAGTTTCACCATACAACAACAACTTGTCCTGGTAACAGATTGCTGCTCCGGCAGCACCCATCAGGTTTAACACCGTCTCTTCTTCTCCCTGTAATTCCTCAAGGACTCGGGTAGGACTTGTGTTACCGATAAATATGTTGGCAATTCGTGAAGCGGCTTCACGTGATTGGATCTCTGCTTGATAATCATCGAGTTGCTGACGCTGGAACAATTCATTCGAGAAAAACGCACCCAGAAAATTGCACAGATTCCGTACGCGATGGGGTACATATCTGGCCGAATAATGATGGCATGTGATGAGTCCCCACAGTTGATTGTTATGAATAAGCGAGATCGTAACGGTCGCACCTACACCCATATTATGCAAATATTCGATATGAAGAGGAGATACGCTGCGCAGGACCGAAAGACTCAAATTTAGCGGTTTGCCTGTGAGCGGTTGGAGCATAGGTACAATCTCGACGGGTTTATAATCGACATTCACAATGGTTCGCAGCCAATTGCGAAGATACAATTCCCGAGCCTGTTTTGGAATATCCGAAGCCGGATAGTGGTGTCCAAGGAATGGTTCGAGTTCTTGTTCACGTGCTTCAGCAATTACTTTACCGTTCCATTGCTCGTCAAACTCATAGATCATCACCCGGTCATAACCGAGCATTCCCTCCACCTGTTCAGCCGCAATCTGACTTGCTTCCACGCGACTATCTGTACTTTTGATCCGACCAAAGAAACGGGATATCCATTCAAAGTCGGTAGTCTCCATGTCCTCTTTTTCATAAAAAGGCTCAATTTCCAGAATAAGCAGACCTTCACTTTCATGAAGAACAGAAGAAAAGATCCGGTCTTCACCGGATACCTTAATGGTCAGATCCATGTAATGCAAATCAGAGGTTACAGCTGCATTGAAGCTGCTAGCCAAAAGTTTGCGTACATCTTCCTTGCCAATCAGATTTTCCAAAGGCATGTCCAGAACGTCTTCATAGGCAATACCCAGATGGTCCTCCGTATTTTGGCTACACTGAACTATTGTTGGCGTATGACTGGTATTGATGGCCAAAAGAACACCATGAGGTTGAATAAAGCCGGGGATATGAATGGGTTCTTTATCACAGTTATTCAGATCTATAGGATCATTCGTGTAAGTCCCCTGATGAAGCAGTGTGCGGTTTAACAAATTTTGTTCTTTCTTGGACTTCGGTTCGGCCATGGCCAGGAAAATCCCCTCTCATGATGTTATATAAGTTGAAATAATGATTATTTACATTGCACTACGATGACAGAATAATCTTCCAATCGCTGTTATCCCCAGATTTTATCGATTCCCTTTTCTAGAGGGAAAAATCCGGTTATAAGCGTATGCTTCCGATGCAGCTTTCTTTCAGAAAGCTTTGGGCGAACGCTTCGCTTTTCCAGCTTTTTTCTGTCCTCTCCGTTAGGTGTAAATGTATTATTTCAACTTATATAGATACCTTTTAAATGTGAAAAAATCTGCCCTACAGGCGTTTGGGTTGATGAAAGGGATGTTACTTGTCCGTATTAATCCACTGGTCCAGTAGTCGGAAAGTCTCTGATGCACTATGCACCATATTGTCATGATCTTCTGGAGCACTGATGGACTGCTGCAGCAACCCCGTAAACTCGCTCCATCTTGTTCTTGTCTCTGAGCCGTAAGCATTGAAATATTCCAAACCACGATCAGCCTCAATGGGCAGGAACTGCGACAAACGCTTGGTCATGATTTGTCCACCGTTCGTGGACCCCTCAATTACATACAGGTATCCAAACAAACGGGCAGGTGTTGAAATATCCGGCAGTTCTTCACAGAGCGGAAGTTGGCTGATCTCTTCTTCACTGGCACCCAGATTTCGTAAATCTTTCTCCAACAGTCCAGCCTTGCCTCTAATCTCGATATCCAATCCCGTACTTCCCCAGAAAGGCTGTTGTAAAGCCTGATCTTCCAGCGGTTTCAGGAATCCATAAAATTTCTCTAAATATGTTCTATATTCTTCTATTGTCACAGTTTGATTCATAATGGCTTTTGCATAAGGGTTCTGTTCTACTTGTCTGTGATAATGAGCTGTCTCGCTCTTCAGACGTTCCATAATAGTTGTTGCTGTCATCGTAGTTATCCCCTTTCACAATCTGTTACAAGCAAAGACTCTATGTAAGTATACTTATTCTTGTTTGAGAAAACTATATGAATCCACATCCGTACTCAGCCAATACATTTCTCCGTTGTTATTTTAACTGACTGTAATCTGTATGTTTTAGTATTAACCGAAAACAATAAAAACGACCCTATAATCTGGAAAGCAGTAGATTTCAGATGTCAACATGGTACACTAACTTTATATCCTGTCATTGGAGGAATGCATTCTATGGATCTTACAGTTCAAGACGTTGTACTTCATCTCACAGATAACATTGAACTGCCGGAAAACACGGTAGATCAGCTCATTACGGGCTCACTTGATCGTAAGGTCAAAGGCATTATCATTGCTTTTATGCCCACACATTATGTTATTGAACAAGCCATACAGGAAGGTGCAAACTTGATCATTGCGCATGAATCCCCCTTCTACAACCATCACAGTTATACGGATTGGCTTGCAAATGATTCGGTTTATGTGGACAAAAGAAAGTTGATCGACGAAGCAGGCATTTCCATCTATCGATGTCATGATATCATCCACCGCTTCCAACCGGATGGCATTACTGAAGGACTGATTCAGGCCTTGGGGTGGTCCTCTTATGTGGAGCAACGACTACCGGAAGCAGACGTCCTTTCTTTTCCGGAAGGACGCACCGCCCAAGCTATTGCTCACCATGTGAAAAGTTCCCTGGGCATCGATTATGTACGCGTTGCAGGCAATGCGGAAATAGTCTGTAGACGCGCAGCGGTACTGGTAGGTTTTCGTGGTAATGGACATGTGACGATTCCTTTGATTCAGAATGAGCAATTGGATCTCATCATTGCAGGAGAAGGATTTGAATGGGAAACACCGGAATATATCCGTGATGCTGTGCAACAAGGCAAGTCCAAGGCAATGATCATGATGGGGCATGCCGAGAGCGAGGCTTCGGGAATGAAGCTATTAACAGACAGGTTGGCAGAACGTTTTCCCGAATTGTCTGTTCGTTTTATAGGCGAGAAGCCTGTGTACACTGTGATCTAATAGGATCATTTGATTTGTATGGAGAGGATCACGATCTTCTAGCTGATTGCTTCTAATTTTCATTGCCTATCCTACCCTGGAGCTTTGGATACTTTCTATGCTCCGGGGACGCTGGGCAGACTCTCGTTTCATTTCTTGGATAGCTAACGAACCTGACACCCTCTATTGAGCGAATATTTGCCGATTTTCAAAAGTAACGAATCTTAGACACCCTATGCCTCCATTCCCCCTGTTTTACCGCCCATTTCTACCCAACATAGCCCATTTAACGTCGCTGAGATTCGTTAGATTTCTCAATTCAATCGGATCAGTACAATAAGGTGTCACTGGTTCGTTAGATTATGATGAAAAATGAGTACTGAGCACATATGCCACGCATTTCTTCAAGCCCCATCTGGATTTCCCGAGTTCTTTATTGTACTCTAGATGCTGTGACTTCAAAGCTCAGGACATTTGTCCTTGGCGTTCAGAGTTAATTTATCATTTAATAATAGAAGTCGAAGTGATTGAATAAGGAGCGTACATATGAGAGGAATTATTTTTGCATTACTGGGCGGCGCGTGTATCACGCTCCAAGGGGTTGCCAATACTCGGATTAGCACCGACATGGGTACATGGCAGGCCGCTACGATTACACAACTGACGGGATTCATCTTAGCGGCGCTGATCCTAATGTTTGTTAGAGACACCAACCTTCAAGGACTCAAACAAGTAAAACCTATGTACTTGGCTGGAGGTGCTTTTGGCGCCGTCATTATTTTCAGCGAAGTGACGGCCATTCAGCAAATTGGGGTTACATTCACGATCTCGGCTCTGCTCATTGCTCAGCTGTTCCTGACTTTTCTGGTGGATAGTAACGGATGGTTCGGCGTGGTTAAACAAAAGATGAAACTGCCGCAATTTCTAGGCATTGCCTTAATGGTGACTGGTGTCATTATTATGAAACTATAGTTTTTGGAGAAGGATTGAAACATATCGTCGGGGGTGAATCACAGCGTGCAAGAGATCCATAACGAGCAACAATTAATACAATATCTGAAGCAATATCAACTCGAAACTGTATTTCACGAGCCCCTGCGTACACATATGACGTTATGCCACTTTGAGAAGTGTGAACTGATCTGTCGTGAAGGGGAAACTTCCGAATATTTGTACGTACTGGTCGAGGGTAAAATCAAGATTTTCACCACCTCCGCTCAGGACAAAACGCTGGTGCTTTGTTTCAAAACACCGCTTGAAGTTGTCGGTGACATAGAGTATGTCCGTGAAAGCGATATTGTTAATACGGTTCAGGCCGTGTCACCTGTGGTGATGCTTCGCATTCATTATCAATGGCTTGCTGAGCTTGCCAGCGATTATGCACCTTTACTTAAATTTTTGCTTAAAATCATCTCTCACAAATTCTACATTGACTCGAATTTTTCCAATTTCAACCTGATGTATCCCGTTGAGGTTCGTCTAGTCAGCTACCTGCTCTCCATCTCAACAGAAGAAGCGGGCAACGTCGTTCATGAAGAGCTGGACGCGTTCAATCTGACCGACATCGCGAATCTGATCGGCACCAGTTACCGACACCTGAACCGGGTCATCCAGAAGCTCTGTGCAGACGGGTTAATTGAACGACATCAGGGATTGATTATGATCAAGGACCGGGCGGGTCTACGTGAAATAACAGGTCACAACATTTATGAATAAGGAGTTCGACAACCATGTTAATCACAGGTATTTCGCTTGCACTACTGGCAGGTGCACTTGTCAGTCTGCAAACGATTTTTAATAGCAAAGTCAATGAACGTACCGGTTCATGGTCTACAACAACGATGGTGCTTTTCACTGGATTCATTGCTTCGTTCCTCATCTCTCTGCTGGTAGAGGGCAAGAATACATTCAGCTTTCAGCATATGCAACCCTGGTACTGGCTCAGTGGAGCCATCGGCGTTGGCGTGGTCTTCTGTCTCGTGCAAGGGATGAAGCTGCTTGGTCCCACGTATGCCATCTCAATTGTGCTAACATCCCAACTGAGCTTTGCTCTATTGTTTGATTCCATGGGGTGGCTCGGTCTGGAGCAAATTCCTTTTTCGTGGAATCAGCTGCTTGGTGTACTTGTCATTGTTGGGGGAATTATATTGTTCAAGTTCGGTGGGGGTAAATCGGAAAAATCAGAGCAGTCCCCTGGAACGTTGCAGTCTGACTCGTAAACGAACAAAAAAGAGTGTCCGTCCAATCCCATAGATTGGTCAGACACTCTTTTTATACAATCAAACCACGTATCGTCTCGTTATCTTAAACAAACTCTACGTTATGGTAAACCTGCTGAACATCTTCAAGGTCCTCAAGCGCATCGATCAGTTTCTCGAACTGAGCTTGTGCATCCTCTGGAAGTTCAATATGGTTTTGCGCGAGCATGGTCAGCTCGGCTACTGTGAATTCAGTAACACCCGCAGCTTTGAATGCTTCTTGTACAGCGTGGAATTGATCCGGTTCTGCATATACAATTACAGCTTCGTCTTCGTCCACGATATCACGTACATCCACATCTGCTTCAAGCAGAAGTTCCAGTACTTCCTCGGAGTTTTTGCCTTCTATACCGATAACCGCTGTTGGATCAAACATGTAAGCAACTGAACCACTGACACCCATGTTGCCAGCGTTTTTGTTAAACGCAGAGCGCACTTCCGGCGCTGTACGATTCACATTGTTGGTGAGTGCATCAACGATGACCATCGCACCATTCGGTCCGAAGCCTTCATAACGCAACTCTTCATAGTTCTCATCCCCGCTGCCTTTTGCTTTTTCCATCGCACGATCAATGATGGCTTTGGGTACATTATACGTTTTGGCACGTTCCAGCACGACTTTCAGTGCACGGTTCGCTTCCGGGTCGGGTTCGCCCTTCTTGGCAGCTACATAGATCTCAACGCCGAATTTAGCGTAGACCCGGCTCGTGTTTGCATCTTTTGAAGCTTTCTTTTCCTTGATATTATTCCACTTACGACCCATATCGTTTCCGCTCACTTTCAACATGTAATCTGCTTTCTACTATGCCATTATATCTTGTTGAGCGTACTTCAACAAGTTAATACACACGAAATAATGGGAATAACTGCGGTGATTATCCATCTCCATTTGAAGATTAACCTTAGTTTATCCTCTTATAAATCTCTCAGCAGAAACTAACGTTACCTCTATTCACTCCATATATAGCAGACAAGAAGCACCCCATAAAGGAATGCTTCCGCCCTAAATCAGTCCTAATTTCAGTTATCTTACCCGGTCAATTAAGCGTGAAATTGTCGACCATCCAACACTTCAGGAACATAACCTGCACGAATGACAAAGTCTCCGAAATGTTCCCCTTCATTGCGCTCTTTGGCATACTGGTTCACCATTGGAGTTAATGTGTCCAGAATCTCGGTTTCGCCAATGTTTTCTTTGTACAGCTTATTCAAGCGATGTCCGGTGAAGCTGCCACCGAGATACATGTTGTATTTACCCGGCGCTTTACCGATAAATGAAATCTCCGCCAGCATCGGTCTTGCGCATCCGTTCGGGCAACCCGTCATCCGAATGACAATCTCTTTGTCTCTCAGCCCGGCTTCGTCCAGTACAGGCTCCAGTTTGTCGATCAGGGACGGCAAGTAACGTTCGGACTCAGCCATCGCAAGGCCGCAGGTCGGAAACGCAACACAAGCCATTGAACTTCTGCGCAACGCTGAGTAATGCGCACCATCGGTCAGATTATACTGCTGAATCAGCGCTTCGATCTTTTTCTTCTTCTGGCTGCTAATATTACCGATGATCAGATTCTGGTTCGCAGTCAGACGGAAATCACCCGTATGCACTTTGGCAATTTCACGTAAACCCGTCATGAGAGGATATCCATCAACATCCTTTACACGACCATTCTGAATGAACAGCGTGTAGTGCCATCTGCCATTATTACCTTTTACCCAACCATATCGATCTCCGTTAGTCTCAAAATGATACGGACGTGCCGCATCCAGTTTCCATCCCAGACGGGTGGTCAGCTCTTCGACAAACCACTCCACACCACGATCATCCAGCGTATATTTGAAACGAGCATGTTTACGAACTGCACGATCTCCATAATCACGCTGAATCATAACTGTTTTCTCTGCAACATCAATCATTTGCTCCGGCGTACAGAAACCAATGACTTTGGACACCTGAGGATACGTTTTGGCGTCACCATGAGACATCCCCATGCCGCCTCCTACGGAAACGTTGAAGCCTTGCAACTTGCCGTTCTCCACAATAGCAATAAAGCCAAGATCCTGTGAATAGACGTCCACATCATTGGATGGTGGTACAGCAATACCGATTTTGAACTTCCGTGGCAAATACACTTTGCCATAGATTGGTTCAACTTCTTCGTCCGAGTCCTGGGAATCAACCACTTTCTCTCCGTCCAGCCACAGCTCATGATAAGCCCTGGTGCGAGGGTCCAAATGATTGCTCACCTGACATGCCCACTCATACACTTCAGCATGCACATCAGATTGATTCGGATTCGGGTTACACATCACGTTACGGTTTACGTCACCACATGCAGCCAGTGTGCTTAACAACGAATCGTTCACTTCGCGAATGGTGTTTTTAAGATCCCACTTCAGTACGCCATGCAGTTGGAAAGACTGACGTGTGGTCAGACGAATCGTCTCATTCGCATATTTATGCGCTACCCGATCCATCATCAACCACTGCTCCGGGGTTACAATCCCACCGGAAGCACGCACACGTAACATGAATTGGTATGCAGGCTCCAGCTTGGATTTGTGACGCTCGTTACGCAGGTCACGGTCATCCTGCATATAACTACCGTGGTGTTTCATCAGACGGTTGTCGTCCTCTGGAATAGCCCCCGTGATACGATCAGCCAACGTTTCGGTCAGACTTCCGCGCAAGTAATCACTTTTGATCTTTATATCTTCCACATCGCTATTCGTGCGCTGTGGGTTAAGTAAGTTATTATAAACCATGCTGCTTTCTCCTCTCGTCTCTGCGGGATGGTGCAATCCGGCTGGGCCGGTGATTAATAGACGTCCCGCTGATAACGTTTCTCCTGCTGTAACCGTGTCAGATATTCCGATGCCTGCTCAGGCGATAAACCGCCTTCTTGTTCAAGAATCGTGGTGAGCGCAGCATGCACATCATGTGCCATTTTTTTCTCGTCACCACAGATATATACGCTTGCACCTTCCTGAAGCCACTGGTACAGTTCTTTGCTGTGTTCCAGCATGCGATGTTGTACATACACTTTCTGTTCCGTATCACGTGAAAAGGCTACATCCATCTTAGTGAGCACACCATCTTTGAGCCAACGTTGCCATTCCGTCTGGTACAAGAAGTCCGTGGCGAAATGCTGATCTCCGTAGAACAGCCATGTCTTGCCCTCTGCTCCTGTCTCTTCACGCTCACCAAGGAAAGATCTGAACGGCGCAACACCTGTACCTGGGCCAACCATGATGATCGGTGTATCCGGGTTCTCAGGCAGCTTAAAATTCGGGTTATGCTGTATATATACAGGCAAGGTGTCGCCAGCTTCGATTCGTTCAGCCAGATGTACCGAGCATACACCATAACGTTCTCTGCCACGCGCTTCATAACGTACTGACCGAACGGTAAGATGAACTTCATCCGGGAAAGACTTCGAACTACTCGCTATGGAGTACAGACGTGCTGGAATTTTGCGAAGAGCAGCTACAAATTCTCCGGCAGGAATCCCTTTCAGATTATAATCCTGAACCAGATCCAGCAGATCACAGCTATTCATGACTGTACGGAATTCGGAATCATCTGCAAGTAATGCCGTTAGGCCACTCCCAGGATTCAGTTTCGCAAGTTGTTCCACGACCGGTTTCGTCACAGCTGTAATTTCAAAATAACGCAGCAACGCTTCGTGTACAGATACCTGATCGCCGTTTTTATTCACGGTCACGCGTTCATCGGCATTCCATCCCATGGCTGCAATCAATTCATCTACAAGGCGCGGATGATTCTCAGGGAATACCCCAAGGCTGTCACCTGGCTCGTAATCCAGGCTGGAACCTTCCAAAGACAACTCAATGTGGCGTGTTTCACGGTCCGATCCTCTGCCATTCAGATTGAGATTCTCCAACACTTCAGCCTTGAATGGATTCGTGCGATCATATTCGGATTCCCCGCCGCTCACCGCAGCTGTAACAGCCTCCGTGGTTACCGTACTCGCACCAGTAAATGTACTGCTTAAGGATGCCAGTACTTCATTCATCCACTCCGCAGCTGCTTCATCAAAATCAACATCACAGTCCACGCGTGGTACAAGGGCTGTACCACCCAACTCCTGCAACCGATTATCGAAGTCCTTACCTGTCTGGCAAAAGAACTCATAGGAGGTATCTCCCAGAGCCAACACCGAGTAACGAAGTCCTTCAAGCTTCGGAGCCCGTTTGCTGTTCAGGAATTCATGCAGCGGAATCGCATTATCCGGTGGTTCGCCTTCGCCATGCGTACTGACGATGATGAGGAGATTTTCAATTTTCTTGAGTCCGTTCGGTTTGAAATCTCCCATCGATGACAACGTTACCTGAAGACCTTGCTCTTCAAGTTTCTTGGCCAGCTTTTTCGATAGGCCACTGGAATTCCCGGTTTGTGAACCAAAAAGCACAGTAACTTCCCGGGATACTGGCGGAGCACTGACAGGTGCAATACCTGTAGCTGGTGCAGCCTGTACCAGGTTAGCTGGAGCCGCTATTGTCGCGCTTGCCTGAATTGCTGCAATATATCCGCTCAACCAAGTACGTTGTCCATCGGTCAATGTAGGAATAAGACGATTAAGCAGTTCAACTTGTTCTTGATTAAAAGGGCTGTTTGTCACTTGAAGTTCCACTGTTTGCCACCTCGCGCATTGCTTCGATTTTAATTCCGACTAAAATCATCACATTAATTTAATTTCTTCTCTCTAAAACCTAACACACCGGGTGTTGAGGGTCAATTTCAATGATTTTATAGCATTTATCAGTTTCGCTGATAAAGGACAAAAAACAACAAAAACCCTCCTTTTTAAATCAAGGATGGTTTTGTTATATTTTTAAATTTGACAGCCAGCTCAAGTTGAAGTTGAAAGTGGAGTATAGTCACTAAAATGATTTCCCAGCACTCTGCTTTTATCTCCGTATACTTTGTCCAAGTGATTCTCTCCCCATAGACATATGCGGTCAATGATGTCCTGCAGTGTCAAGCCGTACTCTGTCATCTCATACTCTACCTTGGGCGGAATCTGGGGATGAATGATCCGATGGATGATTTCATTCTTTTCCAGTTCACGCAGCTGCTGGGTTAAGACCTTCTGGGTAATGCCAGGAATGGCTCTGCGAAGTTCGCTTGTACGTTTTTTACCTGATATCAGCTGATGCAGAATAAGAATCCTCCATTTTCCACCGACCAATTCCAGCATCGCCTGCACACCACTCTCATATTTTTTCATTTCTTGTTCCACTTGTACTCCCCCATAATTCACATATATGTATATCCGTTATTAAAAGTAACCGAAGAACCCCAAAGTATCTACAGCACTCCCAGGTGCGTACTTCTCAAGAAGATGTCTTGAAACTTATAATAACATTGGTCAGAATGTTTAACCAAAATAAAAAGAAAAAAGGATGGTTACTCCTACATGAAAGTTAAACTGGTCGTTACTCACCCAAGACAGGATTCCCTAACATTTGCCGTGATGAATCGTTTTATAGAAGGTATGCAGGAGAATTCCCATGAAATCGATATCCTCGATCTATATCATGACGGATTCGATCCCCTATATCGTGTAGAAGATGAGCGAGACTGGCAAAATCCCGATAAACAGCATGCTCCTGTGATTCGCAAAGAGCTGGATCGTGTGCTTGCGGCTGATGCCATTGTATTTGTTTTCCCGATCTGGTGGTACAACGTTCCCTCCATGCTCAAAGCTTATCTGGACAAGGTATGGAACATGGGGCTGCTGAACAAGGCAAACTCCAAAAAGGCACTGTGGATTGCACTAGCTGGGGGAACGGAGGCTTCATTCCATAAATACGACTATTACAACATGATTTCCAACTATCTAAATAATGGGATCGCAGGCTATGCGAGAATGCAGGAATCCCGAGTCGAATTCCTCTATGAAACCATTTCAGAATCCAAAGAACATATCGAAGGCTTGCTTGAGCAAGCATATCAAATCGGCAAACATTACAATTAACAATTCGCAGATATTACAGATAACAACTGCAAAACGATAGGAGGTTACTCGTTCGTTGAGTAACTGACTTTTCGCCCATGACGGGCGTACAATCAAGAAGGCTTACTCCAACCTGGGTTCCAGGTCAAAGTAAGCCTTCTTTTTCACACGCTACGATTCTGATGTATCATCATTTATTCCATACCAGTTTGCCCATCATCGCATATAACAATGTAGCCGATTCGGCTCGGGTCGCTTCGGCAAGTGGTTTCACCTCACCGTTGTACCCGTGGGCGATACCCAGATTCACAAGTAATGCCACACTATCCCTGGCATAGGAGCGAATCTCGGAAGCGTCACGGAAACGAGTAAGGTTATCTGTTACAGTCGTCTCAGAGTCAACCAGTCCAGCCGCCGCAAGTGCTCTCACTGTCAACGTCATCATCTCCTGACGAGTGATCGTCGACTCTGGCAAGAAGCGCCCGTCACCGGTACCACTGGTGATACCTAGCGAACGTGCAGCTGTAACTGCTTCGTAGTACGGAGCATTTTCGTTTACATCAGAGAACGCATTCCCGGAAGAAGCATTCAAGCCCAGCGCATCCATCAACCATTGCATGTATTGGCCACGGGTCATTTCCTGTTTTGGATGTAACTGCGTGGAATCACCGCTTGCCTCTGTACCAATTACACCTCTAACAGCCAAAGCCTCCATTGCTTTCTTGGCCCACTGCACTTCTGCAAGATCTGTGAATGTCTGCTCCACAGGCACAACAGCATAATTTCCTGTGAGTGATGTGACGGAAAATACAAGCTGCCCGCTTTTTTGATCGTAGTAACTTTGCGGCAATGGGGTTGCCACACCGTTCGCTCCAATGGCAAATGCTACAATCCGATCCTGCTGAGCATTTTGTGAGGATTGGAAAGGCAGACGAAGTATTAACTGACTTTCCGATGGCCATGGTTTACCATCCAGTTGAAGTTCAAGCTGGACTCCATATTGCGTGCCAAGCAGATCTGAGACTGTTTTTGGCAGCTCCGTTCTGACCAGTCGGATTGATGCAGTCCCATCACCAACGATATCCTTCGTTAACAGTGTCGCAGGGAGCTCCAACATCCCCAGCTCTGTAACAATGTTGAACACATGTGACTCACCCTGATCTAACAACGCAGAGGCAGGCAGAGATACTTCATATGCCGTTGCTCCCGAAACCGGCTTCAGCCGAAGTTCGACCAAGCGCAGACCAGCATCCGTTGAAGGGGCAACTTTAAAAGCATCTTTAATCGTTGAAACATCTAAGTTGGAATGCACTACCCCCTTCTGATCAGACTGTCCCTGCAACTCCAGAACAGAACGGTCCTTCTCCGGTTTAGGTTGTGGTACCGCATTCTCTGCACTTGAGTTACCACTTCCGGATTGTCCACCATTGCTGGATGAACCAGAACCATTTCCTGGATTTCCACCGGAATTGCCACCTGAATTACCACCCGAACCAGGGTCCGTGCCTCCAGGGGAAGAAACAGATGCTGGCACCTTCACTGTCAACGGTATAGTCAGGGCTCTACTGTCGTCAGAAGTTCGAGTAATTTCCAACTCCAGTGTTACCGTTGTTTCCTTAGATGGTGGAACAATCGTTCCATCGGTTTGAATGACCGACGGTACCGAACTGGAAGCGATCTTCACCGTGAAACCTTGCGGCACGGAAGGGAACTTCAGTTTTTTTGCACCTGCGGAAGGCTGTTCCAACGCTGTAATGCTTGTGGCTACATCAGCAGCGCTCTGCTGAGCCGTGTGAACCTGATAAGTGGAAGATACACCTCTTAAAGATTGCCCCGTGGCATCCAAAGCTTCCACTTTGTAATAATATTCCGTGCCGGGGTTCAGTTCACTGTCCGTGTACTCCCGCCCATTGCCACTATAGACCACCTTGTACTCACCTTGCTCACGATCTGAGCGGTATAGCTTGTAGCTTGCTGCACCAAGATGAGCATCCCAGTGAAGCGTTGCGCTCGTTGAATCCAACGCATCAGCATTAAGACCAGCACTATCATTTGCAGGTGGCGCGGCGTCAGGTTTAACGATCATAATCCAGCTAATCATCGGGTCCTGCGATGCCGTATTGCGCACGGTCAACTCCAGTTTGTTGTCGGACACGCTGATGCCTTTGTGGGCTCTAACGCTGGCAGGCGTAAAAGTAACTGCACCGGTATTGGTGCCATTGATGATGAAATTCGCTCTGCGCGATGTATTGCTCCACGGATCGTTGAATCCGGCGTACACATCGTATGACCCGTTTGGCACATCAAAGCTATAGGTTAAGTCCGTGCCTTTAGGAGAATTGCTGACATTTCCACCGTTCAGATAACGTACGGTCGAGAATATATCCCCGCCATTCGAACCGGATGCCAGTGCATCTGCGCTGACATAACCCCAATTACGTCCCTCAGCCGGAGCGTACATCTGATCCGCCGTTTCCGGGTTCGCAAGCGTTCCCTTCATATAATCACCCATGAGACTGTAATCAGCCGTTTCGTAACCCCCGCTGTTCACAAAATAAATTGTATTCTCTGGAATGACATTTAGGCGAACTGCCTGCTTTTTGTTGTTATATTCCGGTGTGGTTACCTGTAATGTGAGCGGTCCTGGCTTGGCAAAATCTTCTGCCGTCATGGCCCGGTAATCAATCGTCCATACTGCTGGCGTTGATACCAGTGCTCCACCGTCGCGCACATTCAATGTTGTTGGCAGGGATGGTACTTTGCCTAGCGCCACGGCTTCTGGCAACGGATCAGCAATATCAACCTTGCCCATCGAATTCAGCAGATCAGGTGTCCAGCTGTTATACCACTTGATCGCGATGTCGGAGCCTATTCCAAACTCAATTGGCAAGAACACGTATTTTGCAGCATCATTCGAGAAATTGCCACCATTCCACGTATCCCCCACGTAAATGAATTTGCCTTTTTCCGGATCAACCGGTATGACGGAAGTCGTCTGTGTGCCAAATGCCTTGCCTGGATCAGGATCGGTTGGCAACGTGCGCACGAACGGATTGGTCTGTGTTGACCACGGGCCAAAAATGTTATCCGCCACCGTCACTTTGTTTTCGTTAGGGGCCCAACCGGAAGCTCCGGAAGTCAAAATATAATATTTCCCCTGATACTTGAACATCGCCGGTGCTTCACGTTGCCCTCCCGGGAACACACGCACGTAATCTACGCCGTATTCCGCCTGATAGGTGGAATCTCGTGCCGGATTGCCTTTGTCATCCGTTCGTCCTTCCTTATGCCACCCTGTTACGTCACTGTAGTCTTCATTCAGTTTGGAGATATAGAGCGTCAGGTTTTCCTCACTGGAGTAGATCAGATAGCCAGTGCCGTCATCGTCCTTGAACAACGTCATATCACGTGCCATACCCTTATCGGTTGGGAAGAAATCTTTCTCCCCTTCGGGAGCTCTGTCCATCCGGTAACTCTTCTGATACACAAAAGGCCCTGTTGGAGAGTCGCTGATCGCATAACCGGCCCGCGCCTTACCATAATTCGCATTATCGTTATAGGGGTCTTTGTCGCCGTCCATGTGGGCCCACATCACGTATTTCTTCGTTTTGTCGTTGTAGATGACCTTTGGTCGTTCAATAATCCGTCCTTTGCGGATATCTGCCCAGATATCCACGCGGTCTTCACGCCCCGCATACAATTCGGAGATCAACGGGTCATTGTCAAAATCATCCATGGATTGAAGCGTCGTCAGAGCCATGCCTCGGTCCGTCCAGTTCATCAGATCCTTGGATGAATACACACGCACACCAACAGCTGGCCATCCGCCCGTGTGGTATTCACCATACCAGTAATACATCTCCGTCTGTTCATCATAGAAAAAGCCTGCCCCATGCGCATCAATCGGCTTACCGTCCAGATCCGGCCACAGTTGCCCTGGTGTAATGCTTGTGCGAACTGTGGCAACACCAAGCGGTGCGGATGCTGGAGAAGTTACGCCGTCCACGGTCGCCTGAATGATGTAAAAATATCCTGTGCCCATCGTCAGACCACTATCGTTAAACGTGTTTTCATTGCCACTATAGACCTGCTGATACGTACCCGTAGCACTAGTTGAACGGGACACGATATACGTTACATCAGATCCAGGCAAGTCATTCCACCCCAGAGAGATTGATGTGTCCGTCACAGCTGTGGCAACGAACTCTGCTGGAGAGTCAATAGAGTATGTCGTGGCTTCTGCAACAGTAGCCGCTGACTCCCCAGCTGCGTTATAGGCCGTCACACGATAGCTGTAGCTGTTGCCAGGCTCGAGTGCATTATCTGTGAATGTGAGCCCTTTCCCTTCGTATATCTGCTCGTATTGCTCACTGCCAGATTCGGCCCGAACCACGCGATAACCAGTTGACTTGTCCACGGCGGGCCAAGATAGCTTCACACTCGTGGCATTGAGTGCTTCGGCCTTTAATTCGCCCGGAGCCTGTGGTGCTGCGGCTGTCGTCCGAACTTCCAGCGGAGCAGTCCATAATGATTCGGTTAGGCCTCCGTATTCATAAGCGAGCCTGTAATAATACACCGTATCCCCGCTCAATCCTTCATCCATGTGTTCCAAAGTTCCGGTACTGGTTACCAGAGAATAACCGCCTTCAGGCGTAGAGGAACGATACAAGCGATAGGCTGATGCTCCCGCGATTTCAGACCATTGCAGTGAAACCGAAGAAGCCGTCTGCTCAGCAATAGAGAGCTGAATATCGTTCCCTGGCGGCTGCTCGGCAATGGTCACGTCATCTGCATGTACCGACTGCCACTTATTTCGAATGCCAACTGTACCTGACCCGTATGTAGGATCGACCAGATCAAATACCAACCGATCGGAGCCGTTTTCCGCGATATACCCGCGAATGGTGGTACCTGATAACACCACTTTGAGCGTGTACCATGTATCTTTGGCAAAAGCATAGTCCACCGTTTTCAAAGTTGTGTCTGATCCGTTCACCCGTTTGGAGAAAACGAGTTTATTATTGGGAACCTGCATTTGAAAATAGTAAAAGTTGCTCTTATCCTGAAACCGCGGCAATATTCCGGGATACCCCTGACCGGCTCCCGTGTAAAAGCGCATGGACACGGTCATGTCCGACATGGAGTCTCCAGTAGAGATGATGCCTTCATTGGTATCGCTCTGGAAAAGCGTGAAGTTGGACGTATCTGTCGGGTCCGCGAGTACTTCCCAATTGCCTGAGCTTACGTTCCACGCAGGTGATTCCGTGTAATTACCATCCGAAAAATCGTCCTGCAACAACGTGGCGGGTATACTGCTCAGATCGGCATACGCCTTACTCGGCAGCATCAACGGTCCCGAAGACAGCGCAAGTGTTGCAGATAACATAAATATCATGGGTTTCCTGAGTTTATCCAATGTTCATTCTCTCCTTTGGCGTGAAAGATGAAAGCATGGTTCTTGTATGCGCGGTGTTGTTCAGCCTATCCTCAGCAACCAGTGGTCAGTAACGAGCTTTTGTCCACCTCCTTATTTTAATGAAACCGGTTTCATCGGAGTGTAAAAAAAGACCCGTCTTCCCTTCTAAGTGCAATGATACCCATACGGAATACCGTGTTTTCTTTGCCCCTATGCAGTGAAACAGGTTTTTAATATATAAATGTAATCGCTTTCCTGAATTATATTATTGCCTTATTCAAGCTGTCAACTGTGAATTGGGCTCAAACATTTTTCGTTAAAACCACGCAAAAAAGGCGCGAGTTCTGCTTGTTCTGCAAGCAAAATTCGCGCCTTTTCTCACGCTTCGAGCTTGTTCGCAAGCTCGCACATGATTCGTAATCAAAAGCGGACTTTTTGAACAACCTCTATTTAGAATACTTTTGTTGTCCACGACTCACAGTTCCAGGTCTCCGTAACGACATCACGGTAGAATTCCGGTTCGTGGGAAATCAGAAGAATACTGCCTTTGTAAGCCTTGAGCGCACGTTTCAACTCTTCCTTGGCATCAACGTCCAGATGGTTTGTTGGCTCATCGAGCACAAGCAGGTTGGTTTCATTATTGATCAGCTTACAGAGACGCACTTTAGCTTTCTCGCCACCACTCAGTACAGCTACCTTGCTCTCAATGTGTTTTGTAGTCAAACCACATTTTGCAAGTGCAGCACGCACCTCGAATTGGGTATACGAAGGAAACTCCTTCCAGATCTCTTCAATACACGTATTGTAGTTGGCATCCTTCATCTCTTGCTGGAAGTAACCAATCTCCAGATGTTCACCGCGTTGAACGGTTCCTTCCAGAGCTTGAATTTCACCCAGAATACTGCGCATCAGGGTTGTTTTACCAATTCCGTTCGCACCAACGAGGGCAATCTTCTGTCCACGCTCCATACGCAGATCCAGTGGTCTGGACAACGGTTCGTTGTAACCAATCACAAGTCCTTTGGTTTCAAAAATGAGCTTGCCGGATGTTCTTGCATCACGGAAGTTGAACTGCGGTTTCGGTTTCTCCTTGGCGATCTCAATGACATCCATCTTGTCGAGTTTCTTCTGTCTGGACATCGCCATATTACGTGTAGCTACACTTGCTTTGTTCCGCGCTACAAAGTCCTTGAGGTCAGCGATCTCTTGTTGTTGGCGTTTGTAAGCCGACTCCAGCTGCTGTTTTCTCATCTCATGCACTTCCTGGAAGTGATCATAATCGCCCACATAACGAGTTAGATTCTGGTTCTCCATGTGATAGATCAAGTTGATTACACTGTTCAGGAACGGAATATCGTGAGAGATCAGAATAAAAGCATTCTCATATTCCTGCAAATAACGTTTCAGCCATTCGATATGCAATTCATCCAGATAGTTCGTAGGCTCATCGAGCAGCAAAATATCGGGTTTTTCTAGCAGCAGCTTGGCAAGCAATACTTTGGTACGCTGTCCACCACTCAGGTCATTGACGTCTTTATCCAGACCGATATCCGTCAGACCCAGACCACGTGCGGTTTCATCCACTTTGGCATCGATCATGTAGAAATCCTGGTTTGTCAGTGTATCCTGAATCGTACCCACGTCTTCAAGCAGTTGTTCAAGCTCCTCCGGTGTAACATCGCCCATTTTGCCATACATATCATTCATTTCCTGTTCCATATCAAACAAGTACTGGAACGCGCCGCGAAGTACGTCACGGATCGATTGGCCTTTGTTCAATACAGCATGCTGGTCCAGATAACCAACACGCATCCGTTTGGACCACTCCACCTTACCTTCATCCGGCTGAAGTTTTCCTGTAATAATGTTCATGAAGGTGGATTTACCTTCACCATTGGCCCCGATCAGACCAATATGTTCGCCCTTCAACAGGCGGAATGAAACGTCGTTAAAGATAGCACGGTCACCAAAACCGTGACTTAATTTTTCTACATTTAATATGCTCATTCATGACACCTTTTCTATATAGACTTAATTCTTTGTATATTATAAGCGTTATATCCTGCACAACTCAACGCCATATTAAAAATTATTCCACCTTTTTGTCTGAAATTTGCCTTATATGAAAGTATGGGTTAAAATTTTGCCTTAACGAATTACTATTATATAGAACGGAGCTCTTCGAAGAGCATCAGGTGAAGATTATGATTGAAGTGAAACAATCCAAGTTGGGTGATGGTGGTGAGTTTAACCGCGGGGTATTTGCTACCGTTGATATTGCCAAAGGAACGCTTATCCATCAGGCACCCGTTGTGCCTTACCCAAATGAAGATCATGAGCATGTCGAAAAAACGATTTTGGAAGATTACGTGTTCGAATATGGGGCGAATCATACCGCAATTCTGCTCGGTTACGGCAGTCTGATCAACCACTCTTATGAACCTAACGCTACTTACGATATCAACTTTGATAACCATACCTTTGACTTCTACGCGTATACAGACATCAAAGCTGGCGACGAAATCGTAATCAATTACAACGGTGAGGAAGACAGCATGGACCCGTTATGGTTCCTGGACGATTACGAGGAGCGTATGCTTGAGTTCAATAAGTCCAATGATGATGAGGGTGAAAAAGAGACTGAACCCCATTCCCTGGATACGGACACGAGTAAATAAACGTTAAACTCAAGTAAAGTTCGCAAGCACTCTATTGTATGTGCGAAAAGAACTCACTGTACCCGGTGAATGATGAAATGAGTAACTGGAGACTTTTCACAGTCCAAAGTTTAAACACACAAATAAGCAAGTCCTCCGTTAATGGAAGACTTGCTTATTCATGTTGTCTTGCTTTTTAAGCCAGATACACCTGTTCATGTTTTATTGTTTATCGTGCATCTTAACTTGTTTTAATCCGTAATCGGCGGATCTGTATGCAAGTCTTGATCGGGTGTCGTGGATCTCCACTTGGTAAAGGCTACCTCGAACCCTGCACGCTTTGGTGAACACAGAAATGGACCTGCATGTTTGTTCGTTGGATAGGCAAACCGTGCAACCCGAATTGTACGCCAAGGATGCTCATCTGTGCGAGCACGAATGACAACAGCCTCATTACTGTAGGAGGCTCTGATTGTTACGATTCGTCCACCCCACTCTGGCACAGGAGAGAGTGACCAATCGGAATACGTATCCGTCACGACGGCTCCAACATGTGCCACACCATCATTGACCTCAACTCCGGCCTTGATCCATTGGTCTTCTCCGTACCATAACATTAATCCCGCCTGGTCATATAATTCGGTGAATGAGCTTAGATCAAACGATACCTCAATCGCTTCCGTTCCGTCCCATGGAGCAAGCATGGCGTGTCCATCCCGATGACAGAACCCGTAGAATGTGTTCTCCCAAAAGTCACTGCCTTCCCGAGCTTCCACAACGAAACGATCCCCATCCATCCGTGCAGCAACGGGTTCCTTAGTCCACTTGCCTTCATGAAGCCCAATAAAATCCGATGACATCGTTATTTTCATCCTTTCTTCCGTCCCAAAGGGGGGTTCATCCTCACTTCATCACTTCTAAATTAAAGAACCCAGATCCGATGCAGCAGTAGGATATGCAAAATTCATGGTGTTTAACTGATCAATAGTCAGATTGAACTGAATCGCCATTGCAAAAAGGTTGATCAATTCTTCTGTTTTGCTCCCGAGCACATGCGCACCCAGAATACGCCCGGTTGATTTGTCGATCACCACTTTGGCCATGGCAAATTTTTCATGAGTTCGCTTGTAAGTATACCATTTCGACATATCATTTACCTGCACCTCGTAGCCCTCTTTCTTGGCTTGTTCCGTGCTCATACCTACAGCTCCAAGGGCAGGGACAGTAAACACAATAGAAGGCATCACTTTATAATTTGGTTTGTGTTGATTTCCCTCCAACAAATTGAACGATACAGCCCGGGATTCCTGACCTGCTAACGGGGTTAAAGGCAACCCTTTTGTATCCGTTACATCGCCAGCAGCATACACTCTCGGATTACTTTCACTTTGCAAGTACTCGTTCACCGTAATCCCCTTTTTGCTGTAGCTGACGTTGGCTTTCTCCAATTCCAGCCCATCCACATTGGGAACACGCCCCGCTCCATGAACGACAAGTCCGCACTGCCACTGGTGATCTGCACCATTACGCGTGCCATGAACGACATAGGCGTTCCCCTCTTGCCGTATGGACTTCACCTCCGCGTTCAAGTGAACATGAATGCCGATCTCTTTTGATTTTTGCAACAAAGATTCTACAAGCTCCACATCAAACGACTTCAGAGGCTGTTCACTCCGATGCAGGATATGGACTTCCGTCCCGGCTCTGGCCGCAATATGCGCAAACTCAAATGCAATGTATCCACCGCCTACCAGAACTAATCGATCCGGCAGCTGTTCCAGATCCAGAAAGTCATCACTATATAGAAGATGCTCCGAGCCCTCAATCTCAAGTGGCGCAGGTCTTGCACCGGTAGCAATCAGGATGTGTTTGCCATGGAGCACTTCTTCTCCAACTTGAATATGGTCTTCATCAATAAATGAAGCTTTACCATGGAACGTATCCATTCCGGCCTGTTTGAATTGATCTTCACTTGCTCTAGGTATGCTCTCGGTAAAGGTGCGTTTAAAGGCCATAAGTTCAGACCAGTTGATGGTCGCCTGTCCCTGAATTCCTTTTCCTTGCATCCGTTCATTCCAGTCAATCAGCTCAGCCGCTCCAGCCAGCACTTTCTTGGGATCACAGCCACGCAGTGCACACGTTCCGCCGAACTCACGTTCATCAATTACAGCAACTCTCCAGCCAGCTTCAGCGCAACGGGTGATAACAGAGCTTGCCGCGCTTCCTGTGCCAATTGCAATCAAGTCATACGTTTCTTGTGTCATCATGGTTCCTCCTCATCCTTTTGGTGCATCTATTGCAGGGATGCCTGAAGTTACAGCAATCCAGCCTGTTTAAGGTACTCTGCTGCAACCTGTTCAGGATTCGCTCCCTCTACGTTCACGTCATAGTTCATCTGACGCATCTCGTTATCCGTAATTTTGCCAGCAAGCTGATTCAGCACCTCAACCAGTTGTGGATATTGATCTGCCGTTTCTTGACGAAGCATCGGCGAGCCTTGATACGGTGGGAATAACTCCTGATCATCCTCCAGCACAACGAGTTCATACTGTCTCAACTCACTGTCTGTGGAGTAAGCATCAACGAGATTGATATCTCCGCGCTGAAGAGCACCATAGCGAAGCTTGGGTTCCATTGTTGCAACGTTCGGGAATTCAATCCCATACTTTTTCTGTATGCCAAGGTATCCGTCTTCCCGATCCGAGAATTCCAGCGTGAATCCTGCCTTTATCTGCTGTTCCACCGGTTTGAGATCCGAAATGGTCTTGAGATTGTATTGATCTGCGATGTTCTTTGGAACGGCCAACGTATACGTATTGTTGTAATCCATAGGGTTCAGCAGCACCATGTTGAATTGGCTTAACATTCCGTCTCTTGCTTGTTCGTAGACCTCTGTTCGATCCGTACTCACAGCCGTTTCCTTCATAAATTCGGAGATGGCTGTCCCAGTGAATTCAGGATAGATATCAATATCACCCGACTTGAGTGCATTGAAAAGGAATGGTGTTTTGCCCAATCCGGGTTTTAGTTCAACGGTCAGGTCTGTGTCTTTTTCGATTAACAATTTGTACATATTAATGAGAATTTCGGGTTCGGCCCCCAATTTCCCGGAAATGACGAGATCCTTCTGTCCACCACGTGCCACGAAGGGAATGGTAATCACAAGTATCGCGATTATTGCCAGCGAACCAAGGGTAACCAATGTTTTCTTGAAGGATAACCGCTGGAACTGACGTAATAGTACATCAAACAAAATCGCCAGCAAGGCGGCCGGAATGGCTCCAAGGATGATCAATGCGGTATCGTTCCGATCAATGCCCAGCAAGATTAATGCACCCAAACCTCCTGCGCCGATCAAGACAGCAAGTGTCGCCGTTCCTACAATAAGCACCATAGCGGTCCGAATTCCGGCCATAATGACAGGCATCGCCAGTGGCAGTTCCACTTTGATTAGACGTTGCCAACTATTCATGCCCATCGCATTCGCTGCTTCCACCATGGAAGGATCAACTTCGGATATGCCTGTGTACGTGTTGCGGAGTACGGGAAGCAGTGCATACACCACCAGTGCAATGATTGCAGGAAGTGTGCCTATGCCGAATAACGGGATGAGCAGTCCGAGAAGCGCCAAGGACGGTATCGTCTGCAACACAGCCGTAACCCCGATAATGGGTTCAGCCACTTTTGGTTTGCGTGTCAGGTATATACCTAGCGGAATAGCGATGAGGACAGCAAAGAACAATGCGATAAATGAGATCTGAATATGTTCCAGCAGAGCAGACAACAACTGACCTTTGCGCTCACTGAACACCTCCGTGAATCTACTCATGTCCTTCACCTCGTTCCTGTAACTGAACAGACCAGTATTTCATCAGATCAACTCGACTGATCTCGCCAATAATCTGGCGGTTACGTTCAACCAGCAGATGGTCATGGTAAGCCATGATATCAACTAACTCCGTCAACGTAATGGATGCAGGAACGGCAGTTTTAGCTGATTTTGGCACATGACCCGGTGAGAGTGGTGACATGATGGATTCGAGATCAAAATCAGATTGTGAACTCGTATCGGTGTTAGGACTTCCAACAAATTCACGTACGAAATCATTAGCTGGCTGTCGGATCAGTTCTTCCGGGGTGCCTACCTGCAAAACCTGTCCATCCTTCATAATGCAGATGCGATCCCCCAGCTTCAACGCTTCCTGAATATCATGGGTGACAAACACAATTGTTTTTTTCATCTGACGCTGGATATCCAAAATATCATCCTGTAATTTCTCCCGACTCATTGGATCGAGTGCACTGAACGGTTCATCCATCAAAACTATCTCGGGATCGGCAGCGAGTGCACGCAACACACCAATTCTCTGCTGTTGTCCTCCGGATAACTCGGACGGTTTACGCTCACTGTACGTATCTCCGTGCAAACCCACCATGTCCAGTAACGTATGTACACGCTCCTTAATTTGATCTGACTTCCATTTTCGCAGTTCAGGAACAACTGCAATATTTTCGGCAATTGTCATATGCGGGAATAGTGCAATCTGTTGCAGCACATATCCTATATTCCAGCGCAATTCGTGAATGTTGTATTCATCGATTGGGCGTTCATTAATGCGCACTGTTCCATCTGTTCGTTCAATCAGGCGATTGATCATTTTGAGCATGGTGGTTTTGCCACATCCACTCGGACCAATCATGACGAACAATTCTCCCTTGTTAATGTTGAGGTTAACCTGACGCAAAGCCGTTGTTCCATCAGGATATTGTTTTGATACATTTTCGAACTGAATCATTCGCTCTCTTCGCCCCTTTATCTAGGGCGTGTTTCAGACACGCCCTAACATTCATCTTCATCTATTTCCCCAAAAGTGTGTTCGTATAATCACTGCTTTCCTTAGTGTCCTTTGTTAGGGAGAGATCCATATTCGAATTAACGATGTCAACATGCTGGTAGACATGCAAAAAGACGGGCACTAGGCACCGTCTTCTCATTGAATATGAAAATATTTCTTCTATTATTCCCATACTTCCATATGATTTTGAATAAATTGCTCGAATGAAATCGGGCTAGTCCCCGTTATTTTTGTCACCGTATCCGTCGTTTGATCTTCTCTCCCCTCCTCCCGGATAGGCACATCCAGTCCTGCGAGGGCAGCAGCGTATTCTTCTGACATTCCTGCGCGAATCATGCTGTTCCTCAATTCATCATCGGACAAAGATTCATGCTGGATAGACTGACCCACTATACGACTAATGATGTCGGAAACCTGTCCATAGGACAACGTCTCCGGCCCTGTAATGATATGCTCCGTATTATGAGGAACAACATCTGTCAGAGCATGGAAGGCCACCGCCGCGATATCATCTGCACTAACAAATCCAATTTTCCCGTCACCCGTAGCACTGTATATTTTCCCGAGTTGTTTCATCGTCTCCCGATGCGGCCCCTCCGTAAAGTTCTCCATAAAATAGGAAGGCTGTAATACCGCCCACTCAGGAGCATGGGCTTTTAAATACTGATGTACTTTGCCAAATATAGGACCATTCTCATCGATCGAAGCACTGCCAAGCAAGACAAATCGCTTAATTCCGCTCCATAATGCTTCCTTGATGAACGGAATGATGGCATCTTCTGGGTTCATATCCATGACTGGCATGACAAGGTACACCTGATTCACATTTTTCAGCGCCAGCGCATATGTCTCGGAATCATACCAATCAAAATAGACATAATTATCGGCAGAACCAGAAAGAGATGGTTTAGTTCTTCCTGCCAAACGCACCGGATAATGATGCTTTTGAAGTATGGCCGCAACACGGCTTCCTGTCTTTCCATTAGCTCCGGTAATAAGTGTCAACGGTTTATCATTGATCATGCTTGTTTCCTCCTTCAGTTTGTTTGGTGTTCTTTTTCCAGACCAATCGGTCTATAATAGTCAAAAAATAAACGCCTTAAGCGTCCATTTTCAAGAAAACGTAAATAATTCTTACTCAAATCATGTAAAACGTTAATCCAAAGCCCTTAGGGTCATCTGTACAAAATCTCGTAGCGCTTCTGCGCTTGCACCGCTCTTCGCTGTAAAGGTCAATGAGAGTCGGGAATAATTAAGAAAACGGGCAAGCCCGGGCAATTCTTCCTCAGCGTGCCTCAATTCGCCACTCCTCTGGCCTCGTAACAGCGCAGTATGGAAAACATCTTCCATTTGTTGGTTAGTGGTGTGAATAAAGACCGCGATTTCGTGATTTTGTGGTGCCTGTTCAACCGCGCTATTAATGATGAAACATTCATTACGACGTTCGTTGTCTGTCAACACGTTAACCGCTTCGTTGAACAACTCGGTCACGCCTTGCCTCACACTTGTACATTCATTTAATAGTCTGATTCCCGCTTCTGTCTTCTGCTGAATATAGAATTTAAGAGCAGAGACAAATAAATCATGTTTAGTTCCGTAGGTGTCATACAGGCTCTGCCTCGCAATGCCAAGTTCACTCAGCAGTAAGCTCAAAGATGTACCTTCATAACCGTACGCTCCAAATACAGACGTTGCTTTTCTTAGCACAGTCTCCGTGTCGAACTCCTTGGCTCTTCCCAATTTAAGACCTCACCTCCCTATTCATTAACTAAAGAATACCTTTTCCAGACTGATCAGTCAAGAAAATAAAGGCTTTGATTTTTGCCAAAGTGGTATAATGGGAATAGAAGCTGAATGAATTCTTTTACCACTTACAACCATGACCACATATAAAGGAGTGTACCTATATGTATATTCAAATTACAGATTTGGCTGCAAAACGATTAACGGAAAGCTTGAATGACCAACCTGGATATTTCAAAGTGATCTATGACTTGGAAGGTTGCGGATGTAACGGAGTTATCGCTATTATCATTGTTGATGAACTTGCGGCTCTCGACGCGCAGATTGAAACCAATCTGGTGCCATTCTATGTTGATCCGAAGCAGCAGCTAAACCTTGAACAACACATGAAGCTGGATACAGAAGAGAATTATCCTTCTTTCAAATTAAGCAGTGATTCTGGTGTGCTCAGCGCCAACGTTCGCGTCCGTGACACCCGTGCAGTAACTGCGGGAAGCTCCGGTGGATCCGACGCCTGCATGTTGTAATACACTCTCCAGCATACTTGAAGTAATCTAGCATTATCTCTCTTCACATCAAAAGCCGTTGCATCTAATGCAACGGTTTTTTTAACTTTCTTTTCCTTATATGCCTCTATCAGAGTTGCAAAAAAGACTCTATAAAAGATGAACTAAACATTTACACGAAACGGAGAGGACAGAAAGAACCTGAAGAAACGAAGTGTTCGCCTAAAAGCTTTCTGAAAGAAAGCTGCATCGGAAGCATACGCTATCACAAGATTTTCACCATTATAAAATTGAATCAAAAAAATCAGGGGATAACAGCGATCGGAAGGTTGTTCTGTCATCGTAGTGTCCAGTGTAAATATCTTTGGTTCAACTTATATAGCAAACTTTGTTTACAACTCGGAAACAATTGGAGAACCTATGGATATAATCCTCTAGTATACTCGGTATATAGATTCATATATTCCGAGGAGGAACACACATCATGAAATCTTTTACTCGTAAATCCATCATATCTACAATTCTCGTAGGCTCTGTTGTAGCAGGTTCTGCCTTTACTACGTTTCCCATCACTTCAAGCCTGAATTCCGTCGCGTCTGCGGCAAGCTCCAGCTTCACTCAATTTCTGCATGATAATGCACCTGGTCGTACGATCAAAACGATTAAAAATGTGGCAACTGTGACCAATGTGTCCAGTACGGTTGTACTTGTCAATAAAAAGAGAAATCTACCTTCAACTTATGCACCTCAAGATTTGGTTGTACCTAATATTCCTTTTAGCTTCTCAGGTTCCAGTCCGAAGAAACAAATGCGTAAAGTGGCTGCAACCGCGATAGAGAAATTATTTGCCGCTGCCAAAAAAGACGGCATCGATATCAAAGCGGTGTCGGGCTATCGCTCGTATGCGACTCAGAAATCGATCTTTGACCGTAATGCCAGCATCAAAGGTGAAGCTGTTGCCAATAAAACAAGTGCTCGGCCAGGACAAAGCGAACATCAAACGGGTCTAGCCATGGATATCTCCAGCGCTTCGGCTGGTTATGATCTTCAGCAAAGCTTTGGCAACACCAAAGAAGGCAAATGGCTGAAAGCCAATGCCCACAAATACGGCTTCATCATCCGTTATGGCAAAGATCAGGAGAAATTGACTGGTTACTCCTATGAGCCATGGCATGTACGTTATGTTGGGGTATATATTGCTGGTGAGATTACCAACCAGAAACTTACGCTCGAGCAGTATTTGGAACGTGCCAAATAAGGCAAGTTTGAACCCAAAGCTTAGACAGTTATGTGATTAGATAAAAGAAGCGTGACTATAGATAACATGACTGAAGGAGAAGATGGGGCCGCAACTGGCCCTCTTCTGCTTCAATTTTTCATTTACACACTTCATCATGTCCCAACGATTTTTCTAAAGACCAGTGGCAGTCTCTTCAGACCTTCTGTTCCAGCCCAAGAGCCTACTCCAGCAAGTATTACATTATGGCACAAATAAAGTGCGACATTGTACACGATAGGGCCTAGAATAATCTCCACGACTACAAAACGTTTTAACGTCGAAGATTGGATCACATATACCCGAAATTCATGAGGGTCATGTCCTCCCATATACTTTGCGATCAATGCTTTCATGAATCACCTCTAGTGCTTTATTTTAGCGTATGGCAGACAATCCTTGTCTTATTCTAAAATAATACTTACATAAAGTAACTAAGTGTGTTATAGTCAGTTTATAAATCATACATAAGCGAGGGAAACTACCATGAGTTCGTTGGAGAATCTAGTCAAAAACCGTAGATCGGCCGTTATTTTTGAAGAAGGAATTGAAATTTCGGATTTGGAACTGCAAGAAATGTTTGCCCTGAACAAATTTGCACCATCTGCCTTTAACCTGCAACACACGCACTATCTTGTAATTAAAGACGAGGAACAGAAAGAGAAAGTCTATGAAGCTTCCCAGCAATATAAGGTAAAAACAGCTTCTGCGGTCATCGTGGTATTGGGCGACGTCAACGCGCATCATCATATCCGCACGATTAACGAAGGCCTGCTGAACCTGGGCGCTCTTACTCCGTTCCAATACGAGCAGGAATCCCAAAGTGTCACCGAATTTTACGAATCTCGCGGCAGATTCTTCCAACGTGAGGATGCGATTCGCAATGCCAGCCTGTCTGCCATGCAATTGATGCTGATCGCTCAGGATCGCGGTTGGGACACTTGTCCAATGATTGGTTTTGACTCGGAAGAACTGCAACGGAGTCTGGAAATCCCTAACCATTACGTACCGGTTATGCTGATCACCATCGGCAAAAAGTCGGAAGCCAAACAGCGCCCACGCGGTTACCGTAAACCGATTAACGAATATGTTAGCTTTAACAAAATGCACGCTGAATAACATATAATATAACCAATTATATAAGTTGAACTAACATTTACACGATAACGGAGAGGACAGAAAAAACCTGAAAAAGCGAAACGTTCGCCTAAAAGCTTTCTGAAAGAAAGCTGCATCGGAAGCATACGCTATCCCCGGATTTCCCCTTTAGAAAAGGAATGGAAATAAAATCTGGGGATAACAGCGATTGGAAGGTTGTTCTGTCATCGTAGTGTCAGTGTAAATAATCTTTAGTTCAACAAAGCAAAAAAGCCACGATCTCGTGGCTTTAATACGTTTCATAGATCAACGTATCCAACATGTGAAATTCATCGTCAAACTCCGCATATATGTACAGTCGACCAGCAGGTGTATCCCCCGCATCATAACCCAATCGGAAATATTGATCTCCCTGAAATTCTGCATCAGCCAAAATCAATGCATTGATATCTTCGTCCGGATGACCCTCGGCAATGGTTTTAAGTGCCTGCTCACCTAGCATGTCCCACCGTTTCCACGTCTCTTCCATATATGGGGATAAGTCCTCCATCTCTGTCTTGGTTGAAACCTGTGCAGTGACTACCAGTTCTTTATCCTGAATAAGTAAGTTCATCTGATAGTTGGACATCGAGACGTCATACTGAAACAACCCCATACCGGGAACTTCATAATTGGATTCAAACATTAGATTATCTGCATACTGCAGTCTTTCCAGCTTGGGATTAGCGCTATAATCCAACTCGTTTAATTTGTTCTCGGAACAGTACAACTCTTTTAGTTGTACGTTATGGCGAATATCCAGCTTGCTAATATGGTTGTTAAAACAACGGACACTCTCTAAAACCATATTTGAACGAAAATCCAACTGTTTGATATGGTTGTGGTTACAACGAAGTTCAATCAAGTTTGGACAACTTGTTACATCAAGTTCCAACATATAATTGTTGGCGCAATCAAGTCGCCGCAGTTGCTTATTGTGTTCAAGTTCAAGTGAGAAAAGAGCGTTATAACTGCAACTAAGTTCCTCCAACTGCTCAAGGTGCTCCGAAGCCAGCTCCGATAACATATTCCAATGACACTCCACCATTACAAGCCTGGAATTATGAGAAAGATCCAATTTGCGAAGTCGATTAAAACTGCAATCCAGCACCTGCAATTCCGAATTGGAGCGGAGGTTCAGTGTAAGAAGCTGATTCTCTCTGGAACGTAATATCCTCAGCTTGTGATTCTGAGCTAGATCCAAACCGGTCAATTGATTATAGGCACAATCCAGCTCTTGAAGACCCCTGAAATACTCGATTCCATCAAGATTGCTAATATTGTGATTTGAGAGTTCTAATATCTCAACCTCACAAACGTCACTCTCCTGAATGAAATCCCGCTGCTCACAAAAACGATCCAACACAACTTGCCTGAAATGTTCATCCGTGAAGGCATAAGTAATATCCATGTCTAACGCCTCACCCTCTCGTTTTGCTCTATTGGAACAGTCTTCCAACATATTATCACTATTCTATGAGTTTCGTCACCGGGATTCAACAATTACCTAAGCAAATTTTTTTATACCATGTTAGCATCCAATATGTAAGAGAAATCGTACAGAGAGGAAGATTTTCATGGAAATGTATATCGAAAACCTCCCGTCATATCGTATCGCCTATGTGCGACAAGTTGGTCCGTATGGGCCTGCCAATGCTCAAGCGATGAATACGCTGAAACAATGGGCAGACAAAAAACAACTGCTTCATGAATCAGCAATTTTATTCGGTATTCCACAAGATGACCCGGCGAGCACACCTCCTCAGAACTGCAGATATGATGCCTGTATTGTTATCACTGAATCTGAACGTCTGGAAGATGAGTTTGTTGAGATAGGCGAGTTATCAGGCGGAGATTATCTCATCTGTAAAGTGAAGCACACGGCAGAAGCTATTCAGCAAGCATGGAATGTGATCATCCCTCATTTACAAACAAGTGGTTATCGGATGGACAACAAGCCGGTTATAGAACGATATCGTTGGGAGCTGCTCAATCAGCATTATTGCGAGATATGTGTGCCTGTAAGACCCGGGTAATCCATGTTACGAGGAAAAAAAGTGACTTCAAGTTGAAGTCACTTTTTCGTTCAGTAATATTACTGCTACTAACTAGATTAGAAATTAAAATGCCCAGTTGCCTTTACGGAATACCGGCTCGATTGTACCATCCTGTAACTCACCATCGATATCCAGCTCAGCGGAACCGATCATGAAATCAACGTGAGTCAAGCTCACATTACACTCATGCTTCAGCAACTCTTCGTTCGACATGGTTGTGCCATCTTTCATGTTGAATGGATACGCACTTCCCACAGCCAAGTGGCAAGATGCATTTTCATCAATACCCGTATTGTAGAAAATGCGATTCAGGTTGGAGATCGGAGAGTCATGTGGTACGAGTGCGACCTCACCCAGATAACGTGCTCCTTCATCGGTGGCAAACAGGTTCTTCAAATGCTCTTCACCGGATGCTGCCGTAAACGCTACAACCTGTCCATCCTTGAATGTGATTCTCATCTGGTCTACCAGTTGCCCGTTCAGGTTCAAAGGCATGGTACTGCTGACATATCCATTCACTCCGCTGCGCTTAGGCATGGTGAATACTTCTTCAGTCGGCATATTGGCGACCGTGTACACGCCTTGTTTATTTTCGCTACCACCGCCACCCCAGATGTGGTTGTGGACCAATTCAATTTTCAAGTCTGTACCTGGCGCACGGTAATGCAGGCTTTTATAGTTCTTTTTGTTCAGGAGATCACTCATGGTATTCAGGGTATCCAGGTGTTCTCTCCAATTTTGTACAGCGTCTCCGCCATCTACACGGTTCATTTTGAAAATCGTTTCCCACATCACGTTGATTCGGTCTTCTTCCGGGATGTCGGCAAATACTTTGTTCGCCCAAGCCTTGGTCGGTGCTTTGATCAGACACCAGCTAATTTCATGGTTGCGTGTGTATTTGGCATATCCGCGACGTGCGTGTGCAGCTGCCTTAGTAGCACGGGAAACGCTGTCGGAGTCAATTCCGTTATACAGTTCAGGATCTGGAACTTTGATCGTCAGGGTAGCGCCGCCTGCTTCTGCAAACTTCTCCATCATATCCGCTTTCCAGGCTGGATAGTAGTCAAAGCTGTCATTGGAACCATGCTCAAAACGACTGCGGGTAATGTTGTCGTCATCGAAGTCCACTTGTACATAGTTGGCACCAGCCGCATAGGCTTTTTGCACAATGAGACGTGTGAATTCAAGCGTTTCGATCGGTGCAGTAACGAGCAGATCCTGTCCTTTTTGAATATTCACGCCAACTTTAACAACTAGTTCTGCGTATTGTTCCAATGACTTTTCAAAGGTTTGTTCAAATTGACTCATGGTTGTGTTCACTCCTGTTTCATATATTATGACATGGTTTGCAAGTGACTTGGAATCTGCTGAGTGGCCGTTACAGCGAAGGATCGTTCTTTAGATCGTCGTTGTCTCCAAATTTTCTTCATCGTATTTTTCAAAGGTTAAAATTCGGAGACAAATACGACCGCTTTCGATTCTGCAGAATCGATTCCTTCTCTTTCACTACGCAGGCACAATCCCCAAAATTCCATCTATACAAAATGATCTAACTATTACGTTTTTCTTGTTCGCGCAGTTCGATCCGGCGGATTTTACCAGAGTTGGTCTTTGGCAGATCCGTAACAAATTCGATCTTGCGTGGATATTTATAAGGTGCTGTAATTTCCTTGACGTGGTGTTGCAGTTCACGCATCAGTTCCGGTGAAGCCAGTGAATCGTCTCTCAACACGACAAAAGCTTTTACAATATTGCCACGGATCTCATCCGGACTTGCAACCACCGCACATTCCTTCACACTGGCGTGTTTCATGAGTGCTTCTTCCACTTCAAATGGTCCAATCGTGTAACCCGAACTGATGATGATGTCGTCACTGCGACCTTCAAACCAGAAGTATCCTTCTTCGTCTTTGCGTGCACGGTCCCCTGTTACAAAATAATCGCCACGCTGACTCGCTTCCTTCCGTCCCTCATCCTGATAATAGGACCGGAACAAAGCTGGCATCTCTTTGTGTACCGCGATATCTCCTACTTCACCCGGAGGCACAGGTTGTCCCTCATCGTCAATAATTTCAATCAATCCAGGTGTAATTGACTGACCCATCGAGCCAATACGTACAGGCGCATCTTTGAGACTGCCGATTAACAACGTGCTCTCGGTCTGTCCATATCCGTCCCGAATAGTCAGGTCAAAATGACGCTGGAAGATTTCAATAACTTCCTGATTGAGCGGTTCACCCGCTGAAACAGCACTGCGCAGATGAGACAGGTCATAATGTCCAAGATCATCTGCTTTGGCCATCAACCGATATTCTGTTGGTGTACAGCAAAGGACATTAATCTGATGTTCCTGCATCAGTTCCAGATAACGCTTGGGCTGGAATGATCCATTGTAGACCAGTCCAGTCGCGCCTCTTCCGAGTACCGACAGGAACGGGCTCCAGATCCATTTTTGCCAGCCAGGTGCAGCCGTTGCCCATACGGTATCTGAAGGTTGAATATCCAACCATAATGAAGAAGCGATCCGCAGGTGGGCATATCCCCAACCGTGGCTATGTACAACTCCTTTGGGATTACCAGTTGTGCCCGAAGTATAAGCAAGGATAGCCGTATCATCACGATGAGTCTCCACCGCAGCCATCTCTTCGGGTTGATTCTGCATTAACTGATGCACATTGACCCAACCTTCAGCAGGTACGCTAACTTCTTCATTCGGTGATGCCACGATGCGATATGCCAGTGACGGCAGATCCGCGTCCATCTTTTCCACTTCTGAGGTCGTCTCGGACCATACAATAACAGCCCGCGCCTCAGAGTGACGCAGACGATATTCCAGATCTTTTGCCCGTAACATCTCGGAGGAAGGAATAACGGCAATCCCCAGTTTAAGACAAGCAATATAAATGACATAGGCAATAATACGGCGTGGTACCATGACCAACACCCGATCACCCTTCTCTAGTCCAAGTTCACGCAAACCTCCAGCAAGACGATTCGCCTGCTTGAATAATTCACCATACGTGATCTCTTCCAATTCTCGTTGATCGCTGAGCCATCTAAGTGCAATCCGGTCTGATGGATGATTCTCCATCTCGGATGTCAGGTTATAGCTTTCAGGCGAAATCCACTGTTCAAAGTTCAAATGGAGCCTCTCCTTCGTAGTTCAATTGTAAAGCTTCTATATATTATACCCTAAATCCTAGGACCAGGTGCTATGAACTAGGTTCATTCTGAAAAAATAAACATAGGTCAATTAATGAACTATTATAATAGATCTTATCCTATAAAGAAAATGACATATACAAAATGGCGCCTTCCTGATTGATCAGGTAGGCGCCATTTTCATTCTTCATTTATATTACATTAGTTTTACCTAACTATAATTTTCACACAGCTGTACTGTGTACGTTACCACGGATAATTACCCATTCCGTCCAAAATGCTTTCGATCTCATTCAACTCTTCCGTTGTCAGATCCGGTGCCTGAAGGGCAGCCATGTTTTCTTCAATCTGGGACACACGACTTGCACCAATCAGTGCAGAGGTTACACGGTTACCACGCAAAATCCAGTTCAGAGCCAGTTGAGAGATCGTCTGCCCTCTTCGCTCCGCAACCGCCTGAAGTGCATCGAACTTGGCAATCCGTTCGTCCGTATATGCTTCTTTTTTCAAATTTCCTGTTGGATTGACGCGTTCTTCCTTGATCTTATCGACATATTTATTCGTCAACTGACCGCGCCCGAGTGGACAGAACGCAATGGAACCTACGCCTTGCTCATCCAGTACGTCCTGCAAACCGTCTTCAATCCAGCGATTCAGCATCGAGTAGTTTGGCTGATGAACCAGACATGGCGTACCCAGACGACGCAGAATGGTTACCGCTTCTTGTGTCTGTTCTGCATTATAATTGGACAAGCCTACATACAGTGCTTTACCTTGCCGCACGATATGATCCAGCGCCGTCATCGTTTCTTCCAATGGCGTGTCCGGATCTGGACGGTGATGATAGAAAATGTCCACATAATCCAGTCCCATCCGACCAAGACTTTGATCCAGACTGGCAATCAGGTTTTTGCGGGAGCCCCACTCGCCGTAAGGTCCATTCCACATATGGTAACCTGCCTTCGAGGAGATGAGCAGTTCATCCCGGTAAGGACGCAGATGTTTTTTGTAAATCACGCCAAAGTTCTCTTCCGCTGATCCTGGAGGTGGACCATAGTTATTAGCCAGATCGAAATGGTTAATTCCGAGGTCAAAGGCACGCAAAATCATTTCTTCCTGAATATCCAATGTACGGTTGCCACCAAAGTTCTGCCATAGACCCAGCGCAATTTGCGGAAGTCTGATTCCGGATTTGCCGGAACGTACATATTTCATCTCATCATATCGTTGTTCACTCGCAGTATAGGGCATCGTTATTCTCACTTTCCTGTAAGGTTTGTTGAATTCCTTTTCATCTTAGACATTTTCCTGGATAAACGATATGGCATTTCACTTTGAACATATGGAATAATGATTGTTATCTATATATACTAATGTTAAATAATTAATCTTTTCAGCTATTTAGTATGTTAAAATGCAAGATGAGACGAAATCGTACAGGAGTGAATACCCTTGATTACGTATATGTTCAAAAACAATCATTTTCAGGAGCTTCAGCTCCTTCATTATGGAACCGAAGCCTGTACACCAGGTCACCACTTTGGCCCTGCCATGCGAGACTATTATAAAATTCATTATATTTTGAATGGCAAAGGCACCTTCGAAGTTGGTGGCAAAACGTACACCCTGCACAAAGGTCAAGGATTTCTGATCGTTCCACATTCCGTCGTGCATTACGAAGCAGATCAGGATGACCCATGGGAATACAGCTGGGTTGCTTTTCAAGGCAGCAATAGTCCAACCTTTTTACAGCAGGCCTGTCTGTCCGAGCATCACCCGATCTTTGAACTGGGTAATGAGGATGACGAGATGCGATCCTGCCTGCACCGAATGATCAATTCCCGCAATACCCATAAAGGCTGGGAGATTAGCATGACTGGTTTACTGTATCAATTCTTCTCTATTTTGATTGATCAGGCTAATTCAGAGCATCTTCAACCCATGCCGGATTATTCGAAGGAAACGTATGTAACGCAGGTAATGGACTTCATTGAAATGAACTATGCCAATGCCATTACCGTTCAGTCCATCGCCGCCCATGTCGGTTTGCAGCGCAGTTACCTGTGCTCTCTGTTCAAGGATCAGATGGGAAGCAGCATCCAATCGTATCTGGTCCTTTATCGGATGCGCAGGGCAGCCGAATTGACCCTTGATCCCGGTCTGACCATTGGCGATATTGCCCGTTCTGTGGGCTACACCGATCAATTGCTTTTCTCTAAAATGTTCAAAAAAGTGATGGGCGAAGCTCCCACCTACTACCGCAAACATAAAACAGCACCCTCCCAGTTAAGTTGTTAATTGGGAAGGTGCTGTTTTTGTTAATCGTTTATCCTTACAAACGTTATTCCTTACATTCTTTTCATTGGTTTATACCGTCTCCGGCATGGATATGCCAACAACTTGCACTTTGATTTCATCGACCATGACGCCGGCTATTTGTTCTACAGCCTGTTGAACATTATGTTGAAGTTCACGGCAAACCTCGTGCATCTTGTTACCATATTGAATGTTGATGCGCAGCTGGATGGTTGCCTGATCGTCTTTGACGTGTACGTCAATCCCTTTTTGCAGACTCTTGCCGCTGATACTCTTGGCAATGCCTTCAGTCAGTCCAACGGACATGGAGGATACACCAGCCGTTGATTGAGCGGCCATTCCCACGATCTTGGATAACACATCGTTCGAGATGTGAATGGTACCCATTTGAACAGATTGAGGTGCAATATATTCAGGTTCATTATATTGTTTTTCGATAATTTCAGACATGTGCTCCACTCCTTCGAATAATTAAATTCTATGCATTCTGCCATTTGTCCTTGAAGAACATGTTATAGATTCGAACCAAAAGAATTTTAACGATCATATAAACCGGGATAATAATCAGGATGGCAATAATTCCACCCAGGTCGCCTGCACCCAACACCAGAATGATGGTCGTGAGCGGGTGAATATCCAGCTTTTTGCCGAATACGTACGGTGCAACCAGGTTGTCCTGAATCTGCTGAGCGACGAGAATAATAATCAGAGACCAGATGGCAACCGATGGTGATACCACGAGACCCATGATCACAATAGGTACGGACGAGACAATCGCTCCGATAAACGGAACAAAGTTCATGATGACCGCAATTACCGTGAGCAGTAATGCGTACGGCAGTCCAATGATCAAGAAACCGATATACATCAGTACACCCAGCGCCAGATTGACCAAAACTCTTCCCACGATAAAACCACTCAACGCCTGATCAATCTCAATTACGACTTCACGGCTGTCATTCTGGAAACGTTTCGGTGCAATATGTGCCAATTTACGGCCAAATTTCTCGCCTTGTAACAGCATATAGAACAAAAGGATCGGTAGTGTAAACAAGATGATCGCAAAACTGGAAACAAGTGAGAAGAATCCACTTACGTAGTTGGTTACAAAGTTAAATCCTTTGTTGATATACTCCGTGATCTGGGAGAAAGGTGTCGAGCCCTCAGGGAACAAAGCCTGAATGGCACCATTTTGCTCCAGATCTCTCAGCTGGTCACTTAATGAATTAATTAAACTTGGTGCGTTATCGACCAGATTGAACAGTTGCTCACGTAACGATGGCCATAAACCAATGATGAAGAACACTCCCAGAATAGCAATAACCAGATAGATTAGCAAAATACTTAGCGTGCGATTTATTTTCTTTTTCTCCATATAATTCACAAGCGGCCTTAGCAGATAATAAAAGAACACCGACAACATCATCGGCACGGTAATAACCGTGATCATCGTGACGAGCGGCTGAAAGATGAAGCTTACACGTGATAATAAATAGATATTAACCAATATCAGCGCCAGTGCAATACTGAACCGGACAAACGTATTTACTTTGAACAAAATATTTCCCTCCACATGGACATTTCTTCTCTTATTTAATTTGGAATCTCAATGGTAAACACGGTGGTCTCTCGCCCACGCCGGGAAAGAATCAGCCGTCCGCCCATTTTCTCCGTATTACGTCGTGCGATGGACAAACCAAGTCCGGTGCCTCCGGTCGCTGTCCGCGCCTCATCCCCTCGTACAAACGGGTCAAAGATCGTTGACCATAGTTCTTGAGGTATGCCCACTCCGTTATCTGCCACCTCTATCACCACATGGGTATGAAGCGGAATGAGTTCGACGCGCAGTTCGGTCCCGATTGGATTATAAGACAGAGCATTGGTAATCAGATTCTGGATGACTCTGGATAACAGCTCCGGATCGTACCTCGCGTAGATCACCTCATCAGGAACAAGTACATGAAGGACAAACTGTTTCTGTTCAATCTCCCCATAGGTATCCGCCATAATCTCGCGCAGGAATTCTCCAATCTCTCTTCTCTGAATATGCATGCGAAAATCGGGCGAATCCACCTTGAGCAACTCCAGCATATTCTGTATCATACGTGCAACTTGAACGGACTTGTTATAGATGTATCCCAGATATCTTTGCTGCCTGTCCTTGTCCTCCCCACGTCCTTCCACCAATGCCTGCGCATATCCCTGTATAGATGTTATCGGTGTCTTCAGATCATGTGATAAATCTACAATCAGTCGCTGTTTGCTCTCTTCGGCGTAACGTTTCTCCGCAGAGGTGTTCTCAATGACATCCGCCATGTAGTTAAAGGTCTCACCAATCTGGACAAACTCTCTCTCAGCTGAAATCGACATCCGTGTACTATAATTCCCCTGTATCATCTGCGTAAGACCCGAGGAGAGGATACTGAGTGGTTTTTTGATTCTCCGTGCGACCCAGTAGCTGTAGACAAAGATCAACAATAAAACCAAACCGATGCCAATCATAATGTAAAAGGATAATGGATGCTTCAGATTGGTAATCAACTGATTATCATTAATCCTTACGCTGACCAGATCACGTGGGATCTTCAGCAACACATACGTTGCCGCTCCTTCTGTCGAAAACGGAGTGATGGAGTAATAGTACGGCTGGTCGCTTCGGTTCTCCAATCCAGCATACAGATCGGTTTCACTGTATTGCGTGAACGCATCTTGCTTGTCTCCCACATGATGAATGACATTGCGATTCGCATCCAGAATTTCAATCCAGCCGCCGCTATCCTTGAGACGTTGAATCTCTGTGTCTTTGCCTTTCGACACCGAACCTCCACCGGAATAAAATTCGTTCTCCAGCTCTGCTACATACACGTGGGCTTCAACATTCAGATCCGGATCAACCACCTGATCCGAAATGCGAAAATCCACGACATCAAGTGAAACCATAAGGTACACAATCAATACCAGTAATAGCAAAAAGAAGTTGAACAGCAAGAAGTCCAAAGTCAGGGATGTCTGCAACAGTCGCTTTTCTCTAGCTTTCCATGGGCGCTTCAATTTTGTATCCCAGTCCCCTTATCGTTTTGAGATATTCCGGTTGTCTGGAGTCACGCTCGATCTTCTCCCGAATGTTGCTGATATGTACCATAATCGTGCTGTCCTCGTGCGCATAATAGTCGCCCCAGACCGCTTCGTATATTTTTTTACGGGTGAACACTCGGCCAGGTTGATCAAGCAACAATTCCATAATTTTATACTCTGTAGAGGTCAATGTTACAGGACTTCCTGAACGAAAAAGGATACATTGGGATCGATCCAGCGTCAGATCACCTAATACCAGATTCTGTTCTTACGCTTCGGGGATCTCCGCTGCATCAAATTGATTAACTCTTCTGAGCAACGCCTCTACTCTGGCGACAATCTCAAGCGGGTTGAACGGCTTCGCTATATAATCGTCTGCCCCAAGTCCAAGTCCAAGGATTTTATCGTGATCCTGACTTTTAGCGGATAGGAACAGTACAGGCATGTGATATGTAGCTCTGATCTGTTTGATCAACTGCAATCCATCCATTACAGGCATCATGATGTCCAGTATGACCAGATCGATCTGTGTTGAACGTATGCTTTGTAATGCCTCGGCTCCATTCACCGCAGTTTTAATGGTATAGTCCTTCTCCAGATAGAGTTGAAGCAGTTCAACAATCTCTGGTTCGTCATCTGCAATTAATACGGTGTATCTCATGTTATTCCTCTCATTTCCTATACTCTATGCCTATCTCTACATTATTACTATATACTACGTCTCTTAATTCAACCTAAATCATTTCTAAAGATAATCTAAATAAATAGAAATAGAGCCCTGGCTCATGCCAAGGCATTAACTAAAAAAGGGCTGTTTTCAGCCTACATTCAAGCTTTTCGTTCTTCATTCAGGCTTTTCAATCTTCATTTGGACCATTTGTATTAGATCATCAGATCAGTCCTTAAGCGAACGTAGCCAAGGCTCCACTTTTCCGAATAAACGTTCCTTGTCATACTGCACATATTGGTTCGCCCGATTGCGCACGGGATCACCCGCGTAGAAACGTTCATATAGATCATGCCTTGCTCCGAGTGGACTTCCGGTCAGCTCCCATGCGAGTTGAAAGAGACGAATCTTCTCCGCGGCTTGCATCGTTACTCCACCAAGATATTTGCCTAACAAAGAACCCATCATTTCATTAGTCTCAAACGTACCTGAAGGAATCTGAATCAGACCACCCGCAGCAATGGTCTTCAAAATCTCCACCGCGCGGGGGTAATAGCGATTGCCCAGATTACGTGCGGTTTCAATATATTTGAATTCCGGCAACCAGTTGCCCAATGCATCCGGCTTAGACTGTGCTTCAGCAGCAATAATCAGTCCCTCGATAGTCTGCATCTGACTGATCAGCTCTCCAAGTTGTTCCTGCACATTCAGGAAAGAGTCCACCCCAATCTCCTTGGCAATGGATGAGGTCACGGCTGTAATAAACTCCAGTTTCGAGTGTAATCGAATGACACTCTGATGGTAGGCCAGACTGGCCGAAGCTGTATTGCAGCGAATCTGCCATACGGCTTCAGGGTTATTGTGCAGTAATACATGTTCCCAGGGCACAAATACATCGTCAAAAAATAATACGGCATCCATCTCATCATACTGCGCACTGAGTGGATGTGATTTATCTGTATCTTTTGTGGCAAAAGATTCACGACACATCATGTGCAAGTCCGGACTGTCCGCGGCTACAATTACCATATGGGCCAGCTCTGGCAGGTGGCCTGGAATTCGTTGAACGGGATAAGCAATGATATCATCGGCATAAGGCGCTGCTGTTGCCACCATTTTGGCCCCGCGGATCACAACGCCCTCTGTATTCCTTTTGACAATTCGCAGCATGGCATCCTCATCTTCTCCAACAGGCAAGGAACGATTAATCTGTGGGTCCCGCTGGACAATTGTCAGGAATGCATCTTTTCGTTTGGCTTGTGCAAAATAATCCGATATTTTGTCTGCAAATGCCGGGTCATGCGCTGTCATCTCATGTCGTGTTGCATACCAACCGGTCAGCCTGGATCGGGCATAATCAGACAATCGACTCATCACCCCATACGTCCGATCGGCCCACAGCCGAAAAGCATCCGCCCTGCTGTTCACGTCAGGAAGTGAACGAGGCACAAGAAAAGAGCGATGCACGTAACTTCCCGTCTGTTCGTCCCAATAGGCCACGGTTTCCCTTGTCTCCGGGTCATCCACCAGATTAAACAATCCTTCTATGGTTTGAAGTGTTCCCTGAAAGGCCTGATGCCCAGTTACCTGGATACGCTCTCCGTCCAGCCATACATTCCGCTCATCATTCAGACGCTGAATGTAAGCTTGTCCACGAGACATCGTGATACTCATGATATGTCCTCCCTCTCAGGCACCGGCCTGACATTTCTGTAACTCCATCCTTCTAACTGCTTGAGAAACTATGTAATGATACATTCTGTATCTAACAAAATAGTACTGTGCCAGAGATAGAAAAGTCAACAGACACCGAGCGAAGAGTCCGGTGTCTGTTGGGCCATGCTATTTTATACTAATTTGGAATACATGTGACGCAGATACCGCCAGCGAACGAGTGCAAAATACAAAATCTGCATGGAAGCAAACACCAAGAAGATGCGCAGGCTGTATCCAAAGACCGAGAAATCAACCAGTTGCTGCAACGCCACAAAGGCAACCGAACTGTGGATGACCGCCACCAGAATCGGCAGGAAGAACATAAGCAATAGCTGCCTTGTTACGATCTTACGGAGTTCGGGACGACTCAGTCCCATTTTGCCAATCATGCGATACTGCGCTTCATCCCGTTCTAGATCTGCGTAAAGTCTGAAATATGTGAAACTTGCTGCAAAGGTGAAGAAAACAATGCCGATCAGGCCGCTCAAAATTAGAATGATGCCATTGGTCTGCTTGGAATTAAGCCAATCCACCACAAGCGCGCTGACCTCGTAATAACCTTTTTCGGAATGATCATCTTGAATGGATTTGATCAATTCAGGAGCAAAGCTGCGTGTACTCATCCAATCTTTTACGACAAATTGCGTCGTTCGCATGGAATAGAAACCTTCAGGCATCCCCACTTCCTCGTTATACGCCGGTCTCAACTTCTCAAACAATTCGTTGGTTACAACGTAGAGATTAATTTCATTTTGAAAAGGAATCACAATATCGGTACCAGGTGTCACTAGCCGAATCTGTTTCGACCGATTATCAATCTCCAGATTGACCTCCGCCCCTGAGAATCCTTGTTCGGCCTGTTCACGGTACTTCTTACGAACCGCCAAATTGCTTGGTGTCATAAATGACTCATCGACCTGTTTCAACGTACGTTCTTCGTACCCAAGTGCCTTCGCCAGACGGTTATAATCACTCAGTTTGATAATCCTTCCATTATTATTTTCAGGTATATGAGCATAACTGCCCTTCACGTAGGGAACTTGATGATCAATCAACGCTTCTTCAATCTGCCGAATATGTCGCTCGGAGTTGGGAGTATCCCATATATTCATATAACTGAATGCGTACGGATTCGACATGGACGACAACCCCGGGTCAGCAATAGCAAGCATGGTGCCAATTCCCGTAAATGAAGAAGCTGAAATGATACTTACCATGAAAAACATGATGGCGTTATCTTTCATTCGATAGGTAAGTTCAGATAGGAAGAGCAGATTGGTTTTACGGAAAAACAACCTTGGATTTCTTTTCAGTGCCCGAATGATGTATACACTGAGCTGCGTGAACAGAAAGTACGTACCTGCAATAACAACCACGACACTTGCGAGTAATAACGGAAAGGAGAAGCTTATCCATACAAAAGTGAATACTCCTGCATAACCCCCGCCAATCAACAATACGGATAACAAGGCGAGTAGACGTGAGGCTTTGGGTTCCGGTTTCGGTTTTTCCTCTGATTTCACAAGGTCAATGAGAGTTCCTTTGCGGATGAGCAAGGATGATGACATCGCGATCACAACAAACAGCAGCAGAAATGCACCTGCCGTCAGGGCAATGCTTTTTAGCGGAAAATAGAATCGAAGACTGTTCTCAACAGCCAGCATGGAGCCACAGATCAGCAGGATCAATTTGCCGAAAATAATTCCGAGTCCAATCCCGGTAATGATGGAAGCTAATCCGATACACATGTTCTCCATAAACAGGAGCCGGTTCATCTGTTTACGTGTCATGCCTATGATCAGGAAGATACCAAATTCCTTCTTGCGCGTCTTCAGAAATGAACCAACGGAGTAGAGCAGGAACAGGAATGAAAAGATGAATATAATGATCTCTGCAATCACAAACCCCTGATTTGCAAGCAACGTAACCGTCCCACTTGATCCCTTTAACCCTGCTTTCAAATCAGGATGGAACAGGAGCAATGCGTAAGTAAAAAAGATCATAACGGAAAATGTACTGCTCAGAAAATGAGCCAGATAAATTCGTTTATTCCGAACAACGTTATTAATGGCGAACTGGCGAAAATTCATGTCCTGAACCTCCCATTAGGGATAATACATTAATAATCTTCTGGTAAAAGGCTGCGCGATTATCGCCGTAGTGAATTTCATTATACAGTTTGCCATCCTTGATAAAGACAACCCGACTGCAATAACTTGCAGCTACTGCATCATGAGTGACCAGCAGCATCGTAGCCTGATCCTCCTGATTGCGAGTTTCGAGAATCTCCATGACATCTCTTGCCGCCTTCGAATCCAGGTTACCTGTTGGCTCATCGGCCAGAATCAGCTTCGGGGAATGGATAAGCGCTCTGGCAATGGCCGTACGCTGTGCCTGTCCTCCTGATATCTCATATGTCCGTTTGTTCAGAATACCCTCGATCCCCAGCTTGCTTGCCAGATGTTCAACACGAGTGTTCATCTCTGCTAGCGAAACACCGTCAAGAGTCAGTGGCAGCACAATGTTTTCCTTGACTGTCAGTGTATTTAACAGATTGAACGATTGAAAAACGAATCCAAGCTCTTTGCGCCGGAACAGCGCGAGTTCGTCCTGATTCAATTCAAACGGATTCTTCCCTGCAATCCGCAGTTCGCCTGATGTTGGATGATCAATGGTTGAGATCATGTTCAGCAGTGTTGTTTTGCCACTACCGGATGGTCCCATGATGCCAACAAACTCACCTTCCTGAATACTGAGGTCAATACCTGATAATGCTTCATAAGATACGATGCCTTTGTAGATTTTACTGATCTGTTTCACAGAACAAATCTCCATGGTTACAACTCCTTAGTGATATATGAATTCAAAATCAAGTTACTTTTCATGCTGTGTGCATGCGTATTGTGCGTGGCCTTTCCTGTACTCTTATGACTATAGTCTATCGAAGTTTCGGCCATTCTCCTATGGTTTAACCTTTCATCAACATGACAATGTTGTAAGGTTGCATCATGAACATCAAAAAGACGCCTTCGCCCCGATCAGGCAATAGACGTCTATACTTCAACTTACACTGTAATATATACTCCACTCACACTTCTTCAACAAAAATACAGAACTCACGTCCCAATCTTATCTTCAACCTGTCACTTCAAGAGTTGAATGTAATTCGGACATTCGTTCCTTCGCCGTACACAGATTCAAGATCAATCCTATGATTCATCCGTGTTAACACTTCTTTGGCAATATACAGCCCCATGCCTGTGGACTCTTTGAAATGCCGCCCGTTCTCCCCGGTGAAGAAAGGCTGGAATACCCGGTTTAGATCAGACTTCGGAATTCCGATGCCCTGATCCTGCACTTCCAGTATGATGGAGCGTTCGGCTTCATACGCACGCACATAGATCTTTTGCCCGCTGCCCGCGGAATATTTGATTGCATTGGACAGTAACTGTACCAAGACAAAACGAATCCACTTGGCATCGGATTGCACAACCAGCGCAGAATCGATATGTATCTCTGGATAGACGTGATTGCGGATGAAGAACCGTTTCAGCTCATGGATCGCCTCTTCCCCAGCGGTCCTCAGTATCACAGGTTCCACACTGAAATCCTGTTCGAAGGTATCCAACCTGGCCACATACAGCACAGTCTCCAAACCTCGCCTCATCTGGTCCGCTTCCTCCCGAATGCTTACGAGCCGAGGATCATCATCTTCCTGACCTTCCACGGTCAACTCAATAACGGATAACGGTGTCTTCATCTGATGGACCCACTGGTTCATGAATGTCAGATATTCTTGCTGCCGTTGTTCCAGCCGATGAAGATGAGCATGATACTGGCCGTATTGTGAATCCAACAACTTCTCCAGCGCCAGTGATAAAGGACTTGTTTCGTTCAATGGTACAAATTCCTTCAGCGAATCCATCGACCGTGACATCCGGGTATAAAAGGAGCGATGTGAATAATAACGATACACCAAATATCCGATGTATAAAAACAATCCCAACGCTACGGCATAAGCAGCCGTGACCCAATCGTTGTAACCGTCATACCAGAACACTGCAACAACGGTGAACAAGATGGCAACAACCCAGCACGTTAAAGCGAGATGTTCTCGTATAAACAATCTCATGATGGTGAAGAGGCCTTCCAGGTATTGTTCAATCGGTAACCCGAACCTCTGACCGTTTCCAGTGCGTCCGTAATACCAAGTTCGGCTAATCGTTTACGCACCCGAGTAACGTTTACGCTGAGTGTATTGTCATCCACAAAAGAGTCATCCCACAGCTTCTCCAAGATTGTCTCTCTGCTCACAAGCTTTGGACTGCGCCGCAGTAACGTTTCCAGCAGAATCGTTTCCTTCTTCGTCAGCTGTACTTTGCGATCACCAAGCTGAATCTCCAGTCTTTCCAAGTACACGACCAAACCGTCCAGTTCCACCTTGCGTTCTTCATCACGAGCAGCATAGTCCCCATATACCCGGCGCAGCTGACTTCGAATTTTTGCTATAACAATCTCATGCTCAAATGGCTTCGTAATATAATCATCCGCCCCGTTCTCCAGTGCCATGACCTGATCCATCTTCCCACTCCTTGCGGAGATAAATAAAATGGGGCATGTAGACAGCGTACGAATCTGGCGGCACCAATAGAAACCATCGTAACTGGGCAAGTTGATATCCAGAAGTACCACATGTGGCTGTACCTGCTCAAACTGTTGCACAATCATCTCAAAATCCTCGACCAGTACGGCCCGGTCCCCGTAGCGTTCAATATGTGATTTCAATAATCCCGCAATCTTGGGATCGTCCTCTATTATCATAATGGTATACATTATTGGATCTCACCTCTGGCAAAATCATAACACAGGATTTATTATCTAGCATCGATTTGCTTACGCCAATCCACAATATCTGCATTCAATTGCTTCAGGTCTCCGGAAGCTTTCTGATCATCGGATAACTTGTATTGTTGCTTCAATGCCAGGATACGATATACACTTTCATCAATTCGGGACTCGGTGATTTTGCCTGACTTTACTGCACTTATTAGCGTATCAAAAATCGTCTTGGCACTCTCATAACTGTGAGCTACCAACAGAATGTCACTTCCAGCTTTGACAGTTGCTAGGGCTGCCTGGTCCAACTTGTAGTTCTTCGCGATTGCACCCATACTCAGGTCATCTGTGATGACGACACCATCATAATTGAACTTCCCGCGCAAATGTTCACCTATAATGACATCCGATAAGGAAGCCGGATGATCCGGGTCCAGCTTCGGGAACAAAATGTGTGCAACCATGACCGCCTCTACCTGCTCCTTCACTGCGGCCTGGAACGGAATCCATTCAAGCTTGGCCAGTTGTTTTTCCGTTTTATTCACGACAGGGAGATCGAGATGGGAGTCCACGGACGTATCACCATGACCCGGAAAATGTTTCACTACCGGAATAATGCCTTCACTACGTAATCCCTTCATCTCTGCAATCCCCATACGTGACACCAGTTCTGCCGAGCTGCCGAATGAACGATCTCCAATCACCGGGTTCTTCGGGTTACTGTTCACATCCAGTACAGGCGCGAAGTCCATATTAAAACCCGCAAGCTGAACCTGTCTCGCCAACAATTCGCCCATCGTTTCAGCAAGCGCGCTGTCTTTCGTCTCGCCTACTTTTCTACTGGAAGGAATGGATTCCACCGTCTCTGGCATACGACTGACTTTGCCGCCCTCCTGATCCACACTCATGAAGATCGGTACCGGGTTGGACTGATTTACTTCCTTGATGGATTGTACAAACTTGGCTGTTCCCTCAAGTGTCGATACATTGTTGGCATAGAAAATAATGCCCCCTACCTTTTGATCCGTAATCATCTGTTTGGTTTGATTATCCAACGTTGTCCCTTGAACACCGGCCAGTATCATCTGTCCAATCTTCTCTTCTAACGTTAATGAACTGAGTTGCTCCTGCACCGGATCGACTTCTTCTTGCGGTTCCTCTTGCACTTCTTCCTGCGGTGGAACGGTATTCTGCTCCGGCGATGAGGAAGATTGCCCTGAGTTAGAGCCAGCGTTCGATCCGGTATTCGAGTCCGTTGAGGAGGAAGGTTTCTGTGCTTGGCCACATGCCGATAAAAGCAGAACGATCCCCAGCAGAAGACACATCATATGCAGTGGTTTTCTCCATTTATTGTTCGAGTTGTACCTATAGTTGTGCAAGGATATTCATCCTCCTTATGTAATGTCATCTTGGCAACCCTTGGGTTCAGGCCTAACCTTATCATAAGGTGGTGGATTTTCAAAATGAGCACTTCTGAGGATTGAATCGTTGTGATGACATATATGCAGCGAAAAAAATGGTTGCTATAGAACCTGAGATGTGGAACTTAATGGTGTTGTGACTAGGCGCGTGTGCGATGTATGTGGAGAATAAAAAGGAGTAACGGTGCAGAAAATGATTTTCTATTGTGAATTTTTCATATGTTGAAATTATTAGTATAGACAAATCGAAAAGCCGCCCAAAGGCGGCCTATTTGTTCGTTTTTGTTTTACTTTTCGTTGTAAATCGTTGCCGTTCAGTGTTAGTTCACCTTTCACCAAACGTTATTAGGCTTCTATTAATGGAGTGTTTGCAACACTTCTGTTGTAAATGGAATGATTTCGGATATGCGATCTTCACGAACTTTGGCAGGCCATTCCGGATCACTAAGCAGAACACGACCCAAGGCGATCAAGTCAAATTCATTGTTCTCCAACTTCTCATTTAATTGATCCAAATAGGCATCACCTGTTCCCTGGTTCTCGGTTGCTCTGTCTACGAATTCAGCTTCAAGACCTACCGATCCAACGGAAATAGCTGGTTTACCCGTTATTTTTTGCGTCCAACCCGCAAGATTCAGCTCAGATCCTTCGAATTCCGGTAACCAGAACCGGCGTGTAGAGCAATGGAATATATCCACGCCAGCAGTACTAAGTGGGGCCAAGAATTGCTCCAATTGTTCTGGCGTCTCCACCAGACGTGCCTCATAATTCCCCATCTTCCATTGGGAGAACCGGAGCACAATTGGGAAATCAGAACCAACCGCCGCACGACAAGCTTCAATCACTTCAACCGCAAATTGGGTTCGCCGTACCAAATCACCACCATAATTGTCGGTCCGTCGATTCGTCTGCTCCCAGAAGAATTGGTCAATCAGGTATCCATGGGCTCCGTGCAGTTCAATGCCGTCAAACCCGATTCGCTGTGCATCCGCTGCCGCTTGGGCAAATGCCTGTACAAGACCTTGAATCTCCTCTTCCATTAATGGTTCACGTGATGGTTCACCTGCCATGCTAACCCCTGACGGACTTACAGGCTCAGCTTCTGCGTTAGGCAAGTCACCGGAACGACGTGCTGTACCCACATGCCACAATTGTGGCATGATTTTGCCACCCGCTTCATGTACTGCTTTCACTACATTAGCCCATCCTTGCAACGAATCTTCACCATGGAATAATGGAATACTCGCTCCACTAACCGAAGATGGATGATTAATGCCTGTACCTTCCGTTATGATGAGCCCCACTCCACCTGCTGCTCTGCGACGATAGTATTCAGCAACTTCTGGTCCAGGTACGCCCTCTGGTGAGAATCCGCGAGTCATGGGTGCCATAACGATTCGATTAGACAATGTTAGCTTGTCCGAGGTGAAAGGTTTGAATAATGCTGAAGGTACGTTCATAGTACATTGCTCCTTTGCAATTGGAAGTGTGGAACTCCGCATCCACATGAAATGCGACATGCTTTTGTATATTGTAACACGTGTAATCCAGTTGACTGGTTTAGGATTATTTCTCTATCCATTTTATAGTTTCTTAATTTTATTTTCAAATTTTCGAAGTTGGGCGTTCAAACTACTCTTATAGAAAAAAAAAAGAAAGCTACCTTACGGCAGCCTCTGTTGGATCACACTACCGAAGCAGTCTGATATACACTCTACTACATCTTAAAGTATTTTCCCGGTCACCAATAATGTGGATGTAGCATAGTATATAATCCATAATCTTCCTTCCAATTTAATTAGCATTCACGGGGATATCACTGCGATTCACTCGAAGCAATTTCCCTGATGAAGTTGATAACACATCCGGATCGGTACCCAGACCAAAGTAGAAGTCACCCTCGTTCTCTTCGAAAGACTTGGCATAGGTGTCTTGGTTAAAACGTAAAATCTCATTCCATGTGGTCAGATCCGTGGATTGGTAGACCCGATTGATATACAGATTGGCACTTTGGCGAGTATACGTAAGCACATACACCTTGCCTTCTCGCAACAGCACATCGGTTGGGAGCGCCTTGGCATCCGGGAGATTAACTCGCCTTGCCTGATTGATGTCGGTCATGACATTCAAAGATTTGGGCAGCAGCTGCCCATCATTAAACACGCCACCTGCTATATAGAGCAACTTGTTATTGAAGTTAACATTTTTGCCTATTTTATTATAAGGAATCGTGCCCGTTTGATAGGTTAATCCAGGCAGCATTTTGTTACCATAGATGACAACATCCCGTTTCTCAAGATTTTCATTAATCTCCAAAATATTAGTTTTGTCATTCCATATTTTATTGGCAGGATACATCATGCCAGATGCATATAACTTGCCATTAAGATGGAACATGGTATAAGCCCGGAAACCAAACGTATTAATAGTCGCATATTTCTGCCAAGTTTCACCTTCATTATGAGAGATTAGTATGGTTGGTTTGGACTCCGTACCCAGCGCGGCAAACATCTTACCCTGATACGATGCCAAATCGTATACGTGTACACCCAGCGGCAGATTGCGATATTTGGTCCACACCTCTCCATCCAGACGATAGAAGTTACCCAGTTCCCACTGTTCACTATCGGAATCATTGCCAGGAATATATAACTTGTCGTTTAGTACTCTGTAGATATCAATCTGTTCCTCATCCACATACATCTTCGTTGATGGCAAGATGCTCGGGTTGCTATTCGTCACTGACTGGGTCTTGAATTTTGCATTCGCTGTATCATAATAAATGACTGGAATAGGGCCTGAATTAGGAGCTACGCCCAGATTGCTACTATTTCCGTGGCCCAAATATATCTTGCCGTTGTACAGTTGCATGTCCCAGACGTTATTAGCATATGGTGTTTTGGTAAAAGGTCTGCCTAGCAGTTCGATCTTCGATGTTACATCGGCTGAACTGAGCGGTGCATTCGACACCTTGGCAAGCCCACGTTCCGTCGCAGGGGGTTGACTCGTTGACGTGGTGTTTTTTGGCTTGGAGTTCCCCATAAGCATCCAGCTCATTCCTGCGACAATGGTCAAAATTACGGCTGTCCATTTTGTATGTCTCTGCATGTCCGCTTCCTCCTTCATTTTTTCATCATCATTACCTTCACACCAAGATGATACAATTTGTATCTTTTTATACTATGTAAAACCACCCGCACATGCAACAAATTGCGCCCTATTTATACAAAAAAAGTAGACAATCACATCTGTTGATGTGCTGTCTACTTGTTCTTAATGTCTGTGATTTCTATTCAGCTTTTACCAAAATCTTAACCTGATTTTTCTCTTTCAACAGTGCTTCAAATCCATGCTCTACCACTTCATCCAACGAAATTCGTTTGGTCACCAGCTTGTCAGCCGGGAAGAAACCTTTATCCATCAGACTGATAACAGCCGGGAACACATCGCGATAACCAATAATGCCATTAACTGTACGTTCTTTCATGACAATTGAGTTCGGGTGAATCGGCGCTTCCTGTTCAAAAATACTGACGATCATCAACTCTCCACCAATACATGTCGAATCGATGGCTTGTTGCAGAACACGTGGAACACCGGTTACTTCATAAGCTACGTTAACGCCACCTTGTGTACGTTGATGGATCTCTTCCACGACATTAAACTGCGTTGGATCAATCACAATGGCACCGAGCTCTTCGGCTTTTGCTTTCCGTTCATCCGATAACTCCACTACATAAATATCCGATGCTCCCGAAGCTTTAAGCGCTTCGATGACCAGTAGTCCGATTGGGCCTGCGCCAAACACGGCTGCTGTATCTCCCACTTTCAGCTTGCTTTGGCGCACAGCGTGAAGTGCTACAGCTGAAGGTTCAACCAACGCACCTTGCTCATACGAGATTGAATCCGGAATGGCATGTACCATGTTTTCTGCAGCAGTTACATACTCGGAGAATCCTCCTCCGCCTCCAGCGAGTCCAAGGAAACCCATCTGATCACACAGATTGTATCTGCCCTGTTTACAAGCCTCGCAGTGTCCACATGCATAGATGGGTTCTACCACAACACGATCGCCCGCCTTGAAACGCGTAACACCTTCCCCTACTTCAACCACCTGTCCTGAGAATTCATGCCCCATAACTATAGGCGCTTGTTCCCCTGTTAGCGGATGCGGTGCTTGAGCGGGAATGAAGATTGGACCTGCTGTGTACTCGTGCAAATCACTGCCGCAGATACCGCACCATTCCACTTTTATTTTGACCTTTCCTTCTTCAGGCTGAGGTTCATTAATATTTTCGAGACGTAAATCTTTGACTCCATGCCAACGTAATGCTTTCATTCATTTCATCTCCCAGATCATAATTTGTGATATAATCGGAAACGTTTCCGTAAATTAAATATGTCACATTTTAGATACGCTGTCAAACATATTTCTCCACTAATATGGCTATTTCATGATCATATCGAGTTCACTTAAGAATGCTCGCACTTTAATTCAAGTGATCTTAGCGGTATTACAAACGATGTAATCCTTGTTATTAACATATATCATGGCAAATATTATTGTAGTCCCATTGAAATTTAATCAGGCCTTGCCATAAATCTGGCCCATTCACGGGATACTTCATTGTTCAAATGTTATAATCAAGTTATATAACTATCGTGAAGTTCATACATATTCCTAATAATTCGGAATCGTTTCCGATAAAGTGAGGTAACCGTACATTGAGGAAAGAACAGAAACTTACGATCAAGGACGTTGCAGAGCGTGCCGGCGTGGGCATCGCTACCGTATCCCGGGCCATCAACAATTCAGAAGGCATCAGCAGTAAAACACGGGATAAGGTGATGCAGGCCATTGAAGAACTGGGGTTTGTACCCAACACCTCGGCACAGAGTCTGAAAATCCGGCAAACGCACCAGATCGCTCTTGTTGTACCCGACATACGTAACGCCATCATTCCGGAAATCTCCTGGTCTGTAGAGCAAACGGCGAAGCAGCATGGGTACCATGTCGTGCAGATCAATACGGCAGGCAATGCCAGAACGGAGCTTGAAACCATTCGTAATGTCAAAAAATTGCATGTGGACGGACTGATCTTCATGCCTCTGGCGTACCCCAAAACGTTACCCGGACTGATTGATAAGGCGCCGCTCCCTATCTCCATGATTAATTACGGCAAGAAACTGGAACCGGGTATGAAAGCAGATATCGTCTCTCTCTCTCAACCTGAAGGCAAATTGGTGATGGAACATCTGTTCAAGATCGGTCGAACTCGAATTGCATATGCGGGAGCACCGAAGGACATTATTGAAGAACGCTTTCGTGCGTATGAGCAAGCCGTAGGCCATGTGGACATTTCTCTCGTCTACTTTGGTGAGGACTTTTCATTAAATACAGGTGCCAATGCTGCAGATTATTTTTACGGACTGACGCATATGCCAGATGCCGTCTATGCCATTAATGATATGGTTGCCATCGGATTGGTTAATCGGTTCAAGGAGTTAGGGGTTCGTGTACCTGAAGATGTGGCTGTTGTGGGTGTGGATAACAATCAATGGACAACCGTCACGTCTCCTCAGATTAGTTCCGTGTCCATTATGGGCGAAGAAGTCGCCAGACTTGCTACCGAGCTGTTGTTAAAACGAATTCGGGAGATGAGCACGACCGATTACGAACACATCCAGTTTGAACCGCGCTTAATCGTTCGTGAATCAAGCGTCGCCATGATTCATTCCTCCCAGCGAGGACAACACAGTTAAATTTGGTGAGGGGTATGGGCATTAGGATAGAATATATTTTACGGCTATCCCTTCATTTGTTCTGTTACACAGATATACTAAAAAGGTGTTGCTCAGGTCTAACTCTTTCCTGGCAGCACCTTATTTGTCGTTGATTCTATATAACTATAGCAGAGTCATACTCCGCATACGTTCATTCTAAGAAAGCAGTTGTCTGATCGGTGTTCCCTTCAGGAACATCGCTATATTCTCTACGGTATGATTATAATAGATCTCATAATTGCCACGAGTCACATAACCCAGATGCGGTGTGGCCAGAACGTTGGGCAATGTTCGCATCACATGGTTAACGGGGAGCGGTTCCTGCTCATATACATCCAGACCTGCACCAGCAATCACACCACGCTGCAATGCCTCCACCATAGCTTCCTGATCGACGATGCCCGCTCGCGACGTATTGATGAGTAGCGCACTCGATTTCATTAGTTGAAACTCGGCTTGTCCGATCAGATTCCGCGTACGATCACTCAATACTAGATGAATGGATACGATGTCGCTCTGTGCAAGCAATTGCTCCTTGGTCTCGGACCAGATCACACCATGTTTTCCGGCTTTTTCTTGTGTCAGATTCTCGCTCCAGGCCATCACATTCATACCAAATGCTTGTGCGATCTCAGCCATGCGAGTGCCTATTTTGCCCAAACCAAGCAATCCAAGTGTCCTCCCATGCAAATCCAACCCGACCGTGCTCTGCCAGTTTCGATTGGAGCGAAGTGCATTATTTTCCGTAACCAGTTGTCTGGACAGCCCCAGAATCAGTGCCCATGTAAGCTCCGTCGGCGGATTAGAGCTTCCCTCAGTTCCACACACAATGATGCCGTTCTTCTCAGCAGCCTTGAGATCTATCGACGCGTTGCGCATACCACTTGTAATCAGAAGTTTTAGCTTAGGGAGCTGCGAAATGACCTTCTCTGGAAACGGTGTACGCTCCCGCATCAGGACCACAATATCAAAATCCTGCAATTCCTGAATGACTTTTTCTTCCGAGCCCATATAGTTGTTGAATGTCTGAATCTCCACCTGATCCATCAACGGCCCCCAGTCCGCCGACGTCAGCGCAACGTTCTGATAATCATCCAAAACGGCACAACGCAACTTCGTATTCATTTCTGATCTCCTCCTATATCTGCTCAATTCTTGTATATATTGTAGCAACTCCGCATCACTTTAAACAGAATAATTCCCTATTAATGTAACAAAGACAGCGTAACTTGGATGCTCTGCTCTACAAATAAGCGGTCTGGTCCTGATTTCATCAGAACAGTCAGTCCAATCATGGATACAACCAGAGACTGTGCGACCGCACTCGCGTTCATGTCAGTAGACAACTCCCCGCTCTGTTGCCCTCGTTCTATCGTTTCTTTGAAAAGAACACCCAGGTACATCTGATGCTCCCGTGTAAGGACAGCGAATTTGGGATCATGTGGAGCCAGCTCAACCATCGTATTAATGCAAAAACAGCCGTGACTAGGCTCGGTCACAATCCCCTCTGCTCCAATATGTTCAAACAATCCACGAAAGGCTTCCCGCACGGAGGAGCCCTGTTGAAGTCTGGCTCTGACTTGAGCCGCGTGCTGAGTGGTATACCTGCGAAGTGCTGTTTCGAATAATTCCTTTTTATCGCCAAAAGCCGCGTACAGACTGGGACGTTGTATGCCCATTGCGGTCGTCAAGTCATTTAAAGATGCCGCTTCGAACCCTTTGTCCCAAAACGTATGCATCGCTGCATCAAGTGCTTTATCCGTATCAAATTCCCGTTGTCTAACCATACAATTCACCTCTTTATGTATCGATCAGTATGTTTATATATTTTAACCTCACTCTTATTACAAAGTCAAAACCTAATAACCGGAAAGGAGTTTTTAGCTATAAATGAATCGAAAAGTCTGGAATAGAAGCGATCGCATACCCTCACCCAATTCTCTATTGACAGAATTCACGCAAATAAAGTATGGTTATTCCGAAACATAACATACTGATCAGTACAGAATAGAAAGGTGACATCCATTTATGCAAACTTCTTCTCCAGATGCACAATTATCCAATAAGGATCGTCCTGCCATGTCACGGTTAGTTGCTCTTCTTTTTGCCGTGTGCAGCGGACTTGCGGTCGCCAATATCTATTATGCTCAGCCTTTACTGGACTCCATCGCTCAAGAATTCAGCCTCTCTCCATCATCCATAGGGATCGTCATCACAGTGACTCAAATATGTTATGCCTTGGGGCTGTTCCTTCTTGTTCCGCTTGGTGACCTCTTAAATCGTCGCAAGCTGATTATCATTCAAATGCTCTTCTCTGTACTTGCACTAATTCTGGTAGGCACCTCACAGTCCAGCTCCCTCTTATTCACGGGCATGGCTGTCGTCGGTCTACTCGCGGTCATTACGCAAACGCTCGTTGCCTTTGCTGCACACTTGGCAGCTCCTTCCGAACGTGGTCGCATTGTCGGTCAGGTAACCAGCGGAATCGTCATTGGCATTTTACTTGCACGAACGGTTGCAGGTACGCTGAACGATTGGTTCGGGTGGAGATCGGTATATCTCTTCTCCGCCAGCCTTACATTACTCGGAATTGTCGCCTTATTTTTTGTTCTCCCAAGGCAACAATCCCCACAAGTAAAACAAAGCTACTTCCAATTACTCGGTTCCGTCTTGCAACTGTACCGTGAGTTGCGTGTGTTACGAGTACGAGGTGTGCTGGCCATGCTGATTTTTACAGCCTTCAGCATCTTATGGACTTCTATGGTACTGCCACTAAGTAGCCCTCCACTGTCCCTGTCTCATACAGTCATAGGTGCATTCGGTCTCGCAGGAGCGGCGGGAGCATTGGCTGCTGCCCGTGCTGGTAAACTTGCCGACCGGGGCCTTGGGCAGAAAACAACCGGTGTCGCTCTTGTCATTCTGCTCTTGTCCTGGCTACCCATCGGTTATGTCCATCATTCTCTCTGGTTTCTGATCCTGGGTGTTATCCTGCTCGATCTCACCGTGCAGGCCGTACATGTTACCAACCAGAGCCTGATCTACGAAGTTCGCGCCGAAGCACAGAGCCGCCTGACGGCAGCTTATATGATCTTTTATTCCATCGGCAGTGCAATCGGCTCCATCGTTTCTACCCAAGTGTATGCATGGGCGGGCTGGACAGCCGTTTGCTGGTTAGGTGCTGCTGTTAGTGCAGCAGCCCTTGTGTTCTGGATGATCGATCGTTATATGCATCGGAATCTCGATCGTTGAATTAGTCCAGTTTATTCCACACCACAATAAAGAGAGTTGCCAACGGACCAAATAACAGGGAAATCAGAAACCAGTTCCGACCACTTCTGTTTTTTCCCTGAGCCAGTCCGGCATTAATCAAGGCAAGTGTGCCCCAACCCACAAAATATTCATTATCCATCAAATGTCTTCTCTCCTCTATCCATTTAATTCTGGCTACTGCTCAAGCATATCTTTGAGCTTACGATTACGATCCTCTAGAAATGCCTGCATGTATCTCTTCAGCACAAGTCGTTCGGTTGCCCATCCCAGCAATCCAAGTGGAGCTTCGAATCGAAGTGTGTCTCTCATGCAAGTCATCTGATCCCCAATTACGCTGAAATGATGTTCATGTCGCATGCTCTTGAAAGCCCCTTTCTCCATCTGATCCACAAAGAGGAAAGGTCGTTCAAACTGCACAATTCGGGACTTCAACTTCTGTCTGACCCCAAAATGAGTAGCCTGAAATGTAACGGTATCCCCTGCTCCAATTCTTCCTGTGGTTACTCCTGCAACTGCTCGCTCTCTTGTATGTTGCCAGACGGTCTGAGTATGTACATCAATATCCCGGGCATAGTCAAAGCATCGTTCAATCGAGGCATGTATCCTAATCTCGGTTGTCACTTCAATCATGGCGATCGCTCCTTGGCAGGAAAAATAAGGTCTTTGCAAAGTATACGCTTGCTTCCTTGGTCGAACAACACATCTAGGATGATATAACAAAAAAACGGGTCCCCTGTCTTCGTACAGGAGGCCCGTTCTCAATATAAGTAAGGAATACAGATCATATTTAGATTAGATAAGCAATTCATTAATGGCAAGCGTACGCTCTTTGGAGAGATCGCGATATTCTTCAGACTCCACTTTGATGAGTGGTTTGAAAATATCGGACGTATTGTTCATGACAATAACACCTTTTTCTCCATTGCTGAGCAGTACCTGTTTCCCGATGAAATTAGGAAGCAAATGTTGCATCAATGCCTGAACCGGTTTTTCATTCAATTTACCAAATCCCATTCCATAGATATCTCTAAGGTTGTTGATCAGGTTTGGATTGCTTCCTCCGTGGTTCCCGGATCTCATGCCTATATAGATATCCGCTACAGATACAATCTGTGTATATGGATGAATTTCACTTTTCTCAAGTTGCATCGGATAACCCGACCCATCTTCCCGTTCGTGATGTTGCAGAGCAACCAGTGCTGTCGCTTCATCCGTCATCGAATTTTTGATAATTTCATGGCCATATATAGTGTGACGCCGCATTTCAAGCTGCTCATCAGCCGTCAACGGTTCTGTTTTGTTCCGAATCCGGTGGGAAACTTTGCACTTTCCAATGTCATGCAGATAACCACCGCGACTAATCTGATAACTCTCCTTCTGAGAATATCCAAGCCAATTCGCGAGGTAGAATGACAACAATCCTACCTGGATTGAATGTGTATAGTTATTGACGTCATCCCGCTCCAGCATCATCAGGAGATGAACGACATCTTTCTGCTCATCCAGTCCTTCAACCATCGGTTGCAGTGCATCATCCACCATGGTGGCGTTGAACTTGCCAACGGTCAGAGCTTCGAGAAAAGCATTTTGATAATTATGTACAGTCTGAATAAATTGGGACTTCAGCTCTTCTTCAGGCGGTTCTTCCTTCGTAGTTATCCCCGAAGCATGCTTTGCGGCTGCTGCAAAAAATTCTGCTTCAGTGATTTCCTCTTCGCGTGATTCAATATCTACATAATCTACACGGTGCTGCATAAGCAAGGTGATATCCTCACCTTTGATCACAGTTCCCTTCCCGAGAACGTGTAATCCTGCATCGCTGAATGTATCCGCAGTTAGACGGTCTCCGTCTTGCAGGTTCATAATATGGATTCTCAAATCGGTATTCCCCCTGAACAATTCATTATAGTAACAGCACCCAACGGAACGGGGCCACAAAAATACCTATACTTCTTTATATCGTTATAATTCTTCATTTCATACATAGTTCAAACGACCTTAATCACAATGGTAAATACGAACGCCTAAGACTTTATCCTCACTCCAACATCCAAATTAGTCCCGGTTTTAAACTTTTACACACTTTTGTGCCTCATTGCCGTATCAGAGTAAGCCAAAGAAGTTCAAACGCTCCGTTTGAACTTCTCCAAGACTTCTCAAATTAGATTTTGATCGAACCCAGGCTAGCACCTTTAACAAAAAATCGTTCAATGCTCTTCTCGACCGAAGCATCGGGAATCAGCGGCGGTGCCTGATGGGGTTTGGTACGTGCATCAATAATCACCTGATCACAGCCCCAATGCTTGTGGTCATATCCGCTATTAACCCCGTACATGTCATGTGAAGGGTTGCTGCGAGTAAAGGTTGCCCATAAGAAGTTGCCGAGGTTAGCACTCAGGAACGAACTGTCGTCACATAAAATGATCATCGGACACGAGTCCAGACCTCCCTGTTCTTTCAATAGAGAAGTGAATGCTTGCATCTCCTGTGCTGTATCCGCATAACTCGTAAAGGCCGATGTCTGGATCGAAACGATACCCGGCATGATGAGCTGTGGATTCTCATAACCACGAATGTTTTTCAAAGACTCTGGCACTTCCGTGCACAACTCTCGAACCTTGTCGCCATAGGCTGCAAAAACAACTTTGCTTCCGCTGTTCAGTCCTGTACCCGAATAATCGAGTGTATCAATCGTTGTATGGGTATGGAAATGAATATCCCGCTGCATATCCATACGCTCCAAGATATAGGTCAGGAATTCAACTTCCTTGTGGGTATCCAGAGGTTGCTGATCCTCAGCAGTAATAAACAGGTACTTCGCAAGACTAAGCTGACCCGTACCCAAAATACGATTGGCAATCGTAAGCAACTCTGTCGGCTGCTTCACCGCCTGATACGGCGTGTAACGTTCACTGCCGATGGCAAACAGCAATGGATGGACCCCTGCCGCATCGACCGCATGCACTTCTTTGACACCTGGAATCTCCTGTTTGATCGCGTCTCCAGTAATCTCATGAATCAAATCACCAAACGCCGTATCCTCTTGCGGTGGACGACCAACAACGGTAAACGGCCAGATGGCATTAGGTTTGGCATAGACTTTATGCACACGCATTAGCGGGAATTCATGTGTCAGACTGTAATAACCCAGATGATCACCGAACGGCCCTTCGGGTTTTGTCTCACCTGGGTAGATATCACCCGTGATGACAAAATCAGCATCATTACTGATGCAATATCCGTCCTTGTAACTGTACCGGAAGCGACGTCCAGCGAGCAAACCGGCAAATGTCATCTCACTAAGTCCTTCAGGCAAAGGCATAACTGCTGAAAGTGTATGTGCAGGTGGACCCCCAATGAAAATACTAACTTTCAGTGGTTCTCCCTTTTTCACAGCTTTGGCTTGATGTATACCAATTCCGCGATGAATCTGATAGTGTAATCCAATTTCCTTGTTCATTTCAAAATCATTGCCATCCAGTTGAACCCGGTACATCCCCAAGTTTGAATTCATGATTCCTGGTTTGTCCGGATCTTCCGAATAAACCTGTGGTAGCGTCACAAATGCCCCACCGTCCATAGGCCAATGTTTGATGAGCGGCAGATCCGAGATTTGAATCTCTTGCGCGGACACCGGCAGGCTTATAGATTTCTGTTTTGGCAGCGCCTGCCACGCAGCAAGACCTGTTTGGACATGCTGAAATGGCGTCTTAAGCGCCTTCATGGGATCGTCACGAACTGCCATGACCCGTTGTACGCCTTCCAGCGTACCGCGGAACATGAACTTGCTTCGTTCCACCGTGCCGAACAGATTGGATACGGCCTGGAACTTTGAACCTTTTACATTTTCAAATAACAACGCCGGGCCTTTAGCCTCGTGCACTTTCATGTGGATCGCTGCCATCTCCAGATGAGGATCAACCTCTTCTTTGACCCGAATCAAATGACCATGCTGCTCCAGATCGTTAATACAATCTTCCATGTTGCGATATTTCATTGGATGGCTCCATTCTCTGTATGATTAAATTAATTAAGTTCATAGATTCACATAACGTCTCTTCTATTTTATCAAATGATCCACTGCTAAACAAAACTATATGTGAAATTTTGTCGCAAATACAGATATCAAAAAAAAGCAATCTGGCAGCAATCTGAATCCTGAACGCACAGGAACCGATTGTTACCATATTGCTACTCTCTATTTTCTGGCTTCCTTAAGATGTAGGTGTAATGGTCGATCTGGGGATCGTGACAATAAACTGTGTACCTTTTCCTACTTCGCTCTCTACATCAATTGTACATTGATGCAATTTCAAAATTTTAATGACAATGGACAAACCCAATCCATTCCCTCGAAGCGAGCTGCTTCGCGCTTTGTCCACCATGTAGAATCGATCAAAGATATACGGGAGAGCTTCCTCAGGTATTCCTTGTCCAGAATCTCTAATCAATACCTTCACAAATGAAGATGACGTCTCAATTTCAACATGAATGGCACCTTGTGGACCGGTGTATTTGATCGCATTGTTTATTAAATTTTGCCAGACCTGATCAAACAAATCTTTGTCCACTGTGATCTCGCAGGGCAACAAATCCAATTCGATCTGTATGTCCTTCTGAGCCCACTGCGGCTCTGCCAGTAAGATCGCCCTTCTTAATTGTTCATCTACCTGGAATGTGGTGAAATGAACCGGATGATGCTCTGAATCCAGCGAGGCTAGCCGAAGCAGATTATCACTGAGCCTCGATAAGCGCAGCGTTTCTTCATATATAATATCCAAATGCTCTTTCTGCTCTTCTAATGGAATAACACCATCTTGTAGTGCTCTGGTGAATCCTCTAATTGATGTGAGCGGAGATTGCATTTCATGAGAGACGTTGCTGACAAAGTCATCACGAACCGAATCGATTTTTTGCAACTCACTGGCCATATGATTAAAGCTCTCCATCAGTTCGCCAAACTCATCCTGATTATTATGTTTCAAGCGGACCGACAGGTCACCTGAGGACATCTCCTTCGCCGCAACCGTTAATCTCTTAATCGGTTTCACAATATACCCGGACATGAACAGGATTAATAAGCTGCCAATGACCAGAACCGTTAACAGTGAGGTTAAGAGTGTGTTTCGCAGTGTATGAAAAAGAGATGAGAAATCACTTTGAATCAGAAATGTGCCGATCCCCTCGTTTGTTCCGGGAACACCTATGGTCGCGATTCCATCTTTACTGGACAGAAAAATGGCATCCGTTGTACCCGCCTCGAATAACGAATGCACTTTGTCCTCTGGCAAGGAAGATAACACTTCACTTTGTTCATTCACGGGAGTGATATTTAAGCCGTAGCGAGCAAAGATACCTAAGCTTGATTGTACTTTTTCCGGATCATCAATCAGGTTAATCAGTGTAGCGAGATCTTGAGCAAAGGTAACCATAAAACGATTCGGTGTCTTTTCCTGGGACCCGTTATTTATCATAAAGGAGAGAATTAAACTCACCAGAACAATCCCGATAAACGTAGCTACGATGCGAAGTCGCAGGCTTTTCCTAAACATTTTCATGCCCGCTCCAGCCGATAACCGAGTCCTCTTATCGTTGAGATCACTAACTCAGGAACATGTTCAAGACGTTCCCTTAACCGTTTGATATGTACATCAACTGTACGCTCATCTCCTTCGTAATCGATGCCCCATATGTCATCTATAAGCTGTGTACGTGTGAATATTTTCCCTGGCGAACTCGCCAGAGAAAATAACAATTCACATTCCTTCTTTTTCAATTCGATAGTTTGTCCATCCGCAATGACCATCAAGTTGCCCAAATCAATCGTTACACCGCTGATCAGAATCATGTTTGATGAACTTTTGTTATATCGTTTCAGTAACGATTTTACACGTAAGATTAACTCCACAGGATCAAATGGTTTAACCAGGTAATCGTCTGACCCTGCATTAAATCCTCTGACTTTGTCCTTGGATTCTCCCTTGGCAGTCACCATCAGGATGGGAATATCCAGATAAGACCGAATATCTTCCGTCAGTTCAATGCCGTCTATTCGCGGCATCATCACATCCACAATCGCCAGATCAACTTTTGTATGAGAGAGGATATCTAACGCTTCTTGACCGTCTGGTGCTTCCAGCACGGAGAATTGATTCTTTTCAAGATAGATTCGGATTAATTTGCGGATATGGGAATCATCGTCCACCACCAGAATTGTGTTCATGTAGCCATTATCCTTTCCAAAATTGATATTTATTCGTATCGTAAGGATTCCATCGGGTCCAGCTTCGCCGCTTTTGATGATGGCATCAAACCGGCAACAATACTAATCGCTGTACTTACCACGATACCAAACAAGATATAATATCCCGAAAGATTAATGAGTTTGGCTCCAAACGCATTGTCCAAAAGAATGTTTAATACATAACTAATGATCACTGCAAAGATTACCGCAATAATACCACTAAATACGCCTAATAAGGCAGATTCGGAGAAGAATATTCGCTTGATATCTTTCTTTCTTGCTCCAATCGCTCGGAGAATTCCGATCTCCTTTGTCCGTTCCACGACACTAATATAGAGTACTACCAGTATCATAATACCGGATACGATCAACGAAATACCTGCAATACCCGCAAGTACAATGGAAGCCATACTTACATATGTGGTGATATTCTCCATGACCTTGGCCATTTGGGAGCCTGCGAAACCAGCGTTTACAGCAGCTTCATTGATATCATTTACATATTTCATATCGGTTGCATAGGCGTTAACCTGAATTGGTCCAATCGTTATTCCTTCGTCCGCATACATTTGCTCCAACGTCTCTGATGAAATGTATCCCGGGGATTGCTGCATTGGAGATCGTGGATCTGCCGCTTCGTAGATCCCTGAGATCGTTACTTCTTTCTCCAAAGTCACTGGTTTATTATTACTATCCATCTCATTGATATATAAAAACACGGACTTGCCGATCATGGTTTCAGCTTGATCATTTCCGCTTAATTGTTTCGCTGTATCGAGAGGTAACAGCATCTGATTTTCTACCGGCAGAACACCAGTTGTCATCAATGCTGGATCAAAAGCATCCGTTAACGTTGTTAACTGTGTGAGTCCTACACTTTGTTTTTCATTCACCATCGTGGATTTGCCTGTAATGGTCGTGATCGTCTCTACATGATCCACATTAGGAAAATTGCGAATCGTCTCAACATCAGCTTCGGTGAACGGTTCACCTGGTGCCATCAAGGCCTCGGGGCCTTGCATATCCTTGGCTTCTTCACTCGGCTTGGTTATATCCACGAGCAAAGGGTCCATACTTGAATTGATTTCGTCATTCATATACGTCGTTATTCCATTCCCCAAGGAGAGCATCAGGAGTACGCTTAATATACCTATAGATCCACCCAATGCTACCAATACATTACGCTTGCCGTTGAGTTTCATATTTTTGAGTGCCATCTTGAATGAAGCAAGCAAGCTCAGGCTCCGGGAAGAATCCTGACCACTCTCGTAAACAGCCGTAGAAGGATCTTTCAGGTGAATATCATCACTAATGCGCCCCTCTTCAACCTTCACAATACGTGTACCGGAGTCAGCGACTTTCTGCGAGTGAGTTACGGCGATCACCAGCATTCCCTTTTTGGCTATACTGTCGAGCAAAGCGAGGATTTGATCTCCGTTTTCCCTGTCCAGAGCACCCGTCGGTTCATCTGCAAGAATAATGTCCGGATTGTTGGATAATGCCCGTGCGATGGAAACCCGTTGCTTCTGCCCCCCGGATAACTGGTTAGGACGTTTGTTCAGATGATCCTTCAGTCCGACCTCTGTCAAAATATCAACGGCACGTTTATTGCGATCCTTCTCATTGGTATCCGTCATTTGCATCGCAATCGTTACATTTTCGAGGACAGACAGATGCGGGATCAGATTGAAATTTTGAAAGACAAAGCCGATATTATTCTTCCGATAATCATCCATTTCCTTCTCTGTCATAGCACTTAAGTTCTTGCCACGAACAACGACGTCCCCTTCATAGTCGGAGTCCATACCACCAATAATATTCATCAGTGTCGACTTACCACAGCCAGATTCGCCGAGGATGGAGACAAATTCCCCTGTCTCAAAACTTAAGTTCAAACCGTGGAGTACCGGAACTCTTTCTTTTCCATATAAGGTGTATGATTTCTTCACATTTTTAACCTCTAGTATTTTCATATGGATCTCTTCCTCTCCTGATCATGCACGATATCTATCTATTTGATGTTCATATCGTAACAAATCAGTATGAACTGATAATGAACTGGACCATCGCACCTACAAGAGGTTGTTCAAAAGAACTATATACAAAAAAACCGAATCCTTAGATATAAGGACTCGGGTTGTCTTATTTCGTTATTGCATTTGATAATATAAGTTAAACTAATCATTTACACGATAACGGAGAAGACAGAAAAAACCTGAAAAAGCGAAGCGTTCGCCTTTATCCCCGGATTTTCACCTTCGGAAAAGGGATTCAAAAAATCTGGGGATAACAGCGATTGGAAGGTTATTCTGTCGTCGTAGTGTCAGTGTAAATAATCTTTAGTTCAACTTATAAAGTTTAGATTAATCCCGCTTTTGCAAGTAACCTTTTCACAATCGCCGCCGACTGTGCACGACTAATGTCTGCATCTGACATCAGTTTACCATCACCACCTTGTACCAGCTCTTGTTTAATCGCCGATGCAACTGGCTCTGCTGCCCAAGCCTGTACTTTAGCACTATCGCTGTATGTGCTAAGCAGACTTGTTGTCTCTGACGCGTCGGCCTGTGCCAGACCGACCAGTTTCATCGCACGTGACACAATAGTCAGCGCTTCAGCACGAGAAATTTCGCTATTCGGACGGAAGCTGTCGTCAGCATAACCTGAGATTAGGCCGTAGGACACAGCCGTCTGAACCTCATCCTCATACCAGCTACCAGTCTTCACATCTGTGAACGATGCCGCTTCTGTACTGCGCGGGGAGTGCAGCCCCAAACCTCTTAACAGAACAGCCGTAAACTCTGCCCGTGTAATACTCCGGTCTGGCGCAAACACGTTCTCACCGGTGCCTTGTACGATCAGACGGGATGCCAGATCCTGTACGTCATCCCGACTCCAGTGACTTGATACATCGCTGAATGTTGCCGGATGATAGATCAGAGCGTAAGTGCTGTTCGTCAAGCTGTTAATAATAGCAGAATCTTGCACGTTACCTTTGATAACCTTGGTCGGTACATGCAGAAGGCTGCCATCTGGCTGAAGCACAACTCCTGTCGTGATCTTTGAACCATCGACACCCTCTGGCAAAGTAATGGAGCGCTCTACATAAGAGTTGAAACGATCTACATTAACTTGCTGTCCATTCCAGATCGCTTTTACTTCAAAATCAATCGGAGCTGCGATCACCGTTGTGTTCTCCAGCTTATCCGCTGCAGCCTGAATTGCTGTTTGTTTAGATGTGGCACTAGGCACAATAGCGATTTGGATTGTGATATCTTCCAATGGAACCGTGCTTCCGAATTGGTTCAGAATCTGATCCACCTGAATCTGGTTAGCTGGAAGTGTATACGTACCGCTATCAGTCTGAATGACAACTTCGGCATTACTTCCTTCCATTGTTTTGACCAACTTGCCGTTCAGTTCACCAACGACCGCACCCTTGCCAGTACCTGTAATAGGCAGCAGAAGCGTTTTTAGTCCACTTCCAATCTGATTGATGACTTTTTCATTATCCACATGAACCGTGGTGGTAACCTGATTGTTTACCGTTGATGTGGTGGCCGTTGCAGATTGTTCTTGTTTCTGACCGTTCACATAGATGTCTACGCCTTTAGTTACCGCTGGAGTCGATGGAACTGGGGTAACGACTGGTGAAGTTGGTGATACACTTCCTCCTCCTCCTCCACCTGAAGAGTTACCAGGATTCGGTGTAGGTGTCGAACCGGAATTGTCGCCACCTGAATTTGCTGCTGTAATTGTGATTGTTCCACCAGACAACTGAGCACCACTATTGTGTTCTACATTTGTAAAATGCCAATGTTCTGAATCAGTTTGATCTACGGATAGCTGTTTCGTTCCAGGCGCCGCATTGCTTTTGGCTTTGATTTCCATATCAAATAATTGGGTTTCATCTACAATTGAGTGGTCACCCCCAGTAAAATCAACCCAGATGATCCGTACCCAGCCTTCCCCATTATTAATTTGGTACTGGAAGTCTGCTACACCATCTTCATTTGGGGATGTGCTGATGACGTTGACAGATTTAGGCGTGATCCGAACAATTTCCAGTGCAGACGTATCATAATCAATCTGCATATTATAAGCTTTCACCCCGAAATAGGACTTCTTCAATGCAACAGGTACATGAACGGTCTGCCCTGCCTGTACGCTCACATTTGCAAATTGTACTTGTGATGGTTCTGCCGGCTCTGCCCCAGCTATACTCGGGAATACGATAGACGAGAGTAGCGTCAGTGCAATGAGACCTGACATTGTTTTTCTGATTCTAGGACGTTTCTTTTTCGGTTGAAACATGTGATAGCCTCCATGTCTGTATCAATTGATAGATCGTATGGTAAAGATAGAAAATGTATTGTTATTCGTTATCTAAAATAAAAAATTGAATTAATCAAGGCGTTGTATTTTTTCTTTTCCAACAATGTATACTTTTCTAGGCTCCGTATTCGAGTCCCAAGTGGACTGAGTAATAACTTCGAGCACAAGATAATAACCTTCGTCCTCATCTTTAACGGTATACTTTGCTCCTGTTTCCCCCTCGATTGGCACCATATCTTCTCTCGAAGCTTCTGTTACGCGGTACCACTGGTAAGAAGGAGTATTAATGTAATCATTGTAATCAATATCCATTATATAATGACTAACGCCAATTTCATTTCCAATTAACATGGCATTCTTCAATTCACCATTTAGTACATACGGCGCATCATCTACTTGCTTAAAGGTCAACACATAGTCATTGTTTTTTCCACCAAGTGTTTTGCCTTTGTATCCTATTAACAAAGCATCCATGTCCCCCAGAGTGGGTTCCGTATTACGATCTACATCCATTCGGTTCATCTCTACATAAGAAAAGCTGCGGCGAGTCATCATGTTACGAATATAATTGAAAAGGTCTACGGCATCCAAAGAATTCACTTTTCCGTCTGCATTTACATCCCCTTTTTTACTAATGTAAAGTTCAATGTTATCCGTAACAGTCTCTGGTGCACCAGAGATCATATAATTCGCTTTCAATTCGATGTTGATTTTGCCGCTTTGGCGAGGAATAACCACCAATGTACTGACAGGCGTTGTCATATTCTCATCCTGTCTCGTTTCTACATACGCCTCAGCGATGCTGTTATCACTTGAGCTGGCTGTAGGCGGGCTATACTCATCGGATCGAAATTGTGTACTTAGATTGATTCTGATGATATTATTGGTGGTTACCTCAATAGGCACTTCGGGCACAAAAGAAGGATTATCTTGTGCCGATGAATAACTTAACCAGTTAATGCCATCGTTAAGAACAGGTTGTGAAATCTTAATCTCTGGACCAATGACTCCTGCGTTAGCCTGCGGGAGCGTTCCACCTATAGGCAATGCAATGCCCAATCCGAGTGCAGTCAACATGCTTTTTTTCAATATCGGCTTAAGCTGTTTTTTGTTTTGTTTCCCCTTCAATTCATGTTCCTCCTCGTATACATTTCAAATTTGAACAACTACATGCTCAGTATAACGAGTCATTCTGAACCGATTCTGAACAGGACCATGGAACTATTTCCAGTTGTAATTCGACAAAAAACGCTATGGAGTATGCCTCCATAGCGTTTTGAACACAAATCATTTTCCAGTTCGGATTATATTCACCTAAAATTAAATTCCCTCAACAATCCGTTTGGCTCTAACCTTCACCTCACGGTAAAGTTCATCCTCATCGATCGTGAGCAGCTTTCTGCCTCTCATGAGGATCTGACCATTCACGATCGTGGTGTCCACGTCCGCCCCATTTACGCTGTAAGCCAGTAACGCTTCTACCTCATGTACCGGTTGAAGATGTGGTTTCGCCAGATCGATCAGGATCAGATCAGCTTTGCACCCCACCTCAAGCATCCCCACTTCATCCTGTAGACCAAGTAGACTAGCACTTCCGCGTGTAGCCATGCTTAGTACGTCCTTGGCTGGCAAGCGAGTTGGGTCGCCATAATCCAGCTTTTGCAGCCAGGTTGCGGCTTTGATCTCCTCGAACATATCCACGGTTGTGGCACTTCCCGATCCATCCGTTCCGATTCCAACGTTAATTCCCTGAGCCAACATCTCGGTAATTGGAGCAATTCCACAGCCCAGCTTCAGATTGCTGACTGGATTGTGTGCTACACCGCCGCGCATGCCCTTCAATCTGCCGATGTCCCTGCGATTGAGGTGCACACCATGTGCAAGCAACACATGTGCCTGTTCGAACATCCCCGCCTCTTCCAGATACTCTGTCGGTGTCATGCCATAGCGCTCACGAATCTTCACAACTTCTTCCTTCGTCTCAGCCAGATGAATATGTAGCGGGATATCCTCTGTGACAGCCATGGCAATGACTTCACGAAGCGGCTCCATGGGACAAGTGTAGGGTGAGTGGGGTCCATACATGGTTGTAATCCGCCCATCGGCCGCTCCAGACCAACGTTGTACAAGATCGATCGCCTCCTGCAATCTGCGCCCCCCATCATCCTCCATGAATACCATCCCACGTGTAAGCGATGCCCGCATCCCCGTTTGCTTAACCGCTTCTGCAATCTCATTCATATGAATGTACATATCCGCAAACGCAGTGGTACCCGTACGGATCATCTCGGCGATGGATAACTTGGCACCCCAATAGATGTCTTCCGGGTTCATCCGTGCTTCAGCAGGCAGCATTTTGCGTTCGAGCCAGTCCATCAGCTTCAGATCATCCGAGAATCCCCGGAGCAGACTCATCGGTGTATGTTGGTGGGCATTAATCAGTCCTGGCATGGCAACCTTATTGCGTCCATCGATAATCTCATCTTGCGGTTGAGGCAGAATGTGTTCAGCAATATGCGTAATGCGATCACCCTCAACACGAATATCCCCCGTAAAGGGGGCATCGGCATCTTTCATCGTTAGGATCGTAGCTTGCTGAATCAGTATACTCATTACATTCACGGCTCCTCTGAATTGGTTATGGTCATTCCATATCCGAGGGTAAGCCTTCACGTAACGGCAAGGTCAAGTCATTTTAATTTTTGGATCGTCATCTTTCTGAAATGTTGTATAAAAGGTTTGGGGTCGATCTCGACCATATATGGATATACTCCTGTGCTTGTGTGCAAATAGAAAAATCCACCTTCATCACCCATACGACGAAATGACATATCAAACACTTCCGTGATGTTGAACTCGCGGTATTTGGTCACGATTTTATCTGAATACAGAATCATGGAGCGGGCATTCATCTCAATCTCTTGGGCGAGACCCGTCACTTCTCTCTGTACTTTGTAATAAGGTAATACAGCAACGCAGTTCATGATCTCCCTCCATTCATGCCATGATTATTGTTCCATCATAGCAGATCGGAGGTTCTCAGCAAAAGAACATGAAACTAGGTGATCTTGGTCATCACCTTTAGTGGCGTATGAAGTGCATCCTGAATGTCTTGCAGAGAGAGACACTGTTCAATATGAAACACACCATGTGGCAACTCTGTTTTATACACACGTTCTGCCACGGCTGCAGCTACCGCTGCTGTTGCATCTGCTTCCTTTGCACCGACCAGTAGTTGTTCGACGCGGATTTGCTCACCATTTTCCCATCCTACGGCATCGACCTTGACCGCATACATCGGCTCTCCCCCAGGAATAAGGCCAAATGCCTTAACCGTTCCATTCCGAATAGACGGGATACGCAGTAACGAAAACAACCCTGCACGTTTGGAGATTGCCATGGATCCTGTGATCCAGCGGGAGTCCAGACAGAGCCTGGTAGATACGGTTGGAATACGTAACGTCCGAGCAACCACATGCTGATCCGAAAAGTTAAACCGATAGGCCTTCCGCTGCCCTAGTTTTGCTCCAAAATCAATACGTTTGCCATCTCCGAAACTTTGTACCTCAGCAGGTTTGCCCTTTTTCATCACTTGGTAAGTGGCATTCATCTGATCAACGGTCCACTCCACGGCAGCTTTTCCGTGCTTCTCTCCAAGTCCCAGCATTACGGTAATGTCTGCTTCCTCCACCTGATCCATATGCATGGTCGCTTCGCGCACAAGCAAATTAGTCACTCCAGGTGATAATCCAACGCTAAGGATCGCGGTCGATTTGGAACGTTGCATTTTGGTGTGCAGCTGTTCAACCTGAGCGAGAAAATCATATTTTGCAGAAATATCAATATAGTCGGTTCCGGCTTGTGCGCAGGCTTCAACAAACCGGGTATCGCTCTGATCCACACACATGATGACCAGCTTCACAGGCCTTAACATGGATGGCTCTACAGGTCGTGTTACATCCAGTTGAAGCGGTAGCACAGCACCACCTGTAGACCTGCTGAATTCTTCCGCACGGTTCATGCGTGTACCCGCAGCCCAAACTTTACCCGGGAACAATTTCCCCAGTTGAGTACATATCATCTGCCCCACTTGACCATAACCACCAACCACCCAGATCTGATCTTTCATAGGCTTCACGTTAGTTTCGAATTGCATAATACCCCTCCACCCAGAACGCCCCGAAGTAACGTGTAATATGTGAGAAACCGCATTCGGTCAGTAGCTGAGTCATCTCTTCAGAGGATATTGGATCGGATTCACGGCCCAGGGAAGCAGCAAAGCGCTCCCACTCTTCAGGAAGGACGCCCACACTCAACATGTGATCCTTCCAAGCTTGCATCATGATTGGATGTGCAGGTGAACGAAGATCGGCATTTACAGCCGCAATGATCAGTGGTGCACCCGGTTTAAGTCTCGCTGCGAGGCTGGTCAGAAACGTTCTCTTGGCCTCCATCCCCTGAAGGAAATGTAACATGAGCATGCTTGTCGCCCCATCATATACATTATCCTCCGGCAATTCTTCAACCGTGAAAGGTCGCAGCTTCACTCTGGAACCGATGCCTGCTTCCGCGACTCGTTTCTCAGCAAGTTGCAGCATGGGCTGTGATGGATCTAATCCAGTAAATGTCCAACCGGCATGACGTGATCCGAGCAGAGCAATCTCTTTTCCCCCTCCCGCTCCGGCAACAAGGATATGAATATCGTTGTTATTCGCGAAAGATGCTGAAAGCAGCCGTTCCATTAGATCATGCATATGAGAATAACCCGGAATTTTCAGGGCTATCGATTGTTCGTAACGATGAACATCTGCTGTTTCCCAGCTCATCGGTGATGGATTGTGATTCATGGACACCGCACTCCTCTTGAATTGAAGTTAGACTTGACTCGTTGTTCGTCTAATTTCATTATAGAAGGATACGGCGAGCCTACAATCCCAGAACATTGGGATATGCGCACAGAGAGAGGAGTAATCTTGTTGACATCACGTATTGATCGGAACCACAGACTTATCACTTCTCTTGAAAAAGGAACCTGGACCTCACATACCTATCGGGAAGCTGTTCTCAAGCAGATCCATACGGTTATACCTTACGATGCATACTGTTTCACTACCGTTGATCCTCTGACTCTTCTCTCCACAGGAGCCGTGACAGAAGATGGCATTGAGGCCATTCATGATCGGTTATTCATCAATGAATACATGGAAGAAGATATACATAAATACGCTGAATTAATTCGCAGCGGTGAGCATACAGCTACACTTCATACGTCCAACTTACAGCTTGAACAAAGCCCTCGATATATCAACATTCTTCAGCCAGCGGGGTTCAGTGATGAACTACGTGCTGTATTGGTTAGTGGAGACGCTTGCTGGGGATATTTGACCCTATATCGTAAGACAGAAAGTGCTGTCTTTACAGAGGAGGAGCGGTGGATGATTCAGTCCTGGACCGCTTCTATTGCATCGATGCTGCGGTCCACGAGCTTGACACTGATCGATGAGATCACGAGTGAAAGTCCCGAGGAACCCGGAATTTTGATCACCTCAGACACGTTCCAGCTCTTATCCCTGAACGCCTCCGCTCAATATTGGCTGTCCCAATTGCGCATGCTGGAACATGTAGGGCCTGATGTTCTGCCCCGTCCGGTACGTGCAGTGAGTTCCCACCTGCAGCGCAAGAATCGGGCAGATCTGGCCGTGGATACTCAGATCGCTCCCGAATCACCCTCCAAAGTTTGCATCCAACTTCCGGATGGGCGTTACCTCATACTTCATGCTAGTCTCATGCAACAGCTTACAGGGCCGGATCAGATTGCTATCCGTTTGGAGCAGGCGATGCCACAGGATTTACTGCCCTTGCTCGCTGAAAGCCATGGATTATCCAGTCGAGAGCGGGAACTGCTCGGATATGTTCTACGTAGCTATTCGTCCAAGGAAATTGCTGCTGCGATGCATATTTCCGTCTACACGGTTCAGGATCATTTAAAATCCATTTTCGCCAAAACCAAGGTATCCTCACGTCGCGAGCTCATCTGGTATTTCGTTTCCCGTTTTCAGCTGTCGGATGAACCTGCCATATAAATCTTGAATAATTCTCCAGTATCAAATTAACTATCAAATGAGAAAAAATCAAAAGATGCCAATACGATATCCTCGTAATGGCATCTTTTTCTATAGCTATTGTTTAAAAAGCATAGCGGTAATACAGGGTAACTTCGATGTTTGAACTTTTGATATCGTGCATTCTGCTTTAAAATGCAGCGCACAGTCCTGCCAAGCCGTTTTCCACAAAAAATTCCGACTATATTATTGATTGTGTTATTTGGCTTTTGCTAGTAAATAAAGAAAATACGGAACACTAATGACTGTAATAACGATTCCTGTTGGCACATCTCCTACGAGGCTAACCGTGCGCGTAATCGTGTCAGCCAACACCACGACTAGTCCCCCAGCCAAGCTGGCAGCCGGAATGAGCAATTTGTGATCGGGACCGACCAGTTTTCTGGCCATATGTGGAGCGATCAATCCAACGAAAAAGAAGCTGCCTCCCACAGCTACACTGCCAGAGGATAAAGCAACAGCAGCGATTGACAACCCCAAGAACTGTCGCTTCACGGAAACACCAAGCCCCTGTGCTGTCTGATTGCCCAAATGGAGGGCATTCAGTATGCGAGCCTTGTAAAAAATATAGCCGAGTAAGATCAAGACCCATGGTGTCAGTATGGAAATATAACCCCAATCATCGCCCCATAGGCTCCCCGCCAGCCAATACAGCATGAAGTTCATCTGCGAATCATCCAGCTTGAGTGTCAAGAAGGTCGTCAGCGCCCCGTACCCGCTTCCTAACGCGACCCCGGTCAAGATCAAACCGATTGGCGAGATGTCTCGTCCGCGGCGATACGATAATAAGAAGATCAAACCCGCTGCCAATAGTCCGCCAACAAAAGCCAACAGAGGCAGAGCAATAAAGGAACTCTTGCCTGTGGATGCAATGAATACAACGAAGAACAGGACAAACAAACCCGATCCCGAACTAATTCCCAGTGTTCCCGGACTAGCCATGTCATTACGCAGCAAACTCTGCATCACGACCCCCGCCGCTCCCATTCCCAGACCTACCAAAATCGAAAGTACAATTCGTGGCAAACGAAAATCAAACACAATCAGATTTTGCTTATCGGTACCGTTTCCTATGAGAACGTTCAGCACTTCTAGCGGTGAAAGATTCATTTTGCCAGAATTCATGCTAATGATCGCAAACACAAGGATGAGCACCATAAGCACTACATTGATGATAATGCCTCGTTTCATCGTATGACGCCGCTTGATCATTCATATTCCCTCCTTTGTCTTCGAGCCAAGAAGAGAAAATACGGCACACCAATGATAGAAAATATAATGGCAATCGGCGTTTCGAACGGTTTATTGATCAAACGTCCAGCCAAATCAGCCGATACGGTCAGCAACGCACCATATAAAGCCGCTGCCGGAATAATGTATCGATAGTCGACACCTACCATATATCGCACAATATGCGGGGTGATCAGACCCACAAAACCAACAGGGCCAACGACAACAACAGCCAATCCAGTCAGCACAAGTACAATAATTGTCGACAAAATCTTGACCAGTCCGCTACGAATGCCGAGTCCACTTGCCACATCATCTCCCAAACTGAGCAATGTAACGGAAGGGGACAGCGCCAGTGCCAGCAGTATACCCCCAACAAAGAGCGGTGAGATAATCAGCAATTCTCCCCATTTGACCCCCGCTGTGCTACCCGCCGTCCAGAATGTCAATGCTCGTCCCAAATCATAATTGATTGCCAAGTACTGACTGAGTGCGCCAAACAACATTGAAATAGACAGACCTGCCAGTACAAGCCGCTGAGGCGTCATTCCGCGATTGCCCAGTGACGCGGTAAAGTAAGTCATACCGGTGGCGATCGCTGCTCCCAGACAAGCGAACAACATCATCTGCCAATACGAATAACCCGGCAGAAAGGCCAGGCATAGTGCAATTGCAAATGCTGCGCCAGAGCTAATCCCCATCAGCCCGGAGTCGGCCAGCGGATTACGCGTTGTCCCCTGCATGATAGCGCCACATACCGCAAGGCTGCACCCAACGATCAGATCAGCTACGGTACGCGGGAGACGCATGGTTTGAATAATTTGATGTTCAGTGAGCATTGGATCAAATCGGAAAATAGCCTCCCATACCGTTGCTAACCTCATATCAGCAGCACCAAACATAATGGATGCCGCCGACATGAGAACCGTTAATCCAAGCCCTATTACCATATACATGGTGAAGTTCATCGCCCCACGGCGTTTTTGTTCAGGCTTGCTTTTCATCTCGTTTCCCTTTCATCACCTATTTACAATCCAAACGAATATGGATATTAACGTCCATAAATTCGACTGGTCATGTTTGAAAATTTGGAGTGCTCAATTAAAATTTCGTTCTAACTCTTATTTAGCTAATGCTAGCAATTGACTAACAATATAATCAATCAATGCACTGGAAGTCATTACGTCGGTGGACCAAGATAGCGAAGAATCTACCTTTACGATCCGATCATGTTGCACAGCAGGTATGGCATTCCACACTGCATTATCAGAAGCAACGTTTCCATCTCCTAAGAAGATCATATAATCCCCAGAGTAAGCGGGTAATACTTCCATGGAGACATCGCCCCAATATTTATCTGCATCGATAATATCCGTTTGGACTTTTGAAGGTGCCTGCAATTGAAGTTCATCGTAAACAAGCTCGCCAACGGCATGCTTGGCTCCAGCTATGTAGTTACTTTTATCACTGAATTCTCCAACCGTAGTGGTTACATCGGATAGGCCCGCATTCTGAAAAGCTAGCTTTGCTTCTTCAATTTTTCCGGTATAAGCATTCAAAACATCCTTAGCCTCTTCCTGTTTGTTCAAAACATCGCTAATAAATTGTATCCGCTCTTCTGTAGTCATATCACCATAGGGAACATAAATGGTGGGGGCAATTTTGGATAAATCATCATACGACTCATCACTCCATGCCAAAATGATAAGATCCGGCTCAAGCGTCATGATATCTTCCGGCTCCATGGCTACTTTTATGGAGTCTGTAATCTGGTTAGCATAAACAGGCTCTGTCTCTCCCCGTGCAGCTCTAGCCACACCTAAAGGAGTTACACCTAGGGCTACCACATCACCAACCAAATAATCGACTACAACTCGCTGAGGGTTATCAGGTACCTCAACATCACCCTTAACTGTGGATATCGTTCTGGTCTGCGAGACTGCTTCTGAAGCTTTTGTCTCCGACCCTTCTTGTTGTGTCGCCTGCTGTGTCTGCGCAGGTGTTGTATTTGCCGTTCCCCCATTATTCGCTGGCGTCCCTGACGTACATGCCGTTAATAACAGCATCATGCTTATCGCCGCCGCCAAAATCATTTCTTTACTTCTTAATGTTCCAAACATCGTTGATTCCCCATCTCTATAAGACTTGACTAGACTCGCTAGTTCCCTCTCATCGTAAGGGAGATGAGAATCATTATCAATACCATCAACCTGCATGGATAGTGCGTTTATTTTCCGATAATCACTTGGCGTCATCTTGTAATGCTTCTTAAACATGCGGAACAGGTTTTTCTCATCTGCGAAACCAGCTCCAGTTGCGATTTCTTTAACCGTCGCTTCTGTATGTTTTAAGTCATGACAGGCTGCTTCAATCCTTCTCTGAATGAGGTACTCCTGTAAGTTCATCCCTTCCCTTTTTTTGAACAACCGCGTCAATTGTCCACCACTGATCCCAAACATATCGGCAATTTGCTGAAACATGATCGGCTCCCTGTAATGTTTATCGAGATACACCTTGGCAGAACAGGCTGGATCTGGCTGGAGATACCGAATCTCACCACCCTCCAAATCCCTGAACACCTCATGAATCAATTGATATAAAAAACTTTTGGCCTGTAGCTGATCCATCGCCTTGCCACGTTTCCAGCCATTCATCATCCGTTGGAACCAATCGCGTAGCAAGATGGGATTACTTGGCGTATAACCAAACTGTTGAACAAATGGATTTACTTGCTCCAGTAATTGTTGCAGATGTTTCTTGAAAAAGAGAGGTGATTCTGCTCTATAAAACACCATAAAGGTCTTCACCATCTCCTCTTTAGGCGTAATACTGAGCAGGCTCCCCTTCCCGCCGTGAACTAAACCGAAGCGTTCCAGTGCAAATGTGGTTTCATTCAGTTGGATTTGCGCTTCACCCCCATATGCATAGATAAACATGCTACTAGGCATTTTATATTGCTCCAACGGGTATTGTGACGCTACATTCTGAAAGCGTACATCTATTAATGTAATAATCGAACGTGTCCAGATACTGGCCATCATATCAATCATCTCCGGTGTAAATCCCTGTCTTGCTTCTTCCTCTTGCATCTATCCGCACTCCTCGTTTCACTTTTTCCAATGTATACATCACTCAATAATTGATATTGATTATCAATATCACATTTGATCAGGTAAGTATATATCATTAAGTGATATTGGGGAACAGGCAGTCGACGTTATGCTTTCCATCCGCTTTCGTAAAAAACTAAAAAGGAACACCTGATAGTACAAAAAAGAAGCCTGATCCATACGGATCAGGCTTCTTCATTATGTTTATTGTATTTAACAAGATTACGTAGTCACCATGTTTCTCTTGTCACCTGCGACCAAATTTATTAAGACTTTGCAGGTTTCCGAGAAGGTTTGGCGGAGCTGGAATTTTTATTCTTTTTCTTACTTACTTCCACAACCACAGGCTCCTGTGGGTGCTCCACCGGGTACATTTTGCGGAACAATAATGTCTGTAGTACCAGGAATGAACCCCCAACTGTCCAGTAGAGCGGCATCGCTGCCGGAGCTGTAAGAGAAAAGAATGCCATCATCAATGGGGAGAGATAACCCATAATGGCGAACTGTTTTCGCTGCTCAGGCGCCATATTGGCTTGTGATACCTTGGCTTGAATCAGATATATGACCGCGACCACCACAGCGAGTACGTAGTCCGGCGCTCCCAGTTTGAACCACAGGAACGAGTGGGAGGACAACTCCGGTGTAAGTCGGATGGCTGTATAAATACCTGAAAGTATAGGCAACTGAATGAGCATCGGCAAGCAACCAATGTTCAGCGGATTGAACTTATGTTTCTTGTATAGCTCCATCGTTTCCTGAGACAGCTTTTGCTTATCAGCAGGATCATTTTTGCCTTCATATTTTTTCTTGAGCGCATCCATCTCGGGTTTCATGGCGTTCATGATGACTCGTGTTCCCTGCTGGGACTTGGCTTGACGCATCATCAAGGGCAACAGTGCTAAACGAATGACCAGCGTAATTACAATAATCGCAACCCCGTAGCTTCCGTTAAATATGGTAGCAATATGCTGAATCAGATACGACAGTGGAAATACAATGTAGTGATTAAAAAATCCCGGTGTCGATGAAGTAATCTCCGACACGTTGTTGCTGCATCCGGCAAGCAGCATGACTGCAAACAAAATGGCAATCAGGCCATAGATCCGTCCCTTGCCCGAAGTAAAAGTGAATCCCTTGTTGGTCTTATGTTCCATATATATCCTCCTCGTTGATTTGTTGACCAATCGTTCAACGAGGAATGACAATCTGGTTCATCTTCATCGGGCGCTTCTCTTCGTCTAATCATGCGGCTCCAGTCTTCCTGTCTATGCTGTCTGTCCAAACACAGGGCGGGAAGAACAGGTTCAAGTCCACCACCGGCGCCACCTTCCATCCAGTACTCCGTCATGCCACAGTGAAGATGGGCAATATAGGCATAACTGACGGTGAAGATGAGTCCAATCGAGAATAAATATGGTAATAACTCCTGCAGTTCAAACAAGGGATTCACCCCCTTTATAGGTTAGTTTTTATATTATAACACTTACATATTGTTTTTGCATAAATCCGTACGTGAAAACAACTACTATTCAGCTATTCCGTTCTCAATTTGGACAACTCTTGCTCAGCTCGGTGTCTTGCCACGTTATAAGAAGGCCATGAACGATCTGATGCATCCTCGTCCAAGTAGGCTTGACGTTCCAGCATTTCCCTCTTAAGATCCGGATACTCCTCCTGAGCAAACTCTCGAAGTAACGGAACTGCATCTGCCGACAGACTTGCCAGATAGGTTGCATCAATATTGCCAGTTTGATGATAACGTTCAATATTCAGCTCGGCAATCCGTTTATCCATGCCCACATAGTTGACTGCAACATAAGCTGTGAGCGCCAGCACGATATACCAGCGGATCAGCGGTATTGATGTGTACCGTATACGAAGGCCAGCAATCAGCAACAGGAGTGCGAGGAAGATCATGAATGCGTGTACCAGGAAGCGGATGTACGTATATCCATAAGCCTGCTCATAGAGATTAAGGCGCATAAACGCGGAATACAACATGATCGCCGAACAACTGACCAGAATCAGGAGAAGTACCTGATGCACAATCGAACCCACTTTGCCACTCGAACGGGTATACTGCAAAGCAACAATAAGAATAAAGAAGTTAATACCTGTGACGAGAATTAACTCTGCGAATCCACTTCTCGCATAGTCTGCGTAAGACAGATCTACCGGAAGATGCCCCTCTCCTGCACCAAACAGATACGAAAACTGTACAAGTACAAACAAAACGTACACACAGTTAATGACAATCAGCATCGTCCCCACAATGATGGGGTCCAATCTAAATGGTTCCCGATGAACCGGAGTGCGTTCGGGCTCGGGTGTAATCTTATTGGTAACCTGAACTTCAGTGGCCGGGTCCACAGGAGAGAATATATAGTTGTGATCACGCTTATCAACCGTGGATACTGCTCCATTTTTCCAATGTGCGTTCGCTCTCTTCTCTGCCTCATATTGCATTGGCTGTACAAATCCCCATACATAACCGAACAGCAATACACCTGCGATGACAATCCAGATGATTCTCGGTATCCCTGGAGTAAAAGCCAATTGATTCAGCCACTCCGGAAAACCGGCTAAATACTGATCAAAGACCCCGTCAGCAGAGGACAGTAATGCAACGACTACAATGAGGATAGGCAAGGACGCCACAAGACCAATGAGTACTTTGAAAACAACTGTTTTCTGGGATTTGCCCATGCCACGCCCGCCTGCTCTCACAGCAATAGCAGCAACAGTCCCCCAATGACGTATAGCTTGAGGTAGCAAGTGGTCAATAGCCGTACCAATCAAGCCAATCTCCCACCACTGCTTCTGTTTTCTGCCCATCAGATACGTCATATGTAAGATAACTACGCCAGGTATGACCAGAAAATTAAGAACATACAGCAGTTCATTGTCGTATAACAGAAACGTTAGCGACAACAATAGCACTACAGCCGCTACAAAAGCATCAATGAACTTGAAAGACCTCATGCGATCCCTTGCAAACAGATACATGAACACATAAAAGAGAATTACAGAGATAGGATACGATACGCCAATCTCATTACCATAGAATAAATACTGGTGAATGATCGCCAGCATCCATGCAGACAGTAGCGTGATTAGAGCGCGTTGCGGTGAAGCCATTATTTTATCAATCATGGGAAAAACCTCCATTAACCTTTCTATGCTATATTCTAGATGATAAAATAGGAATATAAATAGAAATTAAAATCGACAAAACTTCTTATTTTAGAGGAATACGTCAGAGTTCACCTCCAGGAGGGAATCAACACTTGAAATTACATCAGCAATATCTGCTGTTGCATCGCCATTACGGTCACCATACAGAACATGAACTTACACTCGCCGATCTCGCTGAGTTGTTAAATTGTACACACCGCAATACGTTAACGATTGTCAAAAAGATGGTTGCCCATGATTGGATTCGTTGGGTTTCCCAGCGTGGCCGGGGTCGGCGTTCTTCACTGACTTTGCTTGTTCCGGCTGATCAAATCGCCGCAGAATATATGATGCAGGCCATGAATCGCCGGGAGTTACAGGAAGCTGCCGAGCAGGTGAGCGCATTCTCCAGTTCAACAATCATGCAGGATCATCTAAACCAGTGGTTGCTTGGGTATTCAGGACATCATACGGAAGCCGGCACCAATAATGAGCAGATTGATACGCTTCGGTTGCCCCTGCGCCAACAGCTTCATGCCCTTGATCCGCTGTTCATTAATCTATTAGCTGAATCCTTTGTTACCAGCCATGTCTTTGACGGGTTGGTTCAGCGGGGTGAACAGGGAGAGATCCTCCCATGTCTCGCTCATACCTGGGATGTCAGTGCAGACCGAAAGACCTGGATCTTTTATTTGCGAAAAGGTATTACATTTCACGATGGTCAGTTGTTGACAGCCCATGATATTGTTCATACGTTTGAACGGCTGCAATCTACAGATCGCCGGACACTGTACCGTGATGTAAGTAAACAGATTCTATCTATTGAAGCGGTCGATTCCTTAACCGTGTGTTTCCAGCTTAAAGATCCTCATGAATTGTTTTTGTCCTTCCTGACAACAAGTCGTGCGGCGATTGTACCCTCACCAGGAACAAACGAACATAATATGAAGCATTCGAGTGATGTGCATGGGATGCAAAAACCTGTTGGAACGGGACCGTTCAAGGTCACCGCCTGGGATGATCACTTGTGCAGACTTGAAGCATTTTCATCATATTTTCAAGGTAGAGCACATATGGACCGGGTAGATATCCTGCAGATTCCGTGGAGTGCCTCGACAAAAATGGACGATAGCCAAGATATCGAAACTCCGTTCTTTCATCTTGTTCATAATCCGTCTTCGTCTGCGGGTGCAGACTGGACACAGATTAGTGCAGGTGTAATGGTTCATAAATTACTCACGTGTAATACACAAAAAACCGGACCGTTAAACGATCCGGAAGTAAGAGCACACCTTCAGTCATGCCTTGCTGGAATGTATAGAGATGACGGACATTCAGATAACTCTGAGGTCGTCGTGCCTGATTTTAGTGCGGTGAATACCAAGAAAGTCCAGGTCCACTCGGAGGGATTTAGCGATATATTGATAAGTTCCGTATCCTCCAGTCCCATCTCCTTGCACATTGCAACCATTCCACAATATCGCAGAGATGCCCAACATCTGGCGTCCATACTGGAGCAGTGCGGTTTCTCCTGTACCGTCCGAACCGCTACGATGGAGCAGTTCAAAGGAAATCTGCGGCTGGAATCTGATCTGATTCTCTTCTCTCTCATTCGGGACAGGGACGAAGAACTGCGCAGGTATGATCTTTACTCCACGTTGTCTGAGCATCTGGAAGATTCTACTCGTATAACGATCCATGAGATCTTGCAAACCATCATCGCCTCTCCCATCGCTGCGGATCGAACTCGTGAATTAGACCGCATTGAGCAATTTTTGGTTGATCAGAATTTACTGTTCCATTTATCCGAAAAACCAGTAGAAACCGCTTATCTGCCTTCAGTACGTGGTCTATCTTTCAACAGCCAGGGCTGGGTGAACCTGCGTCATATCTGGTTTCCTTCGCAGGTGATGAAGTGAGATTGTTATGGATTGTGCTAAAATAAGCAAATGATATTAGCTCACATCTTACACGCACTTGCACCATACTAAGGAGGCATTACATTCATGAGCAAACTAATTTTCTTTCTCGGCGGGGCCGGAAGTGGCAAAACCACCCTTGCCAAAGCCCTTTCCCGTAAACATAAAGCAGCTTTCTTTGATATGGATATTCTGCTTCGTCCCGCGGCTGAGGCGATCATGACCCTTCAGGGACTTGATCCATCTGATCGGGATTCACCGGAATACAAACGGCTGTGCCGTGATCTTGGGTATCGCATTACGATGGACGCCGCTCTGGATAACGTTCAGTTGGGTATCGATACGATCGTTGTGGGGCCATTTACCAAGGAAATCGGTTCCCCGGATTGGATTGCTCAGGAACTTGCACGAATTGGACATACCCTGGATGATACGGATGTGCGTGTGGCCTATATTTATCTTGAGAATGAAGCGTTGTATCACAAACGAATCTCAGCAAGACAATCCCCACTAGATGAAAGGAAGTTAGCCAACTGGGATGCCTTCACAGCTTCTCTCGTCCGTAAAGAAGTAGCTTGGCCCCTCCCTGCTTCATCCGTCGCTTATATTGATAATTCAAGTGATGATCCTGCGATTGCCTATGCTGAACTTGAACGACGGATGTACGAGTAGTTTTATAAAATCTACTTCCCAATTCCTTTGCCCGATGTCGCTTTGCATGGAAAATAAAAAGACGAAACAAAAAGAGGTATTTGTCGAGACCCCCATTGGGTCCATCATGACAAATACCTCTTTTCATATATTTAAGATCATTCAAAACTTACTCTTCATCCTCAACAATTGCGGGATCACGCAAAAAGGTTTGCGGAAGTCCTGCCATAATAAGTGCGTACTACGGAATCGCCATTACATTCAAACTGATAGATTATAGATGTACTTAAATGTAAGAGAACGAACATATCTCAACTCAAAGGAGAATTTCATGAAATCTCACGTAGCAACATGTCCAACTCAACAACAACAGAGCTACAAATCAAATCCTAATTGGAAACGTGCCGTAGCCAACATCCTCCTGGTTGCATCTCTGAGTTTCACCACAATAACCAGTGTATCGGCAGAGAGCAGCCTCCCTCTTCCTCAGGTAAGCCCTCAGGAAACTGAATCGTTCATCAATCAATTCTTCGCCCAACCTGAAGTGAAGTCTGCTCTGAAAGGTGCGGTAGTCACCGTTGTTCACGATCAACAGATCGTTTTGAATAAAGGATATGGTTATGCCAATGTGGCAAAACAAATCCCCGTCGACGCCGACTCCACTCTATTCCGTGTAGCCTCCATCTCCAAAACGCTGACAGCAACCGCTATTATGCAATTGACCGAGCAAGGTAACGTAAAACTTAATCAGGATATCAGCACATACACAGATGGTCTTAATCTGACCAACCATACCGGAACAGCGTTAACATTGGATCATCTGATGACCCACACCAGCGGGTTTGATTTCACAGATGTAGCAGCTATACCCAGGGAGTTGAATCATTCTTATCCGCTTGAGCAATTCATCCAGGACAACAAACCGTCCGTTGTTCGCAATCCAGGAGAAGTTTTCCGTTACGACAACTACGGTTATGCACTCTTGGGCTACATTGTTCAGAAACAGTCCAAACTTCCGTTTGAAACTTATGTACAACAGCATATATTCAACCCTCTTGATATGTCGGATAGCCATTTTACACTAAGCAAAGACACGCTGAGTAAACTCGCAACTCCTTATAGCGCTGAAGGACAGGAACTTCCGCAATATCCCAATGTACCGGACAGCTCCCCTGAGGGCGGATTAATTACGACTGGACGGGATATGGCTCACTTTATGCTTGCGCATCTCAATCAAGGTTCGTACCAGGGTGCACGTATACTCGAACCGTCATCCGTCCAAGCAATGCAAACGCTGGATGTGTCCATACACCCGGATATACCTGGCACAGGTTACGGATTCGAATCCACCTATTCGCAGTATAATCATGGACGTAAAGTCGTGAGTAAAGCAGGTGATCTTGACGGATTCCACTCCAATCTGTGGCTGTTGCCTAACGAGAAGACTGGACTATTTATCGTCTCCAACAGTGATGGACCAGATGTGCGAGAAGCGCTTTTTCAAGCATTTATGGATCATTTTTATCCGAGTAATGAGGTCCAAGATGTCAATTATAGCGTACCCAGGTCTTCACTCCGTACCTATGAGGGACTATATCGGGATATCCGTTTGCCTGCATGGTTATATGATATTTCAGCAACAGAGAAAGGTCTTCAGGTTATAGATGCTTATGGCACTCACACTTTAACACCCATTAAGGACATGTTGTTCATGGATGAGGAAGGCAAGCTTGCTGGTTTCAAAAAAAATCAGTCAGGTGAACTCACGTATTTCTATTACAACAAATCAGATAGCTGGTCCGAGAAATTGCCAGAAGCCAGACCTTATGAAGATGTGCCAGAAGACCATCCCTATGCTCCGTACATCTATCGTTTAACACAGATTGGCCTGTATTCACAGGATCAATCCCTATTTGAACCAGAGAAGCCTGTAAGTCGTGGGGAGTTTGTAGCACAGGTTGTGGGTATAAGCGGAATGTCCATTTCAGCTCAATCACCAAAATTTAAAGATACCCAATCAAGTCCCTATGCCCCCTACATTCAAACAGCCCTTGAACTGGGTATTGTGCAAGGTAATACCCGTGGATTGTTCCATCCTGACCAAGCCATAACAAGGCAAGAGGCCGCGGTGATTATTTCGAGAACGGCACAACAACTCCTTGGTGCACCTGCGGTAGCTGCCGATCTCATCGGTTCACAGGATCGTTGGGCTGAAGAAGGTGTCCAGTTTGTGGTTGCTCTAGGTCTCTACGGTCCGGAAGTATCTGTATCCAGCACCGGTGCTGTGGATTATAGATCGAAGCAACCTATGCTCAGGCAGGAATCATCAGTTTTGATGTACAAAATGTTAGGCACTCTGCTACATTAACATAGAGTGATGCTCGGCAAGCCATGTCATTGCTACATGGCTTGTTTTTCCACTTCATTTTACCAATGATACATTTTATAAGAACGGATGATTTTACCATGCGACCAGGACTCTCATTACATAGATTCATGAAAACTAAATTTAATATCGTGTGGTTTGTAACAATGTTGTGCTTTATAGTGACAGCCACGTATATCCATATCTCTTCATTTATGAATCCTTATATCGGACTTTCGTTGACACCAAATGCCTCCAATTCTTGGGCAGTACATGATGTAGATCCGCAAGGTTTAGCATATACATCCGGAATAAGATCGGGTGACACCATTATCTCGCTGGAACCCAAAGGAGGAGTCCGGTTTCTCCATCAAAAAGGTGTATTCTTAGTGACTGAAGCCTACACCATCGGCGTTGAGAATTCTCACGGTCAGGCATCCGAACATACAATGAAGCCTGGACCACGTGAATGGTTCAACATCGGCTTCTCATCCATAGTAGAATTATTGCTATTGTTGACCGGAACCTATGCCTTGTTTAACCAACCCGGTTCACGAGTGATGCGCCTGTTCTACCTCCTTAACCTGTCCATGGCCATATGTATACTGACGATATACACATCCCAGTTGCCTTTATCTAATTATATTCTGGCCTTTTGTGCGGCATGGTTACCTTACTGTCTAACTGCTTTTTATGTGTCTTTTGTATTCCGTACCCGTCTGCATCGTTTCCGATGGTTATTAATCATCAGCAGATGTATTGCCGTTGCCTACTCTACCGGCCTTGCCTTTCTGTACATCAAGCAGTGGATGATGACCGATGTTCAGTTCAATCAAGGCATTACTACCGTCAGTACTCCTGTTGCACCGTCTGGTCCAACCAATCTGCTCAACTTTATTCTTTGTGCAACCCTTCTGATCTTAATCTGGATGACATGGGTTTATCGTAAAAGCTACAATCGCAAGGAGCAGAACCAGCTATTGCTCATGTTAACAGGAATACTTGTTAGCCTGATTCCCTTCATCATCTGTTTTGCTATTCCAACCCTGCTTCAAGGTGAACCATTATTGCCTGTAGAGTACACATTAATTGGATTTCTGCCTTTATCATGGATGTTCACTTATGTACTTGTACAACGGAGTATGCTTGATCTCAAACTGGTTATGCCAAGATTGATAATTCATGGACTATATGCTTTAATCGTATTTTTACTGTTTCTGGCTGCTTCTCACCTGCATTCGTTAATTCATATCAGCTTGCTGTTTGTCTCGTTTTTGCTGATCACTTGGGTGTATCAGTACACGCTCACACGCTCACGCAAGAAAAACAAACTTAACAAAGACTGGCTGGAACACCAGCAACTGCGGTTGACTGTGCGAATGGCTGAGCAGCAAAACATGCGGGACATGATTCACGTGTTTGCCGAGATGTTCCACAAGATGCTGGATATTGAAGGTGTAATTGTCATATGGATTGATGATAAGCACAGATATTCTCAGGAAGGTACAGGGGTTTTTGCTTCCATTCAGAATATAGATAACCAGGCGTTGGATATTAAAGTTTTACGACAAAAATATGATTTGGCACAGGTTTGGGAGCTGTCGGGTGAGCCCACTACGGAGACGATAGGATTTCTGGGCATTGGTCACAAAGAAAATCGCACCCTTTTTTCAGCAGAGGAACAGGATATCATTGATAAAGGCAGGCTGGAAGCAATTCGAATGCTCGTCAATGGCAGACTCTTATCCGATCTGCAGAAGCGATATGAACACCGTGTAGACCAGACAGTTTTTCATGAACACCAGATACGCCGTCATCAGCAGTTCAATGATATTATGATGGAAGCCCAACAGGCAGAGCGTATGAAAACCTCATATTTCCTTCATGATCAACTGCTTCAAAACCTGATTTTCCTGTCTCGTGATTTGGAGGAATTACACGATACCGGAGAGACGCATAAGGATCAAACGGCTGTTTGGCTGGAGTGCCTGTATGCTTCCCAGAGAGATATACGTCAATTGTGTGATGATCTCTACCCTCATATTATGGATCGAAGTGATCTTGAAGAAGCGTTGCAATGGCTCATACGTACACTTCAAATGCAAAGTGGCATCAGCATGGAACTAAACTACAACGCCCTCTCTGAAGAGTTAAAGTACGAACCTCTGAAGTCCACCGTCTTTCGGACGATCCGTGAACTCATCATGAATGTGATGAAGCACGCACAGGCGTCGTTCTGCTCTATTCAGGTACATACAAGGGATACTGACTTGATTCTCCAAGTAGAGGATGATGGCTTGGGATTTAATGTTCATACCACATTTGATACTGCAACAGGGCACTTCGGTTTGATATCCATACAAAGCAGCATTCAGCATCTCGGTGGAGAATTCACCATATATTCCAACCTTGGCAAAGGAACCTCAATCAACATCCGTTTGCCTTTAACCAAAGGAGCAACTGAACAATGAGCGAACCCATTACAGTCGTACTGCTTGATGATCACCCCCTGGTCATGGAAGGTCTCAACAACCGCTTAAACCGCGAACCCGGCATAGATGTACTGAAAACATTCAGCGATCCATTGCTTTTTTTATCCGAAGTAGAGGCGTTGCGACCAGATGTTGTTGTGATGGATATCCGCATGCCCCAGCTTGACGGGTTCGAGGTTGTGAGAAGATTGAAAGATCAATACGGGTTATCCGTTAAAATCATACTGTTATCCGGATACAACTATCACGAATTCCAGTTAAAAGCTTATGATCTGGGCGTCCATGCCTACTTGTCGAAACAAGCAACGTATGGACAGATTATCAACGCCATTCACCAGAGTATGTTGGGTCATGTTCTTATTCCAGAGACCATGTTATCCCCTAATCTGGAGGAATCACTCACGGCAACAGAACGGGAAGTGCTTAATCGTATTGCACTGGAGATGACCAATAAGGAGATCGCACAGGATCTGGCTATTAGTCAACGTACAGTGGAGTATCATATAACCTCTATTACACAGAAATTTGGTGTGAAATCTCGAATTGGTGCTGTAGTCAAAGGCTATCAGGCAGGGATTCTCGGTGACGTAACACTCCCTGAGAAACGGTAAAAACATGTACCCGTTTAAAAGAACAACAAAAGAGCGGCAGAACACCCTCTAATACAACCTGAGGTTTGTTCTGAACCGCTCTATCTGTTGGTTTACTTTCCTATAAGGTGCATTCATGTTTGATGCGTGTGCTCCCTATCCGCGCTGACGCGCCGCATGACGTTCAGCAATACGAGATGTAATTAATCCGTGACTTTCATCGATCTCTTCCGGTGTACATGCGGCTTTTAATTCATATACTTTTACCGGCGAACGATCAATGATATCCAAAAACGAATCAAAAAATGTCATGTCTTTACTATGGATGTATGGACACCAATGATCTGCCAACCCTACGGTTTCATGAATATGCACGCCAACCACGTGATCAATCAACGCGTTAGCCTCACTTACATTAGCGTACAGCCCCATTCGATCCATCATCATGCCGTGACCAATATCGTACCAGAGACCAAGGGGCGCGCCCTTCATTTGTCCAATAATCGTTCCCGCTTCATGCAATGTCGGCATCTGATAACAGCGTGAACGGGTCTCAATACCGAAATTCACCCCGTATCCCCGCTGCTCCGACAAGTTACATACCTCTTCCAGACTCTCCTGAATCCGGCTCAGATAATGTGCGCTGCCATCTTCCCGCTTCTCCAGCATCTCTTGCCATAAAGATTGATATGCTGGTGAATCCGGTCCTTGATCGTGGTATATCTTTTTCAACGCTTCATCTATATTATATTCAAACGGAACCTCACCGGGATGTACAACGACAGCCTTGGCCCCATAACGATGTGCGTACTCGGCTGAGCGAAGTAACAGCTCAATCGCCCGTTTGCGGCGCGGTTCATCATCGAACCCAAGCAGGACGGAATCCGTCCCGTAGTCGGGATCAGCCACATGCGGGAATGTATTATGCACACTGGATACACCGATCTCGCCCCGTTCAATCATCGGTTCTATCGTCTGCAGCATCTCTTCCGTTACGTTGTAATTCAGTTCCACCTGTTTGAATCCAAGAGACTTGATCTCCTCGATCATGCCTTGTCCGGTCGTATGACGTTTGATATTCCAACATGTTGAGAACGAATATTCCTGTTTGTCCGTATACATATGATTGGTCCTCCTGTCTCTCATTCTATCGCCCATTCATATTCCATTTATCTCTATCTATATAAGTTGAACCAATACACTTTATACTAGATCACTCCAATTGCAGTACCATCTTCTGATCGCTGTTATCCCCAGATTTTTTTGATCCCCTTCTCCAAAGGGAAAAATCCGGTGATAGCTTATGCTTCCGATGCAACTTTCTTGCAGAAAGCTTTCAGGCGAACGCTCCGCTTCTTCAGATCGGTTCTGCACTCTTCGTTCTCGTGTAAATGTTCAGTTCATCTTATATACCTATTTATTCCTCAATCCGTTGTCTTCACGGAGGGTGAGTTCAAATCTCATCTTGTTTGCCGTCTTTCCAGGCACATAACGATAGATGATCTCCGCATGATTCACGTACATTAACACGGATGGTTCAGGTGCTTCAGCCTTCACGGTACACGTAAGTCCTGGGAACTGCCATAACGCTGTTGTAATATCCTCCTGACGAAGGGATGGCCCTCTGATTTCAAAATAAACGTCGATTTCTTCAGCCGTATCCAGCTCCACATCAATGGTTAACGAATCTGGTGTGAGATCCGCATCAAACGTTACTCCGCGCAGATGACTGTTCCACCCCTCGCCTACCTCACGGCGGATCAAGCGAAGATAATAACGCTCCCCCGTCTCTGTCTGCCAGTGGATCGTGGCTGGATGCATCTGGCCATTCGTATTCACACTTCCCGACATGGCCCCGATCATCCGATCCTCACCAATCCAGGCTTTGGCTGTACACAAATTCCGATTGGTAGTTGGATCATTACGCTCACACAGTTCCATGAACCGCTTCTGCACAAGCCGATCTTCTTGATGAGCCTTGAAATACGGCACGGCTTCAGCGGGCACATCCACCCCAAGGAGCGCAATCAGTGGATCATGGCCTGACTCACAGTTGATTCCTGCTAGATATTCATACCCTTCTCCAAGCAAGAGATAGATAAAAACACCGATCGAACTATGCTCTCGCATCTCCATGTCGTACGCCCGGGAGAACGGGCCGGAGAGATTCTCCAAGTTGGCATTATAATATAGCGCAATGTTATTCCACAGCCCATGTTCAATCCGGTGTCCAATTTCGATCAAACGTTCCGTGAGTCCATACTTTCGATACATGCCAAGCACGGACAGATCCACTCCGTAATACGTTGTCGTATTGAACTCGGCGAATGTACCGTTGTATTGTTCGAACTCCTTTATCAATCCCTCCGCCTGTTCATCCGAATGCCGAATCCATTCTGTCCGGTTCAAGCGATGGCCGTAGTAGTGGGTAATGAAAATATGCATTAACTCAATATTCGTATTCATGGGAATTACGTCGGATAACCTGCGTTCTATTGACCCTTGGACAGCCAACTCCATCGCATGGTCCATCCGTTTCATGAGTGTCTCCGGCAGTAGTTCGGCGAATTCGGCAGTTACGACCACACAGACACAAGCGATAAACTCGCGCCAGTTGGGATCATAGCTGATCCAGACCGGTGGCAGAACCTGATTCACTGCCGAATAAAAAAGGTGTTTCAGTTGTTTGGGGTCTGCTGCCTCTGTTAGCAGAGAACCCTCTTCCTGTAGTTTATGGATAAACTGCGCAGACACCTTCTCAAAGGTGCGTTCCAGGAAATAGGCCGTGCCTGGCGCAAAAGATTTCCAAGCATAGTGACCCGCTGGTGGATGCACATCAGTTGGTCGGGTCGCGAAGGTTCCGTGATAGATCTCATCCGGAGCGTCATATTGAACATCGAGCACCTTGTGGAACACCCGCATCGCGCGTTCCACATCACCAGGCTCATTTCGAATCAACAACCCAAGCGCATAATGTGCACTGGCTCGTGTGCTGTGCTGCGATGAATCCTCTTCTTCGAAACTACGAAGCAGATCCAGTTCCTTATCATAGAAGCTATCCATCATCGTCATGGACTGATTTACAAGATACTGTTGCTCTTTCGACATCTTCTCTACCATTCGTTGTGTCATGTCATGGACCTCCCGAGACTATAGGTGTGTGTTCAAAAAGATCAGTTTTCAGTACCAAGAAGATGGAATTAAGCTAGAAATGGAGTAGCGGAGCGTAGGACAACTACGTGAGCAACTACAATGTTTCCGAAGGAAACATACTTCGTAAGCCTCCCGCTTATTTCGGCTAAATTTCATATTCGATGCTGATGATGCCACTAGGCATCATTCGTAATCAAAAGTGAACTTTTTGAACAACCTCTATTAACCTTTTACAGCACCTACCATTACGCCACTGATAAAGTACCGCTGCAACCACGGATACACAAGCAGGATCGGTAACGTTGAGAATATAACGCTGGCTGCTTTCAGACTCTCAGGCAGGACTTGAACAGCACCAATACCTTCGTTCTGCATCAGTTCTGTAATCTGGTTTTGCTGAATCATCTGATACAATTTCAATTGCAAAGGGTACAGCTCTGGCTTGGTAATATACATGAGTGCATCCTGGAAACCATTCCACCGTCCTACCGCGTAGAATAGGCTCAGTGTCGCCATAACCGGAAGGGATAGTGGCAAAATAATGCGCATAAGTGTTCCAAAGTGGCTGCTTCCATCAATGCCTGCTGCTTCTTCCATGCTTTCGGGAATACCTCTGAAGAAGGTAATGAGGATAATCATATAAAACGGACTAATCAATCCAGGCAGAATAAGTCCCCATGTGCTATCGAGTAGATGTAGATTTTTGATCAGAATGTACTCGGGGATAATGCCGCCACTGAAAAACATCGTCACCACAATGACAAGCATGAACCACTTGCGCCCTTTCAGATTGCTCTTCGCCAGTGGATAAGCTGCTGCAATGGTCATCACCATGCTTAGCACCGTACTCAGGACGGTCAGCCAAATGGTATAGATGAGGGAACGAATCATTGATCCATCTGCAAATACCTTGGTATACGCCTCAAAGGACAATTCTTTTGGGAAAAAGGAAACTTCTCCTGAACCGATCGCCCGGTTGGAACTGAGGGAGATCGCAATAATATGAATGAATGGTGCAAGACACACCACCATCGTAATGATAATAAGAATGACGTTTACCGTGTTGAATATTCGATTCGCCGTGTTTTCAGACATCTCACTCACTCCTTACAGATCATATGTGAATCAATCCACTACATAATGCTCTCATCGGTTAATTTCTTGGACGTATAGTTCGCTCCGAGTATGAAGACAAGTCCAACTAATGCCTGGAACAAACCTACAGCTGTTGCGAGCGTAACCTGACCAGATTGTAAACCGACACGATAGACAAATGTGCTGAGCACATCCGAGTATTCACGTACAGCCACGTTACCGATTATAAACGGTCGGTCGAAGCCGATAGAGATCATGTTGCCGACATTGATGATCAATAAGGTAACAATCGTTGTTTTGATGCCTGGCAAGGAGATGTGCCAGATTCTGCGTAGCCGACTTGCTCCATCCACTTCTGCGGCTTCGTAGAGTTCCCGGTTAATGCCCGTGAGAGATGCCAGATACAGAATCGTACCCCAGCCTGCACTCTGCCACACGCCTACCGCAAGATACGTAAAGAGCCAATAGTTTTTGTCTGAAAGGAAAGGTAATGGATCAAATCCCATGCTCATTAAGATATTGTTAATGAAACCAGATTGCGTACCGAATACTTGAAGTACGATCCCTCCAATAATAACCCACGAAATAAAGTGAGGATTGTATAGTAAGGTCTGTGCCAACTTTTTGAACCAGGCCTTCTTCAGCTCGAACAATAAGATGGCCAATATAAGTGGTGCTGGGAAGGAAACCAGTAGATCCAGCATGTTAAGTACTAACGTGTTGCGTAATGCCGTGTAGAATCCCTGATTTTGAAACACTTCTCTGAATGCATCCAAGCCAATCCACTCACTACCGGCGATCCCTTGAAAGAAGTTAAAGTCCTTGAACGCAATCTGCACGCCATACATTGGCCCATACTTGAAAATAATGAAGTAGATCATGGGCAGTAGGAGCAACGCATATAGTTGCCAGTTTCTGCGGAAATAGATGCTTGTTTTCATATACCTTCCCCCCATGTCATTCAGATTCTTCATCAAGGCGATGTTGCCATCGCCCTAATGAAATCCCTGTTCTTTGTTGTCATACACATTAGATGTGATCTCTACTCTACTTATTTCATCGCTTTGTAAGCTTCTGTACGTTCATCCAAGATTGCTTGACCACCGCTCGCCATGTAGTCCTTCATCATGCTGTCATACGTAGCTTCAAAATCAGCGGGTTTGGAAATGGTTGTTTTCACGAAAAACTCCATAAACTTGTCTTTCAAGCCGTTACCGTAACGTGCTTCTGCGTCAATCGGTTTGGAGAAACGTACCGGTTGAATGGTGTCCGTGTTAGAGATCGCTACCGACTTGCGCATATCATCCCGATACTTCGACTCTACCTGTACGACATAAGCCTCTTCATTTTTCTTGTCATCTCCAACGTATTTACCGTTCACGATAATGGCAATGTCACCGGAATTATAGATACGGCCTGCAATTTCAGGAGAAGCATCATCTTTGATCAGTGGTACCCCATCCACAAGTTCATAGTTCTCGTTTTCAACACCGAATTGCAGGTCGAACAGGTTGTTGCCCGAAGCCATCCAATCCAGATACTTCATCGCGGCTTCCGCATTTTTGCTCGATTTTGGGATCATGACATACATCGCATTGGGTACATATGCCGGTTTGGCGAATTTGCCTTCGGAGTTTTTGAATGCATCAATCGGTGTCATCACTGCACCCGGTTGATTGGTTTGCAGGTTTTTGTACGTACCGGAGATATAAATCTCCCCTGCATCCTCGGTGTAGAATCCAACTTTGCCGTTAGATACATCTTCCCACAGCTTTTTCTTGTCTTTGTCGAGTCCAAAGTCCTTGCTCATTAATCCTTCATTATAAAGTGTGTTCATATATTTCAGGGCGTCCTTGAAACCAGGCAACAACGTTGGATAGTCATTGGAACCCAGTTGTTGCGTTAATGTATATTTCTGTTCTTCCGTCAGCGGTTCAATGAATGACCAGATCAGTGGTTCATATTGAGCCGAGGCAATGGACATCCCCATCGGAATAAGTCCTGTACCGACTTTACCCGGATCTTTTTCCTTAAAGGCCTTCAGTGTTGTATGCAGCTCCTCAGCTGTCTTAGGGGAAGGCAATCCGAGTGCATCCAGCCAGTCCTGACGAACATAGGATGCGTACTTGCCAAGTACAAGACGTTTACCTGGAACCGCAAACTGTTGTCCATCGTATTGACCGTAGGCCAGCGTTTCATCTCCCAGGAACTTCTTCAGGTTAGGACCACTTTGATTGATCAGATCCGTAAGTTCGGTTAGACCTCCTTGCTCTGCATACCGGTTGAATGTTCCTGAATCGTAGGTAAATACGATATCAGGTACTTCAGAGCCACTCGCCATCAGAACGTTAAGTTTCTGTACTTCCTCCGAGCGTGGTACCGGAACAAACTGAACATCGATGTTGTTTGGGTCACCAAACTTCTCTTGAATGAAGCGAGTCAGATAACTGTCCGAAATGGTGTAGCCCGCCGGAGTGTTTCCCCGATCGAAGATTTCTACTTTCAAAGTCGTTTTTCCCCCCGAGCTCGACTCTCCAGATGAAGATGTTGATTCGCTTCCTGATGAACATGCAGATAATAATAGAGTGAATGCTGTTACCACTGCGAGGATTGAACTTGCCTTGCCTGCCTTACGTCTTTGAAATAATCTCATCTGACCTTTCCCCTTTCGCACACTCTCTGAATGGATTCACATGATTGCCACTCCACTTTGTTCATCCCATTTTGTTGCACCTGTGAATGTCACTAATCATTACATACGATCTGATATTTAGACAATAAACTATTTTCAAAATGTGAAATTCACGTTTTTTACGTTAAATACCGCGATATATAAACATGTTTCCTGACAATATACAATTTTCACACCTTTAATGTTAACTATAATAACATATTATGTTGCATTAAGATCGATTTCTCATACCTAATCTGGCATCACCCAGCTTGCAATAATCTTTTTTCCATTAAATCTCTCTTCAAAAAATGAAAAAGAGACCACATCTTATGTGATCTCCTTGTTTAGCAACACGTGTAGAACGATTCCACGACTAATTCCTCGGCGGAAGATTAAACTTCATTTGACCAAACAACGTATCGATGGCATTTCCCGCAAATTGATCGATGACATGTTCGTTGGTCGTGTCCGTATGTTCCAAAATCAACACATTATACTTCTCATCATAATGCATTCCGCCCAAAATAAATCGTACTGGAATGTTCTGAGCTGCCCCTGCCTTCGAAATGGCCTGAATAAGTTCGGATTCATGCCTTTGTTGACTTGTCGTGTAGGTACCAACAGGTATAGTTATCGTATATGACGAGTCATCTACATGAAATGTAAATGTGTTGTTCCTTGCTGTAATGGTAACCCGTTTACTGATATCTACTGATCCCCATACTTGCTGACCGTGTTTGTACATCATTTTCACTCCTGCCCTATTAATCTATGAATTGTCATAATGCTAGTATAGGACATTCGTAAAATTCCTTAACAACATACCAGCTACACTGGCCTAAGATCGTGGTTAAATACCAAAAAAATCTCCTGCAAAGGACGATAAGGGACGAAACCTTATTGCCTCATACAGGAGATTTCATAGATATCTCTAGGATTATTGGATTTTACCCGATACGCGAATGTTCTAACACGTGCAATTCCGTTATTGATCCCCTTGTTTTCCACTCTGCTTGCGGTAGTCCCCTGGTGTCAGGCCCATAATCCGTTTAAATACTCTGCCGAAAGAGATGGCATTGGCATAACCCACTTGAAGAGCAATATCCTGAACAGCCATATCGGTTGCAGACAACAGACGACAGGCCTTTTCGACCCTCAGTTTCACCAGAAAATCAACAAACTTCATCTCAAACTCTTCCTTGAACAGATAACTCGCATATTTGCCCGAGATCTGGAACCGATCACTCAGATGTTTCAGCGACAGATCCGGATCATCAAAATGCTCTTCAATATAAATCCGGAGCTCGTTGATCATCGCGCGATGACTTTTTGTTTCATTTACAGATACATAATTGCGATAAACCTCTTTAAGCCACTCCTGCAAAATCTCTTGAATCCCCTCCAGTGTCTCCACCTGCTGGATATCACTGCGAAGACGAGTCAGAATTTCCTCGGCAAATTGGCTTTGCAACCGCTCAGACAGCTCCCCGAATTCACGGGACAACATCTGGATTAACGCCTGCAGCAACATGCGAATATCGTTATCTGTAATCTGATCTTCGTTAAACGCAACAAACATCTGATCCAGCTGCGTTCGCCAACCATCACCGGTTAGCCTGAATTCACGGACAAAGTCTGCGAGCATCTGCAAATACTTGTACGATTGCAGCTCAATACGATCCGGCAGTTGCTCACTGAGAACGATCGCATCTTTACCAAGGGTAAGTCTATGTTGCAAACCCGCATCTGCACTCGCATAGGAACGAGTAATCTCCTCCCAGCCCGATACGGTTCGTCCAATTCCGAACGTAAACCGTAGGCGGAAGTGTTCCGCAATCCACATATGCATCTGCTTAGCCAGATCCATAAGTAATTCACGGTCCAGTCCTTCCTGCTCATCCGATGCAATCACCACAATAAGCCTGCGGTTCCCAAACCATTCAGCCCAACCGCCGAACTGGGTCTCATTCTGCACAAGTTCTTCCACTACGTTCATAAGCGCAATCTTCAGAATATTCTGATTGGTCGAGAGATCGTCACCATTCATCTCCGCAATGAGGACAGCAACACTCTTCGGTTCCATGAATCGTTCCTCTAGCGGTTGCAGATGGCGAAGTCGCTGACGGAACGAATCCATCCGCTCCCCTTCCATCAGATCAACAAGCAACTGTCTGCGATGAATCAGCAAGTTTTCATGATGTTGTTTCTCATAGTCAACCGTCTGAGCAATCAGATGTTCCAGCGCACGGTCAATGAGGGCCAGTTCATCTTTAACGGATGGAGCTGCTTCCTCCTCCTCGGCACGTGGCTGTAACGCCTGAATTCGATTCATGATCAGCTGGATGGGGCGTGTATTTCTTCGAGTAATGTAGATTAGTCCCGCCACCGCACCAACAATCGTTAATAAACCAATACCGATCCACACATAAGAAACAAGGGATACCCATGAATACAGCTGTCCGGATTGAATACCACTCTCAAAGACCAGACCAAGCTTGTCCGCAGTCACACGATTAAGGATTTCACCTGCTGAAGGGTCCATTTGATGCGCGGTATAGATCAGATTGTCGCTTTTATCCCGAACCTGAAGAACAGATAACTTTTCATTGGTCATGTTATCAATCTGCCGGTCCACTGCATACATGCGGATGGTAATGACGAGCAGTCCTTCCCCGCCCCACGGTAACGGAAGCCACTTATTCATGCTAATCACCTGTGAAGGTACGTCGAAGGAACGTTCCTTATAATCACGTGGCAGGTTCCAACCGAGGTACTCCCGATCTTTCAAGGCTTGCTCAATATAGGCACGATCTTCGAAATCTTCCAAACGCATCATGCCTCTGGGCGTAAGAATCTGGGAATCGGACATGCGATAGAGATAAATGGATTGAATCATATCCTGCTGATCCAGCATACGTCCCAGCCCACTTGCCGCATCATAGATGAACTGACTCGATAATTGTCCCTGGCCAGCTTCCAGAAAGCGACTATATGTTTTGTTTGCACCAATGTCTTCAAGCAACCGAAGTTCAATGTCGCTTAGTGAGCGCTCCAGTGTATCCACGATATAGCGGGTGGAGATCATGTCAGCTTTTTGTGTTTCGTTACGTGAGAGTTCGTTGACAATCAGGAAGGAGAGAAAGATCAGAATGGAAATCGTAAGCAGAAAAATAGGAAAATACGAATACATCAACTTGGTGTGCCAATTCCGCTTCAGATTTACTTTCATAGGCTCCAACTCCTTCCATCTCTATTCTAATGAGTATGCTCTTCTCTGTTCTTTGGCCTGCCTGCTGACGATATACAGAATCACTGATCCTAGTGCCGCACTGATCGTGCAAGCCAGATACATCAGTGATGGACCGCCGGAATCGAGTAAATATCCGTTAAGCATATTACCAACAATTCCGCCCAGGCCAGCAAACACCATGTTAAATAAACTTTGTCCTGTGGCCTGCATTTCCCGTCCCGTAACCGATGCCACATATTCCACTGCTGCGATATAAAAGAATCCGAAGGATAACCCATGCAGCACCTGAACGCCAATCATGACCTCAGGTGTCGGCCATAGCCATTGTATCCCCCAACGTAACATATACGCCCCCGCTGCAAGCAGCATCGTGCGTTCATGCCCCCATTTTCGGAGTATGAATGCCGCTGCCAACATGGATGGAACATTGGTAATCGACGCAAGCAACAACGCCGTACCTGTCATGGTCACAGAACCGCCAGCCATCTGAAATGAAATAACAAAAAAGGAGTTAAACGCAGTGAGCGTTTGGTTAACCAGGAAACAACCTGTTAGAAATAGAAGGAATGTCCGGTTTCGGAGCAATCTTGCCAAACCTACGGAGAAGGTTACCGAGGACGAGGATATACTCGTCTGCCGGGGGAGTGTACTTGCCAGTATAGCGCTCAGAATGTTAAACAGGAGAAATGGCAGCCATAACATGTGAATGGAAAACTGGGAGAGATACATCCCTGCGGCAAATCCCCCAACTCCCGTTCCTATGCTGCCGAAGAGTCGGATCATGCCATATGAGGTGTTCGCGGCTCTCGCGGCTGTAACCGCATAGGAGTCAGCAACGGGTATTTGAGTCACTTGGAATATAGTGCATAAAGTATAAATCAATATTAATATAAAGTACACTTGAATATTGTAGAAATACGCTAACGATGCAGGAACAAGCAGGCTTATCACCAGTACGAACCGTGTCTTTTTAAACTTATCTACCAGAATTCCCCATATTGGTTGAAGAATAATGGATACGAGTGTGCCAAACGCCATAATAAATCCGGTTTCTTTACTGGAAAAACCTTGTGCTACCAATATGGGATTAATGTACGGGTTAAACATCCCCCCGGCAAGCCCCATAAACAGATATAGGCCCTGTAATTGGAGTAAAACACGTTTTGCATCATTGGAATCGGCTTTTATTTTCTCTGTGTAAGCCTTCATATGTCTACTTCTCATCCGGATCTCCATCCTTTATTTCTGTAGTTGCTTCGCCTATTCTCTATTTTTAAGTGCGTGTCAGACTGGACCTGATTGCAGCCAATGCCCCGATTGCTCCTGCTTTGTTCCCCAGTTCAGCTACAGCTAGAAGTGTAGGCAGAACAGTGTAACGTTGGAGGCGTGTGCGCACTTCGTTTAGATAATAGGATGGGTTGGATGCAGCCACGCCACCACCGATCACTATAATGGAAGGATTGAGTAAAGCCGTAATATTCGCCAGACCTCTCGCCATATAACGCATGGGTAGTTCCAGAATCTCCAGGGCAGCAAGATCTCCCGACTCCGCTGCTTTGAATACATGCCTGGCTTCAATCTGTTCCGCTTCCCCTCCTGCCAGACTCATGATCAGGGATAAGGAACTTCCCTTTCCAGTAGCAAAATAACGCCTCGCTTGTTCGGTAATTCCCGTACCTGAAGTCACTTGCTCAAATACGCCAAAGGAATCCGCATCCGCAACGTAACCGGTATGAAGCCCTTCGTCTCCTGCAATGAAATGCCCAATCTCACCTGCTGCTCCATTCTGGCCGCTATAGAGCTGTCCATTCAGGATAAGAGCAGATCCAATGCCTGTTCCAACCGTGACCATTACACAGTGTTGATGTCCCTGTGCTGCCCCTTGATCATATTCTCCCATTGCGGCCATATTCACATCATTATCCAACATGATATTCCCGCTGTAATACTTCGCAATAACAGGGCGAATATCTAGCTCAGGCCACTGAAAAGCGGGAGCATTTCGCAGTATCCCCTCCTCTTGCAGAATCACACCAGGGAATCCCAAGCCTGCACCTTTAAGTTGATCCAGACTGCATCCAACTTCGCGGCAGAATATTTCCAATTCAGTGAATAACCATCGGAAGAACTCATCCGGCTGATCACTGGCAAGCGTAGGCAAGATACGTTCATGAACTTCATTTCCAGCCTGTTGTGATGACAAGAGCATTAATGTTTTGGTGCCTCCAATGTCAATACCTGCAATCCAGCCGGATAGATCACCTCCAACCGTACCATTCTGATTGGTCTGATAATTATTACTTACGTTTTTCACGGATTCTGTCATGCCTTTTCCCTCCTCACATGTTGTATATCCAATCTCTTATTCCATGGCTTCCTGCTGAAGGTTCAGCATCGTTTGTTGTATGGCCACCTGTACCGCGCCAGTGACAACAGCCTGCTCACCAAGCTTGGAACAGATTAACTGTGGTTGCACAGGGAATTGCTCAGAGATGATCTGCCTCAGTAAAGGCAATAACACATCACCGTTCCCTCCTACCCCTCCGCCAAGCACAATGAGATCTGGAGCAAGCACAACGCTAATCTGACGCAGAGCGGAAGCAATCTTCTGGCTGTATTGTTGTAGAATGTCTAACGCCTCTACTTCTCCACTGCGCGCAGCTTCAAATAACTTCTCGGGAGTCAGGTGTCTGTGAAGATCATCTGCACCCGAATCAGCAGCCTCCAATAATAGTTCATCATGCTGATCTAGATAATCTTTCGCCAGTTGCATCAGACCATCAGCGGACAGCACTTCCTCCAGACGTCGGCCATCGTCCACCAGCATCTCCGCGATTTCTCCAGTTAAGCCACCTAAACCTCGAAGCAGTTGGCCATGTACCATGATGCCAGCGCCCGTCCCTGTGCCGATGGAGAAAAAAACAAACAAGGGATATCCTGCTGCTGCACCACTCCGATACTCCCCAAGGGCTGCAAGATTCACATCATTTTCCAGAATAACTTCACAGGGAAAAGCTCCTGACAACGACTCTAGAGAGAAAGCTTCTTCCAGACCCGCTAACGGGTCCACAATACGATTGATACGCCCTGATTCAGGCAACACTACGCCTGGTATACCGAACCCGATGCACTGAATCTGATCCCAGTTCAGATGATTCTCATCAAGCAGTTCGTTCATATGGCTTCGAAGAAGCTCCAACATCGTCGCTTCCGCTCGCTCATAAGCTTCTTGAACAACCATGGGATATGTTCGATAGGCAATGATCTCTCCATTCAGATCGGATAATGCAATCCGAATACGAGTTGCGCCGATATCTATACCACAGACATAATAAGCCGTTTCGTTGAAACGAATGAGGGTTGCTTTTCGACCCTGAGCGTTGTCAGCTGGCCCCATTTCCCTCACCAGATTACGGTCAATCAGATGTTCGACTGCCAAAGATACTGTTGGTTTACTAAGTCCGGTCTGACGGCTGATATCCGCTCTCGACATGGTTCCCTGAGTTATGAGGGCATCCATGATAAGATTTTCATTCAGATTGCGGATATACTGCGGTGTGCCAGCCATGTTATCGCCTCCTCTTATAGTTAGCATTTTTCATAATTCGATTAAAGTCGCTCTCGGGTACAAAATATAGACGAATAACACCGTTTCGATCTATATCTTGCTGATTGTAAAACGCTCTTGGAAATTATGCTAAATGCTTAGTTAGTTAGGTTTGTTAACAAATTGATTAAATTCAATATATCATCGTGTTTGGTAGGTGTACAGCTTTTTGTCATTGCACTCTTTTAGTAGAAAGTTTTACTAGAAAGAACCAACCTTCACCTGTAACACAGAAGCCTAATAAAGGAATTATTATACAATAATAGACGTTTATACATTTCCGAAACAGTGACACGCTCATAGAATACCTTATCACGATCAGGGAGGTTTTAATATGTATAGAAAACATCATAAATGTCATCATCCAAGACCAAAGTGTTTTTACAAAAAAATTACGAAAACTTGTGTTACCAAAGTTAAATATGTCCCTACAAAGTGTAAAAAACACTGTCATGTCACTGTTGAATATTGCGGAGTCAAAAAAAGAAGACATTACTAATACTCTTTTGCCCTTCTCTTCGGAGAAGGGTTCTTTCTTATTGAACTAGATTAATACCGGATACCATTAACCTATCAAAAAAGTTGCGGTGATATTTCACCGCAACTTTTTTCTTCCTTATATACATATATTCATCAAGTTTTAGAGAGTTCAATAAATCCTTCACCGAAAACATCACGCACGTCATGAATGGTGATAAAAGCAATCTCATCTTCTGCTCGGACAATCTTCTTCAGCATAGAAACTTCCTGCTTGCTAATCACAATGTATAGAATTTCTTTCTTATTTTTTGTGTAATAGCCATGACCGGACAGGACGGTTACTCCGCGATCCATCTTCTCAATGACTTGCTTTGCGATTTCATCCTGTTTGGAAGAGATAATCATGACTGCTTTTTTCGGATTGAGCCCTTCAATAATGAACTCCATTGTTTTCGTTCCGACAAACAGCAAGACAATTGTACACATTAATCCTTGTGGTCCAATGATGAAGTATGAGGAGAAAGCCACAATCAGATCGAAGAACAGAAGTCCGTAACTGATATTCCAATCCAGATATTTGTTGGCAAGTCGGGCCAGGATCACTGTCCCCGCCGTTGTGCCTCCCACTCTAACAATCAAGCCAATACCAAGACCGGCAAATAATCCGGCAAAAATGGTATTGATCCAGAGTTCATCCGATGCAATCGTCCAACTCTCCGTCAGATGCAGGAACAACGAGTTGAATACCACTGCAATAATCGTATATACCGTAGTCGTTTTATCAAGAAACCGATATCCCACAATTAACAAAATACCGTTCAGGATCAAGTTCATCAGTCCAGGGGACCATTCAAACAGGTAATACAAAATAATCGTGATACCCGTGACGCCGCCTTCAGCCAAATCGTTCGGGATGACAAACAGGTTCACCGCCAGTGCAAACAGAAATGCACCTGCCATAATAAATAGGATATCCGTAATTCGTTTCTTCATTATGCATTCCATCCAATCCATCAGAAATCAACCTAATCGACCCGTCTCATAAGTTGTCATAATCACTCAAGGATAGATTTTACCATGCTCACAACAAAATTTGTATACATAATACAAATTGTTGCGTAATTTGTGCAAAGGAATTTGTAAAACCTGCTCTTCTGACCTTCGCAGAGCTATTGAGCATCATACACCCATGACAAATGTCATGGTCCGTCATTGATATTCATCATTACAGAAGGCTGACGTTTATGACTTACTGTCATGTTCGGATTGTTTTACAATGATAAAAACGCTTCCTACAGGAAAGTCTAGCGGGAAACGCCAAGTTGTAGCTGATTACAGTTATAACGATTGAAGGAGGACACAATTTTATGAACAGATCAAAAGAAATGGCCTTAAAAAAAGAAGTTACCCCTTACGAAAAAAATGATCTCAGACTAAGTATCCGCCAGTTAATCAATACATTGCTCCCACTCTTCTTGTTATGGGCTGCAGCTTACTTTAGCTTATCGGTTTCCTACTGGCTGACCTTCCCGATTGCCTTGGTGGCATCCGGATTTGTACTGCGGACCTTTATTATTTTCCATGACTGCTGCCATGGTTCATTCTTCAAGAGCAAACGCGCCAACGATATTCTCGGTACCATTACTGGTGTATTAACAGTGACACCCTATCAGCAGTGGAAAAACGAGCATTCTATCCATCACGCAACAAGCAGTAATCTTGACAAACGTGGTGTAGGTGATATCTGGGTTATGACAGTTGACGAATATAAAGAAGCTTCTCCTTGGGGTCGTCTCTTCTATCGGATTTATCGTAACCCGTTTGTATTGTTTTGTATCGGACCCATTTACGTGTTTCTGTTGGCTTACCGTTTTAACCGCAAAGGTGCTAGACGTAAAGAACGTATCAATACACACCTGACTACCGTATTAATCGTAGTGCTCTATGCATTCATGTCCTGGTTAGTCGGATGGCAGGCTTTTGTAATGGTGCAGGCACCTATCTTCTTCTTCTCCGGTTTCTTTGGTATCTGGTTGTTCTACGTCCAACATCAGTTCGAAGAGACGTATTTTGAACATGAAGATGAGTGGAGTTATGTAAAAGCAGCTGTTGAAGGCAGTTCTTATTACAAATTGCCAAAATTATTGCAATGGATCAGTGGTAATATCGGGTTTCACCATGTGCATCACTTGAGCCCACGTGTACCTAACTATTTCTTGGAAGAAGCACATAACGCAACACCACCTTTGCAAAAAGCAACGACTATTACATTACGTTCCAGTCTGGTTGCCCTGCGCTTCCGTCTGTGGGATGAAGATTCTAAACAGTTTATTAGCTTCAGACAGCTCAAAAAGCTATCCCGCAAGCCGTATGTTCAACCGCCTATCCGAGTAACCAATCCAGCGGGTCTGACAGAGAAGCCTTAACTCTGTCGGATTCGTTTTCTTGTGTTCAAGCCATAGTCATGCTACAGTCATGCTAAAGTTGAGTACAAGTGCAAGGAGGAGAATTACATTCAAAAGTGGATGCAAAATTTTTATAAAAAAACAGGGTTGAACCTTTATGTATGGCTCGCCTTTTTCATCCTGCCATTCTATTTTATATCGCAATATTCTAAATTATGGACGATGGTAACCGGCATCATTATTATCCTCGTTTTCTTCGTCTGTTACCTGCTCGCCTTCATCACCAAGGGCTGGCAGGTGTACATGTGGATTGGAATGCTTATTGCCATATCCATTACGATGACGATCGCCTATGATTATGCGTATTTCTCATTGTTTCTTGCTTTCTTTATTGGGAATATTAAAAATAAAGCCGGTTTCTTCACCCTCTACTCGGTGAACCTGGGAGCCAGTTTCGTAACCATTAATTACGGTTTCATTAATCAGAGTTCTCTGTTGGTGAGCCAACTCCCGTTTGTATTCATCAGCTTAATGGCCTCCATCCTGCTCCCAATCAGTACGTATAACAAAAACAAAACTGAACATTTGGAAGGCCAATTGGAGAATGCGAACAAGCGACTTGATGATCTCGTGAAAATGGAAGAACGCCAGCGTATCGCTCGCGACCTGCACGATACACTTGGACAGAAGCTCTCTCTGATCGGTCTGAAAACCGATCTGGCGAGGCGGCTGCTCCGCAATAATCCCGATCAGGCCGAGATTGAATTGAACGACCTCAGACAAACGGCAAGTACAGCTCTGAAGGAAGTCCGGGAAATGGTCACCACCATGCGTGGTACACAATTGGTCGATGAACTGTTCCGGGCGGAGCAGATTCTGAAGGCCGCTTCGATTGAATTTGTGCTGGAAGGTAATCCGAAGTTACAGGATACGTCACAATTGAATGAAAATGTGCTCGGTATGTGCTTGAAAGAAGCTGTCACGAATGTCGTCAAACACAGTCAGGCAACAACCTGTACTATCATCATTAAGGAAACACTAGCGGATAATGTAGTAACCGTTCAAGATAACGGTGTTGGAATAGAACGAACTCGCAAACAGGATCGGCGCGGAACAGGAATTTTGGGCATGAAGGAACGACTTGAATTTGTGAACGGATGTCTGGATATTCGCTCTGCGACAGACATCCCGGGTACAGCGATCATTATTCATGTTCCGAAACTCGTTCACAAACCGATAAAGGAGGCAGAATCATGATTAGAATTGTAATCGCGGAAGATCAGCGCATGATGCTCGGCGCCTTGTCCTCCCTCCTCAATCTGGAGGAAGATATGGAAGTCGTCGGACGTGCCAGCAACGGCCAGGAAGCCCTTGCCCTTGTCCAGGAGCTTGCACCAGACATCTGTCTGATGGATATAGAAATGCCCGTGAAAAGCGGCCTTGAAGCTGCAGAAGAACTCAAAGGAATGAGCTGTAAGGTCATTATCCTGACCACTTTTGCCCGGACCGGATATTTCGAACGTGCCCTAAAGGGCGGTGTCCGTGGTTACCTGCTCAAAGATAGTCCAATTGAAGAACTTGCCGAATCGATCCGCCAAGTTATGAATGGCAGACGCATCTTCGCTCCCGACTTGGTAGATGAAGCTTATGTAGAAGAAAACCCCCTGACAGAACGGGAGAATGCCGTACTAGGCCTCATGGCAGATGGGAAAAACACCAAAGAAATCGCCGGGCATCTGTTCATCACAACGGGCACGGTGCGTAACTACATCTCCATTATTCTCAACAAGTTAAATGCCAGTAACCGCATTGAGGCCATCACTCGCTCCAAGGAAAAAGGGTGGTTCAAATGAAAGCACCGCTTTAACCTATTGAAACAAAAATAAGCATGTACCCCGGGCTACATAAGCTGCGATAACATGCTCAAAATAAAAAGCTTGGCCCAGCAATTTCTTCCTGGGCCAAGCTTTTTTTAGGTGTATCGTAACAATCCCACACTCATTTCTTCTACATTGCAGGATAACCGTAGAATACTTAAGATTTCACAGATACAACCATGCCAAGAGCTTCTAATGGCACTTGATCGGTCTTAAGCTGATGAATTTGGTTACCGTCCTGCCATGAGACCGTTACATGAACAGACTGTCCACCACTTGGATATTCAACCTTGATATACCCTTTATCTTTAGGTACAGGCAAGGTATGTAACTCCAGGTACTCCACCATTTTTTTCGCTATGCCCGGATTATTCATTTCATCTTCGGATACCGAACGAATTTCCAGCGTCCATCTACCTTCTTGCCAAGTCAGATATTGACTGCCTGCGGCACCTTCACTCATACCTTTGATGCCATGTCCCAGATCCACAGCCATATCTGCTGGAATATCTTTCAGGTCCGTCTCAGGGAATATTTCTGGCTGATCCGGGTCCTTATAGGTCTTCACTTCATAGGAAGCCAGTACAGGTATCTTACTGTCGGATGCAGTTAAAGATTGATCATTAATGGCAACAGACTGAGTGGTAGCGTAGAAGTTTACCTTAAATGCATCAGCAGTATTGGACAGTATTGCCGCCCCCAAAGATGTACCCTTGTCCAATGAAAATGAAGTGGGTAACGCTGCATCCTTCATCTTCAACTGGTTGCGAACTTGTTTGATCACATCATTCACACCTGAATGACCAGTGGCAACTTGGTTGTCATTTGCCTTCGATCCTGATGTGTCTTCATTATCTGTTGTGCCCGTATTCTCTTTGGTTCCTGTTTCATTTTCATTAGAGAAATCAGCACCACCGCTGCCGGTCTCGGTCTGCTCCCCCACTGTTGTCGTTGGTGAAGAACTATTCTCTGATGATGCTGTATTTGAATCCGGTCCGCCACATCCTGCCAAAGCAAGCAAAACCGCTGTCGTTACTGGAATCGTGATCCATAATGGCTGTTTCTTCATGATGTGTACCTCCTTCGTTGTAGCCAATCTAAAAATTCAAAAGATTAACGCTTGTCGTTCCAGAAGTTAACCGGCTGTACTTTTTTGCTTAATACTTCAAAACGATACCCTTCTGACTTCAATGTTTTTAATACTTGCGGTAATACTTTCAGCGTTGCTTCCTGGTCGTGCATAAGCACAACAGGTGTTGTTCCGCTCTTTTGCACATTGTGAATCTGCTTCATTACACTGTTATAGACTTTCTGGTGATCTTTCTTGTATTTCCAGTCTTCCGAATCGACATTCCAATCCCATAGATGGAATCCACCCTGGCCCAGCAGTACATTACGGAATGCCGGTTTGAGATAAGGTTTACTACCATATGGCGTCCGAACGAGACTTGTTTTAACTCCGGCAACCTTGTTCAGACTTGCATTGGCCTGTTGCATCTCTTTCAATCCGCTATATGCAGATTTATAGAATTTGCCTGGAACGTGAGTCACACCATGCAGACCCCATCCATGCCCGTCAGCTACGATACGTTTGGTAGCCTTCTGAAATTGCTCCATTTGAGGTCCCAGCATGAAAAACGTTGCTTTCGCATGATATTGATCCAGAATATCCAGTAACTGACCCGTATGAGCGGTTGGCCCATCATCAAACGTCAGGTATATGATTTTGGAATTTGCTTTGCTTGCACCATCCTTGGATGCAGCTGATTTGGCAGATACCGACTGCGGCAATAATAGTGGAATGATTAGTAAAATAGCAAGTGTGACCATGATAGATTTACGAATATGTAGCATAATTAAAAGTCTCCCTTGTGTGTTATATTTCCCCGGGTGTCCATGTTTTTCTACCTTCATCCCTTGGCGATTTATCCTAATACTATCAAAGATAGTGGCTCCTGTTCTCGCTCCAAAGGCTACGGTAGAGTTACACTTTTGTCAGATAAACCTAAAATTTAATACGAATTTGATAGATTTGCGCAAAATAAGATCCCGGCAGGATAGATCAATTGTGACATATCCTCTATTACCCACATTCAGAATTTTGATAGACCTTTACTCCAATTCAAGCAAATCTATACAATCATTCAATCTGTACATGCAAAAAAACCTGCACAAGTGCAGGCTTCTTTGTCTTCAATAAGCATATGGCATCAAACCATCATCCCTTGCAAGGAGATTGCCCCCATTGCTTTCAGGATCATTACCTCATGCTGTATGTAAATGGTGTTTTGACGCTGGAATCTTCTCGACTCCCATCGTGCATTTATTCAGCAGGAGCAGTGAACGAACGTTTGCCAAACTCGGCATCCAGCATGTAGAAGGCATTGCTGTCTTTTTCAATGCGGCGCAGCTTCTGAATAATATTGTCAAACAAAGCTTCCTCTTCAACCTGCTCATCAATGAACCATTTCAGGAAATACATCGTTGCATGTTCACGTTCATTCAGAGCGATGTCAGCCAGATTGTAGAATTTTTTCGTGTTTTGCTGTTCATGAGCATAACCATGCTCAAACACATCCAGCATCGAAGCATATTCATTCTTCGGTTCTGGCAAAGCCTCAAGTGTGGCACGTTGCCCACGATCATTCAGGAATTTGTATATTTTCATGCCATGGAATCGCTCTTCTTCCGCTTGCACGATGAAGAAGTTCGCAAATCCATCCAGACTTTTGCTGGAACAATAGGCTGCCATAGCCAGATATACATGAGCGGAATAAAACTCAAAGTTCATCTGTTCATTTAAAGATTCTGTTAACGTTTGGCTCATAATCAAAACACCTCTTTCTTTCTCTAGGGATGGTTATATTCTAACATAACGTAAGCAGGACTTACACCGATTTTCTACAAAATTCGCCAAGGACTGAACGAACAAAAAAGCTCTGCCGCGATGGCAGAGCTTCTTTCATTCTTTAGAGATATGCAATTATACCAAGAACGCTTTGGAGATGATAACCAACAGGATGAACAGAACCAGAATGGCACCTACAGAAGTGAAACCTCCGTATCCGTAGCCTCTTGTTTCTCCACCTAATACTTCGCTCATTGACCGTACCTCCTCTGCAACAGGTATGGGTTATCTTATGCAGGAAGAACGACTTTGACAGGGCGGATGCCCTAATTATTCAGATTGCTGTTTTTTTCGTTCAGTACCGGGGAGATTGCACACGCATGATATCCAGAAAAGGTACCTTCGCTGTGAACTCTTCTTCGGTATACTCTACATGCACGAGTCGTGTACGGGAGTCCATTTTGACGATGACTCCTTGCACCTGATCTTCTTTGCCCCATACCGTCAACAGTACTTCCGAACGTTCCCGAAAAGCTTCAACCAGCTGGTTTCCCAACTCTTCGAGTTCAAACTCATCCCGTGTAGGTCTTTTTGCTACTTTTGCTTTTGCCAATGTGGCTGCCTCCTCTACTCCGACGTCCCGATTCCACGGGTTGATTGCCGAGTTCATATTCAATTAGTATACCATTCATTTACGTTCGTGTAATCTCATGGCAACCAGAATGAGCAAATTCCTCAGGCAAGTTACCGTTAACCGTGATACCTCCTATTCTTCTCTATACTCCACAATGATGCTGTACTCATTCGATCGGGTTTCGCCAGCCCGTTTTTGTCCATTCCATTCATACGTGTACCTGGCAATCAAGTCTCCTTGCAGCGTCCCCACCTTCTCAGAAGCTAACTTCGCTACATACGAGATGTTCTTTTCCGTTCCAGGCTCAATCACGCCCACATGCAGAACCCGTGGTGTGGAATACTCTGATATGCTCAATTGGAGCTCACCCGTAGCTTGACCAAGCCATCTGGCACCCTCAGGTAAAATGCTCCCAAGTTGTACACGTGCCGGCAAATTACCCGTATTCCCCACACGTACCTGAAAAGTGACGGTACCTCCCTGCTCGACCAATGTGGGTGTCACTTGAACATAAGCCTGAATTATCGGCGCTTTCAATTCGACCACAGCTTCATTGGATGTAATCATCCGCTGCACTGACCGTGAATCTGGCAATCGAAATGTATACATCAGGCTAGCATGATTCACATACCTGTAGTCATCAGGCATCGATTCATCTCGATCTGGAAGTTTCGCTTCGAACTGAATATTCAGAACCGACCGGGCTGTCAACGTCCCCAGATTAAGACCTTTAGCCAGGTTGGTTCCGGGACGTTTAACCCCATTCCAGCGCAGACTGCCTTCGACAAATGTCACACCTGTTGGCAGTACATCCAGGAGAGTTCCATCCACCGCATAACTGCTTGCATTGGAGACGGTAATATTATATTGGACGGCATCACCCAATGTGGCCGTTACGGGGAGCACACTTTTCACCACAGAGACCTGGGGCTGTATCACTTCCAGAGTAACCTGATTGGAGTAGACCATCTCCTGCTGTCCTGCCGAGATATACGCCAGTACAGCTACACTTGATATTCCGTTTGCATCGCTTCCCCCAATAACCTGAACCCGATATTGTATTCTAATTGAGCTTCCGGGCAAAATCTCTCCAAGTTGTATGCCCGTATCAGGCGTTACTTGTGGCGCAAACATTTCATCTACGATGACACTCGCAGGTATAAAAACAATACCTTGTGGCAAAGAAATCGTTACTTGGGCATTGGTGGCTGCAATAAAACCCGGATTGCTCACGATGACGGTGTACATGACAATATCCCCTGAGAAGGTATAGATGTGATCCGCCTGAAAGGAGATCTCCAGCCGGGATGAGACCAGATTGACCTCCACGATATTGGATTGTTCCATACCTGTAACCGTTCTGCCTTCCGGTGTCAAAAACTCATAGTTAACCTGTGCCTGATTCAGCAGCTTCAGTGTCTCAGGTAAACGCAAGATTACAACTTGGAAGTGGTATCGCAACGTGGCTCCGGGCGCGATTTCGGCTGGAGGCAATCCTCTCTCCGGTGATGCTCCCGGTAACGGAATACCATCACGCAGTACACTGTTGGGAAGCAGTGCCGTCTCTGCAGATAGCTGATCCAATAGGTACACTAGGGCCGTAAGATTTCCGGTGTTAACAATTTCAACACGGTAGATAAGAGACTGCCCCAAGGCAGCTTCCATGACATTGCAGACTTTTCTGACTTCAAGCCTGGGGCCGATCCACGGTGTTACAACCGTATTCGAATAGGATACCTGTTCCAGTTCAGTCGCACCCGAGCTGAATCGAACCAGGGACTGATTCTTTAGCCAGTGGGACAACGGACCGGAAGATTGGCTCATATCACCACAACCTCTACTCTGAATGTAACCGTAACGGAAGCACCCGCAGCAATCGAACCAAGCGTGATGCCTGTATTCGGATTCCCTGTTGGTCTTGGCACACCATCCACCGTAACACTTCCTGGCACAAATACTGTACCGACAGGTACCGGGTCAACCATGACCACATTATTAACCACTTCAATGCCGCTATTGGTTACTACAACCGTATAGGTGATTACATCACCAACAACAGCATCAATGGCACTTGTACTTTTGGCAACAACAACATTTGGTGCAGATACCGGGATAACCAGTACATTCGAAGATACGGTCCCCGTCAACAGACGGCCATCGGGTGGACTAAATGTATAGTTGGCCACCGCCTGGTTAACCAGTTGCTGATCCTGCGGCAACGTATCTACAGTCACCTCGAGGGTAACCGTTACAATAACCGTACCTCCGGACGGTATGGTACCCACAGCGATACCCGTCTCCGGATTGGCACCTGGCTGTGGAACACCATCAATCAGAACACTATTGGGAAGCAGTACGGCTCCATTCGGTATATTGTCCGTTAATGTCAAACTTGCATCCAGATTCCCGCTATTGTTAATGGCAAAAGAATAGGTGATGGTGTCACCAATCGTTGCATTGGAAGTGCTCCCCGTTTTGGTTACGGCAATAATAGGCTGATATATTGGTGTTACAACCGTATTGGAATACGCTGCTCCCGAGAAAACACCCGATGTGAAACTTACGGAAGACTGACTGCTCACTTGTGGTGGTGTTGGAAGCGTATTGACCCGCACTGCATACGATACCGCTATCGATGCTCCAGGGGCTAAACTACCAAGGGCTATGCCCAGCGCCGGGTTTGCCGAGGCCCGTGGAACGCCATCTACCAGGACGCTGCCAGCAACAAATGTTACGGCCGGACTGATGGGATCGGTTAACACAATATTGTTTACAGGGTCAATTCCTTCATTGGTCACAACCATTTCATACACAATCGTGTCGCCTACCACGGCATCAACTACCGAAGCCGTCTTAACTACACTCACGTTCGGAGCAGATACTTGAATGTTGAGTGCGTTGGACGTAATCGTGCCTCCAAGTGTTCTTCCATCAGGTAATGTATACGAAAATGTCGCAGAAGCCTGATTGGTAATGGACTGGCTCAAAGGTAACGTCACAATCACAACGGAGAAGGTAACTAGTGTTGTTGTGGAAACGACACCAAGCGGAATACCCGAGGCTGGATCTGCACCTGGTGCAGAAGCCCCGTTAATAATAACGCTATTTGGAACAAACTCTGTTCCTGCCGGAATGGTATCCGTTAACGTGACAGATGCCCCATAGTTCCCCGTATTGGAAATGGCGATGCTGTACACAACGGTATCCCCTACCGTTGCTATCGTCTGATCTCCCGTTTTGACTGCCGCCAGAATAGGTTGAAAGACCGGAGTTGTAACCGTATTGGAGAATGTGGTCGCTGAGAAAGCCCCTGATGTAAAGCTGACCGTGGACTGATTGTTTAACACTGCACTTGCCGGAAGCGCCGTGACCTGCACACTAAATACAACGGTTACCGTAACGCCAGGTGCGATGGAACCAAGCGTTATTCCCGTAGAAGGATTGGCACCAGGGCGCAGAACACCATCGACAAACACGCCGGTTGGCGCAAGAACGGTACTTGTCGGCACTGCATCCGTGAAAACCACATTGTTGACCGTTGCAATTCCGTTATTGGTTACAGCGATGCTATACGTTACGATATCACCAACTGATACCGCCGTTGAAGTTGTGGATTTGACGACATCGACATCCGGTGCCGATACGGTAATGGTCAACACATTGGATAGAACAGACTCCGTGATGTTCCGCCCATCCGGCAATGTATATGATAGAGCTACCGAAGCCTGATTCACCAGTTGTTGCGGACTTGGCAGCGTATCAACAACTACTGAAAAGGTAATTGTGGTGGTAGCTCCTGGAGCCACATTGCCTGCGGGGATGCCCGTTGCTGGATTTCCTGCTGGCAGCGGTTGACCGTTCACAATAACGCTATTTGGAACAAGGATGGTTCCGGCTGGAAGGTTATCTGTCAGGTTAATCTGGGCTCCAAAGTTTCCCTGATTGTTCACGGTTATCGTGTAGCTGACTGTATCCCCAACGGTAGCATTTTGTGTACTGGCTGTTTTTTGCGCTGAAAGAATAGGCTGGTACACCGGAGTGACCACGGTATTTGAAAAGGTTGTGCTTGAGAATGTACCTGAGGTAAAACTGACCGTAGAGCGATTGCTCAACTGATCACTTGGCGGGATCGCGTCGATACGGATACTGAATGTGACCGTCGCGGACGTTCCGGGCCCCAATGTACCAAGGGGTACCCCACCTGCCGGATTGGCTCCGGGTTGCGCAACCCCATTCACTGTGACACTCCCTGTAACAAAAGAGGCTCCAGCTGGAATCGGGTCTGAAAACTGAATATTGTTCACCGGTGCAATTCCGCTGTTGGTCACCAGAATGGAATAGGTCACCGTATCGCCTACCGTAGCCGCAGTGGAAGCTGTGCTTTTGACAACAGCGACGTTTGGTGACGAGACCGGGAACGTGAGTGTATTCGAAGTGGCTGAGCCAGTCAACGTCCGCCCATCTGGAGGTGTAAATGTAAAGGATGATGTAGCAAAATTGCTAAGCTGCTGTGGGGATGGAAGTGAATCCACAACAACGGCAAACGTGACAACAGCCGTCGCCCCCGCTGCTACAATGCCTACCGGAATACCTGTTCCTGGTGTTACTCCCGGCTCTGGCACACCGGATACAACCACACTGTTGGGTACAAAAGTAGTCGCAGAAGGAATGTTGTCTGTGAGAGTAACATTTGCTTCCAGATTGCCAGCATTGCTGACCGTTACCGTGTATACAACCGTATCACCTACAGTTGCATTTACGGTATTTGCTGTTTTGACAAGTGAAATCTGCGGTTGTATGACCGGAGTCTGAGTGGTATTGGACGATGATGACCCTGAAAATGAACCGGATGTGAAGCTGACCGTCGACTGATTGTTAATCTGCGAAGGAATCGGCATGGTAATCGTCACCTCAAAAGTTACGGTAACCTCGGCTCCTGGAGCCAACGTACCGATTGGAATGCCGGCGGTCGGATTGGAGAGCGGGAACGAAGTCCCGTTCACAATGACACTTCCGGGTACAAATGGGGTATTCGAAGGAAGAGGATTGACATATACCACATTATTAACGGCTACTGTGCCGTTATTACGAATAACAGATGTGTATCGAATGACATCTCCGACTACGCCGTACTCTACATTGTCACTGTTGACAATCGTAACATTGGGCAGAGACACTGGAATAGTGATGGTGTTTGATGACGAGAGACCGGCAATCGTTCTCCCACTTGGGAGTGTGTAGGCAAATGAAGCAACCGCCTGATTAATTAACTGCCTTGCATCTGGCAAACTGGTAACCGTCGCAACAAAGGTGACCGTTGCACCTGAGCCCGCAGCAATCTCTCCTAGACTGATACCCGACTCCGGGCTGACTCCAGGTGTAGGTACGCCATTAATAATGACACTATTTGTGCTGAATACTGCTCCTGCTGGAATGGGATCTGTCAAGGTAACCGTTGCAGCTATGTTACCTGTATTGTTAATTTGGATGGTGTAATTAAACGTATCGCCTACAGTCAAACTTGTTGTACTTGCTGACTTCACCACTTGGATCACTGGCAGAAATATGGGGGTATTTACTGATATAGAAGAAGAAACACCGTTAAAACTGCCTGATGTAAATGCTGCATTGGCCTGGTTACTAACCAAACCCGTAGATGGAACGGAATTCACTCGGGTCTGATAGGTCACAGTTACACTGCTTGAGCTATTCAATGAACCCACTGCGATTCCCGCAACGGGGCTTGCGCTGGGAACAGCAGATCCATTAATCGTGACACTACCCGGGACAAATTCAGAGCCGGATGGTGCATCCGAAATCACCAGATTTTGTACTGCACTAATTCCTGCGTTTGTTACAACAACGGTATACGTAAGCACATCCCCAACTGTCGCATCTGGTGTGTTTACTGTTTTACTAAGAGAAATATTGGGAGCCGATGCAGATATACGAACGATATTGGATAAGCTGCTGCCTGAGAGATTCCTTCCACTTGGAAGCTGGTACGTATAACTTGCTGTCCCTTGATTCTCCAGTGTCGGGGGAGTCGGAAGTGTGGTGAGTGTAGCGCGAAACACCACCGTAGCCGCAACTCCCGGCAGGAGGCTGCCCAGTGTTATTCCGGTTAATGGGCTTGTTCCAGGACGTGCAGTACCATTCACAGTTACCGAATTCGGGACAAACGTCAGCCCCGCTGGAATCGTATCCGTCACATTCACTTGAGTCGCTATATTCCCACTGTTCGTGACCACAAGTGTGTATGCAATCTGATCCCCCAGTGTCGCATTGGTTTGGCTTGCCGACTTGTTGATACCAACAACAGCTTGGTATACAGGGGTTGTAATGGAATTGGAGTTGGAAATGCCCGTGAACGAACCAGAGCTATAGGACACTACCGCTCGATTGACTAACGAACCTGAAGCAGGCAGAGACTGCACATTCACCTGAAACGTCACCGTCGCAGAACTTCCGGCCGCCAATGTCCCAATAGAGATACCACTGCTCGGATTCGCAGACGGTACGACAGTTCCCCTTACGGTTGCACTGCCGGGAACAAAAGTTATTCCAGCAGGGAGCGCATCTGTAAGTACCACATTGTTAATCACCTGAATACCGCTGTTGGTAGTAACTACGGTGTACGTGAAGGTCTCCCCGACAGCAACATCGGTAACGGATGCTGATTTTACCGTGGTCACATTGGGCAATGTTACCGGGATCGTTAAGGTATTCGAGGCGATGTTTCCCGTGATCGTCCGACCATCAGGTGAATTGAAGGAATAAGAAGCTGTCGCCTGATCCACAAGAGTCGGCGGTGTCGGCAAGCTTGTTACAAGTACCTGAAAAGTCACGGTATTGGCACTTCCTGCCGCGAGGCTCCCCAGATTAACGCCGGTAACCGGATTGGCGCCAGCAATCACATTTCCATTCAGACGAAAGCTGCCTGCTACATATGAGCTACCACTTGGAATGTTATCCCTCAATGTAACGTTGGCAGCAACATTCCCTCCGTTGTTCACTTGCAGTGTATAGGTTACCAGGTCACCCACCGTGGCATTGGTGGTACTCGCCGATTTCACAATGGACAGGTTTGGCGAATAAACCGTAAGGGTGGAGTTGTTGGAAGGAATAACTCCGGTAATGACCGGCCCCCCTGCTACACTTTGAAATGTAAAGGCTGCATTGGCCGAATTCACCAGTTGCAGGATGCTTGCATCCTGACCGATGAGTACTCGATAGGTTACAACAACACTGCTGGATAAAGTTAACGAACCCAACGGAATGCCTGCCGTCACATCAAGTGTTGGACGGGATACACCTGCAACCGTGACACTGCCCGGAATAAAAGTAAGACCTGCAGGAAGTGAATCGGATAAAACAACACTGGCCGCACTCGCAGTGCCTGCATTGGTAACGGTAACCGAATATAGAATACTATCCCCGGCAACTGCACCGGCGGCGACCGTTGCCTTAGCCAATGTGATCTTGGGTGCATTAATATCAACTTGAATTGCATTGGCGTTGACAATGTAGGCATCCCCCGAGGTTGTTAATGTCAACACCGCAGATGACTGGTTATTGATCAGTCTTGCTGAAACATCCACATTGGTAATATCCCAGCCTTGACGTCCACCGATAATATTTGTACCTGGAGCTCCGTTGATCTGATTTCGTGTCCCAAACGTTCCTGTTGTATTAAGCGCTCCGGTATCTCCGTTAATCTGAGAAGCAAAAAAGTTCGCAGCTAGATTATTGGGCCCGGACAAAGCAACCGATGTAGCTGAGGTTGGCCCGAATAATGCCTGGTCACCGGTCCGGTTCGCGTCGCCCTCCTGCGCACTGAACAGTATTCTTCCTCCCAATACACCGGAAAGGGGCGTTGCAAATCCAGTCAGTGTGGTAACAACAGGTGGTGAAGTGGATTGAACGAGTACGCCCCCGGCACGCAAAGACATGTTGCGAAAAGGCAGATTGGGATTCTGATAAATGACTCCAAGTGTCCACCCCGCATGATTGGCCGTGGAATCATTTGTAATAACTATAGTCCCTACCACTGCACCGGTGATATATGTACCTGCTCCCCCATTTTGTACAAGTGTGGTCACGTTGGCGGAACGTACATAGCCAGCAGCACCGCCCCCCAGATCGAATTGATTGTAGGTAAGTGGATCAGGGGTAACACTGGAAGTCCCTGCGGGTGTAATAAACGTAACAGGATTGTTAATGGCAGCACTCAGATTGACTGTACCATTGATGTAACTGCCGCCCCAGATCAATTCTGCATACAGAACGGTACTTCCAGCAGGTAGTGTAAGAATGGCTGCTGAACTGTTGCTCTGATACAGGCTTGTCGTTCCCAGTGGATAGGTGCCGTACTGGAGGCTGGTGTTGGTTGTGATAAAACCTCCAATACTGTCCTGTGTTCCGGGAACCCCCGCTGTTTCCGAACGACTCAGTCCAAGCGTATTTCCTGTAAATGTAATTGCTCCCGTAGCATTAACGGTTGAACGAACGACAAGAGGAATGAAGATCACCTCCCCTTCATCAATGATTTCCTACATATGGAACGGAGCCATGTATATAGTCTATGAGTGTATTGTTGAGTTTTGTTTGTCCTCCATAAAAAGTTTGTGACAACTCGAAACTTCTGTGAGTCTTGTTCTCTCATAACAGTTAAATACATTTGCGTTTTGTTCATTGTGATTTATAATTATCATATACGAGAGTAATTCTGTCGTACCATTATGATGCAGTCAGCGGTGATATATGAAAGGTTTCCATACGCACAATAGTCACATTCCAACAGAGTACGAGTTCAAACATTCCAAATGGATCCAAAAAATGCTCCATGCCTACTGGGTTGTTACGATTGCACATTTCGCCATTCAGATTGGCTGTTTCCTGTTTCTGGAGTACGATCGCACACCTACAGATTTCTTGATGAATGTCCTCTTCTGGCCTACAGCCGTCAGCAGTTCATGCATTTTGTTCGCAAGTTGGGTTGATCGGCGCTTCAGTTCATATTCCTTTTACACCATGTCTATAGCCAGCACGGTTATCGCCTGGACGATTATTCATGTCAATTATGACATTCGGATTATATTAGCAATCTGTCTGTTGCCCATCTTTGCTTCGGTGCTGTTTTTCAGTAAAAAAAGAGTCTGGATTGTCTTTCTGATGCAGATGACTGGTTACTTTCTGGTTTTGTTCGATCCGGCCTACCGATTGTACCTGTCTTCATTTGACATGGTATCCATTCCTGCTTTTCTAATCCTAGGTACATATGTAGCACAGGTTATCGTAACCAGCGGCGTTGAGGTGCTCGACGATCTTCAGGCCAGCATGCTTGCCAAGCAGGACCTTATTGTGCGAAATGCCATTATGACCAAACAGTCCAAAACAGACGGTTTAACCAACCTTTATAATCAAAGTTCATTTAAGGATTATTATGAAAAAGCATTTGAGTATGCCAACAGTGGCATGAGTCTGCATCTGGCCCTGATCGATATTGATGACTTCAAGTCCATTAATGATACGTATGGTCATCGGGTTGGAGACATTATTCTGGAGAAAGTGTCCCTGATCATTCAGGAAACCATTACCTCAAGTGATATTGCAGCACGGTACGGGGGCGAAGAGTTTGCCTTATTGATGTTTGAGCAATCTTTCAAGCAGGCTTATGCCTTGGTGGAACAGATTCGTCAGAAGATTGCCTTGATGGGCCATCTGGAACTTGAAGGAGCTTCCATCACCGTGAGTATCGGTCTCAAAAGCTACAGCCCTAATCTAACCAAAGACAAATTGTTCGAGGAAGTGGATGCCTGTCTGTATGCCGCGAAACGAACAGGTAAAAATAAAACCGTAACATCACTTGATCTGACTTCGTCCTTGGCAGAGAAAATATAAATAAAAAAGTTGTGCTGTACACCCGAATTCCGGTTTGTACAACACAACTTTTTTTGGGTCTGAATATGATCAGCACGCCGATCTTCTTCATACATCTATGTTTTCATTCCGCCCATTCCCAGCGATGGCGATTTTGCTCCAGCATCGGATGCAGGTATTCGGACGATCCATCAATGATGAGACGCAGCTCTTTGATCCAATCCTTGAAGGAATCAAATGAAGCAAACATATTCGCCATCTCTATCGTCAAATACAGAAAGTGAGGGGCTGGATATTCCGCAGTGATATGGCGCAGCGCGCTATCCACAGGTGTATATTTCTTTCTCTTGCCCTCAAGCCCCTCCACACGTATACGTGAAGTTGGATGTTCCCGCCGCCACTCATGCAGGCGGTCTTCTCTTTTATAATATGCCTGTATCGAATCCTTGCTCATTCGCTTAAACGTGCTCTCGTGTAAAGGATACAACACAAGCTGTATGAATGAACGGGTATCTACCGTTGCAGCGGCGCGCTCGAGTTGCTCATCAGTCACATGTTCAAACGAGTCATAAAAAGTCAGTGTGCCTTTGCGGCTGGCCGCCGGTGGCTCATAACCATAAGGTACAGATGTATATTTTCCAGACATTTCACCCCTCCTTGTTTATACGCACATTCGCACAAAGGTGATTGGGATAACCCAGCTCATGTTATTATACGCTAACGATCTTGCTTCAACTCGGAATAAAATGTCATTCTGTTCTTGCCTGCACGTTTGGACTCATACAAAGCTTCGTCCGCCATCCGAATAATCTCACTTGGGTTGTCGCTGTTAGTTGGATATTCGGCACCTCCGATGCTACATCCAATTCGAATTCGCTCGTATTCGATAATAAACGGCTTGTTCAAGCTTTGAATGATGGCTTCTGCATAAGCCATGGCTTCTTCCCTCGGATGACTTCCAACAGACTGAAGTACAATCAGGAATTCATCTCCGCCCAATCGGACTGTTATCCCCTTCACCTGACCAAGAGCAGACAGTCGCTGGGCCACTTTCTGTAACAGCACATCTCCAGTCTGATGTCCAAGTGTATCGTTGACCCGTTTGAATCCATCGAGATCCAGATAGAGAAAAGTCAGCGTGTGATTTTCACTTTCGGTCTCCAGAGACTCCTCCAGATACACTTCAAGGGCAGTGCGATTTGGCAGTCTAGTCAACTGATCAAAATGCGCCAGATTCTGCATCACGACCAGCTCTGAGTTTTTATTCATAAGAGAGGTCAGCATATCCCGAAGCGAACGGGACAACACTTCAATCTCCTTAATCCCCTTAATCGCAGGAATCTCAAGCTCTTCCCCTGCACGCAGTCGATTGGCTACTCTGGTAAGACGCACAAGCGGGGCAGAGATCAGACGTGAGACAACCCAGCCAATCAGTGCAAACAGCACGGTAACGGCGAGTCCAGACCACACATTAAACCACATCAGGTCAAACACAGACGCAAAAGCAGATGACTTGACTTGACGAATGACTACGGTCCAGCCTAATCCGGGATAATCCAGATGACCCTGGCTGTAGGCAAACCCTGTCACATATTCATTACCGTCAGGCCACTTTTCAATGGACCAACTGCTCTTGTTGAGCTGGGCCTCTTCAATGCCAGGCAATACTAACAGTTTACCGATCCATTCCTTCGGCCCGAGCAGCACTGTATGTTCCTTTTTGCTAACGATAAAAAATTCAATGTCTTTTTCTTCCCTTTTCAATGGGGCAAGTATGGATTCCTCAACCTCCTTCGCCCATTCCCAGCTTAAATGTGCAGCGAGCACACCTTGAATCATTCCTTTGTTATCCTTCAGCGGAAAACTGATATCGACAAATTGCAACGGCTCTCCCGTTGGATTCGGAAGCAGCTTGGCAAGAAGTACTGCATTATGCACATCTCCAATGAATTTACCCTTGATTCCCTCCTGATACACAGGTCGCTCTGATAAATTTCCCCCAAGCAAGATACCATCCGTAGCAGCTAACACTTTTCCCTTCGGGTCCATGAATCCAACCCATGAGAATGAGGGAAAGCTATCTTGTAACTGATCCAGCAGCATCTGAATCTCATCAGGTTGGAATTCATCTTCCAACGAAGCCATTCGGCCCAGCAGGTCCAGTTCACCCGCGCGAGCGGACATGAATCGATCCAGCTTGTCCGAAGCCTGTGAGGCCGTGCCTGTAAGCGAGTGACCAATCTCAGTCTCTACAGCAACAAATGACTTTTGGCTAAAAATAGACCCAATTGTCAGAGTAACCAGCAAGGATAACACAGCAAAGATGACTGTAAGCACAGTTCTAATTTTGAATGACATTACTTCCTCCATTACACGGTGAAACCATCTTGCTTCTCAACATAACTATGCTGTAAAGAGTACACGGAATGTCACCTCGGACGTGTCTCAAAACTCGCTGAAGTGCATCTTTTACCGCCTTTTCGCCCCCTGCTGCGTCACTTTCCCTTGACGTGCCCCGGCACGCCTGCGGAAAACTTCCTGGCTTGGAACGAAAATTCGGCAAAATCTGCTTCTTCGGAGTTTCAGACACTCCCTAATCGTTTTCATATTTATCGGAACTTGGGTGTTTTTTTATTATACATGCCCATACAATATTATACTGAAATCTGCACCGTGTTTCTTCCATTCAAAGAATAGACACGATTCTGTATATACATACTTGGGTTATGAATATAGAGAGCAAGCATATCCTTCAAAGGATCATGCGCCTGTATGTCACAGAGAGAGTAATCGAAATACTACACATTGGGGGTGTAATGTTGAGCCTGCTTCATGTTGCTGTTATTCTGCCTTTTGCCGCTGGCATTCTTCTTGCCATGCTGCATCGTTTCTTCCGTAAAAACCATTTGGGATGGCCGGTTCTCCTTGTCCCGGCACTATTATTTGTATACTTTGCGAGTCTCATACCCGCTGTGTCACAGCGCAATACCGTATCCGGAAATATCCCGTGGATCCCTTCACTGGACATTGGATTCAACCTGTATCTGGACGGTCTGAGCCTCATGTTGACACTGCTAATCACCGGAATCGGTGTCCTCGTTGTTCTCTACTCCATCTTCTACATGGATATGAAAGAAGCGCTGAACCGTTTCTACCTGTATCTGTTGATGTTCATGGGAGCCATGTTGGGCGTAGTGCTGTCTGATAATATGATCGTGCTCTACGGATTCTGGGAATTGACCAGTATTACGTCATTCCTGTTGATTGCATTCCATTACAAACGTAAAGCCTCGACTTCAGGAGCACAAAAATCATTCCTGATTACGGTATTTGGCGGTTTCGCCATGCTTACCGGATTCATGATGATGTATCTCATTACCGGAACATTCAGTATTCGTGCAACCATTACAGGATTGGGTCAGTTTCAGGAAAGCGCACTATTTCTACCCGCACTTATCTTGATCCTGATTGGAGCTTTCACCAAGTCAGCTCAGTTCCCGTTCCATATCTGGTTGCCGGATGCCATGGAAGCTCCGACACCTGTTAGTGCCTATCTTCACTCAGCCACCATGGTCAAGGCCGGACTGTACGTTGTCGCACGGTTTACACCAATCTTCGGTGGACAGGGACTCTGGTTCTGGCTCGTTACTGGCGTTGGTCTTCTGACTTTGTGTTATGGATCATTCCTGGCGGTGAAAAAAAACGATCTCAAAGCGATTCTTGCCTATTCGACCATCTCTCAACTTGGTCTGATCATGTCCCTCTTAGGGGTTGGATCTGCTGCTCTCTACTTCGGATATGGCGAATCCTCTGCGATGTACACTGTGGCAATAACCGCTGCGCTACTTCACCTGTTTAATCATGCAACCTTCAAGGCCGCTCTGTTCATGGTCGTAGGGATTGTTGATCATGAAACGGGTACACGTGACATACGGAAGCTCGGTGGACTTGCTTCATTCATGCCAATCACATTCACCGTGGCATTGATCGGCTCACTTGCCATGGCGGGTATTCCGCCCTTCAACGGATTCCTGAGCAAGGAGTTATTCTTCCAGGCGATGGTGGAAGTCACGCATCTACGAATCTTTGGACTTGGGTCCTGGAGTGTTCTATTGCCGGTATTCGCTTGGCTTGCAAGTGTGTTTACCCTGATCTATGCGCTTATTATCGTGTTCAAAACATTCCTCGGTCGTAGCCAAAGCGAGATCCCTGCCGAGAAACTGCACGAAGCGCCCGCTGGCATGCTCATTCCGCCTGTTGTTCTAGGTGTTCTTGTCGTTGTATTCGGACTCTTCCCGAATCTGCTGGCCGGATCACTGATTGAACCGGCAATGGCCGCTGTGCTTCCATCCCTCTTGAATGGGAATGAGCGCTTCGATGTACATTTCTCCCTGTGGCATGGATGGACTCCGGAACTAATTATGACAATCGGAGTTGTGATTCTCGGAATCACTCTCTACAAGCTGTTGCCACGATGGAGGAATATTTATGAGCATTATCCACAAGGATTAACAATTAACAATATGTACCACGTCGTGCTGGATAATCTTCAGCATTATGCACGCAAATGGACGGAAGCCTATATGAATGGCTCGGTTCGAAATTATCTCGTTTACATTTTCTCATTCACGGTCGCGTTGCTGGTCTATGCCTTCTTCCGTTCAGGAGAAAATATTAGCTGGAATCTGCAGGGCAATGCACCTTTCTCATTTTATGAGGTGGTACTGCTAGTCACGCTCATCGGTGCTGCAGTTTCGATTCCTTTTGCCAAGAACAGACTGTCAGCAGTCATTATGACCGGAGCGGTTGGTTACCTCGTAACCCTACTGTTTGTACTCTTCCGGGCGCCAGATCTGGCGTTGACACAGATGATTGTTGAGACGGTATCGGTTGCACTGTTCCTTCTCTGCTTCTACCATCTGCCTGAGCTTCAACGTGGCAAATCAAGCCGCAGTTATCTCACGGTAAATATGATCGTAGCGATTGCAGTCGGGATCGTGATGACTTTTGTTGCATTGGCCGCAAGCGGAACAGCCTCACTGGACAGCATTTCTACTTTCTTCCTTCAGGAAGCCTATGACTCAGCTGGTGGTAAAAATGTCGTGAACGTGTTGCTGGTAGATTTCCGTGGCTTCGATACGTTATTGGAGATTATGGTGCTTGGCGTTGCTTCGTTATCCATCTACTCCATGATTAATCTGAACCTTGAAGCAAAAGATCTCGGAGCCCGCTTGAAGTTCCGTAAGAAGGACGAGAGTCAGGATTCCGAACCTGCTCTAGATGATGAAGCGGACAATACGAAAAAGTATGGTAACCGGGAACGCAGCTCATCCTCGTGGGATACTGTCCCTTTGCAGAGTAATGATGTATTGCTGCAAACGACCACCAAGGTTGTTGTGTTCATCATACTGACGTTTGCCATGCACCTCTTCTTTGCAGGTCACCACAATCCGGGCGGAGGTTTCATCGGCGGCTTGGTCACAGCGGCAGCGCTCGTATTGATTGCCCTGGCATTCAGTACGGATACGATACGCAAAGCGTTACCGGTTGACTTCCGTATGCTAACAGGAATCGGATTGGGTATAGCTTTACTTACGGGTGCGGGTTCATTTATATTCGGAGTCCCGTTCCTAAGTCAAACCTTCGGTTATTTCGAACTTCCTTTGCTGGGAGAAACAGAACTCGCCACGGCCATGCTGTTTGATCTTGGCGTGTATCTCGCTGTCCTGGGTGTCACCATGACCATCATTCTACAGATCGGGGAGGATCGCTGATATGGAAATATTGATGTGTGTAGCCGTTGGCATTCTGTTTGCGGTTGCCGTCTTTCTAATCTTGTCGCGGAGCCTGCTCCGTATCGTACTTGGCATGTCCATACTAACCCATGGCGTGCATCTGCTGTTGATCACCATGTCACGTCTTAAAACAGGGGCACCACCACTGCTTGGGGAGATGGCTGAACGTTATGTCGATCCTCTTCCTCAGGCTTTGATACTAACTTCGATTGTTATTAATTTTGGACTCACTGCGTTCTTCTTTGTTCTCTCCTATCGTTCTTATCTGAAGCTGAGAACAGACGATATGGAAGAAGTAAGGGGGCGCCCATATGAATAATCTCGTCGTTCTGCCCATTCTGTTGCCTCTGATTACAGGTGTTCTGGCTCTGCTATTTTTCCGGAAAACGAATATCCAGCGGATCATTAGTGTCATTGGACTTTTGTTTACAGCAGCGGTCTCAACGATACTCATTACGCGGGTAGCTCAGACTGGAGTTCTAACGCTTAATATGGGTGGATGGGCACCTCCCTATGGTATTGTGCTTGTTGCGGACATGGTATCGGCGCTACTTGTCGTTGCCGCTTCCATCATTGCACTGGCGTGTCTGCTGTATGCGTTCCGCAGTGTGAACAAGGAGCGGGAAGAGCACCACTTCTATCCGTTCTTTCATTTTCTGATCGCGGGCGTTAACGGTTCATTCCTAACCGGAGATCTGTTCAATTTGTTTGTCAGCTTTGAACTGATGCTCATCTCTTCCTATGCACTGATCGTATTGGGAGGTACGGAAAGACAGCTTCGGGAAACGATCAAATATGTCTTGATTAACATCGTTTCTTCAGCTCTTTTTGTCGCTTCCATCGGCTTCCTCTATTCCATAACTGGCACACTGAACATGGCAGATTTGTCCGTCAAAATTGCTGAAGTGGGACAGAGCGGAGTCATTACCTTAATTGCTGTTCTCTTTCTGATCGTATTTAGCATCAAGGCCGGACTGTTCCTGTTCTTCTGGTTGTCTGGCTCTTATGCGGCACCACCTGCTGTTGTCACTGCATTGTTCGCAGGATTGCTTACAAAGGTTGGCTTGTACGCGATTGTGCGAACATTCACACTGATCTTCTATCATGATCCTGATTTCTTCCATGCACTAATCGGATGGATGGCTGGAGCAACGATGGTCCTGGGTGTCATCGGTGCGATCTCATACCGCGATGTAAACAAGATTCTCATCTACAACGTGGTCGCAGGTGTAGGGTTTGTCGCTTTTGGTATGGCTGCGGCCAGTCGCCCTGCACTGGAAGGTCTGCTCTTCTATATGCTGCATGATATGTTGATCAAAACATTGCTCTTCCTGCTCGGCGGTGCCTTGATCGCTGTTGCCGGAACATCCAAACTCGACAACATGGGCGGGCTAATCCATCGCTATCCGCTGCTAGGCTGGATGTTCTTCATTAGTGCACTTGCCTTGGCAGGTTTGCCGCCATTTAGTGGATTTCCAGGGAAGTTGCTTCTCTTTGAAGGAGGCTTGCAGGCAGGCTTGTATGGTCTTACCGGCATTGCGGTGCTTTCGAGCTTGTTGATGTTATATTCGGTACTACGCATCTTCATACAAGCGTTCTGGGGCGAACCGCCTGCCGGGGTTACACGACGCCCTTACGCGGTGAACGGCCTTCTGATCCCTGCCGGAATTCTGTTTGTATTCATCATCGTAATGGGTGTGGGGGCTGAAGGCATGTTCCAATTGACCTCCCGCGCAGGCGATATTCTACTGCATCCCAATATTTATATTGATGCCGTATTGAAGGAGTAGATGTCTATGGCCTTTCAGATTGTACTGAATCTTATCATTGCTTTTGTATGGATGTTTCTGAACAACGCCTGGAATGGTGTTGGTTTTCTCATAGGTTACCTGCTCGGACTGCTTCTCATCGGGGGGATGCGCAGATTCTTCCCCCAGCGCTTCTATATTGTGCGAGTCTGGGCCATTTTCAAACTGATTACTCTGCTATTCAAGGAACTGGTGCGAGCCAGCATTGAGGTTATACGCCAGATTATCAAGCCCAAGTTAGATATAAGGCCCGGTATTTTTACGTATAAAACTCAATTGTCCTCGGATTGGGAAGTTACTCTGCTCTGCTTACTCATCTCATTGACACCAGGTTCTCTGCCGCTTGAGATCTCGGGTAATCAACGTAAACTGTTTATCCACGCACTCGATATCAAGGATGAACAGAAAATGAGAGATGATATCCAAAATACATTTGAAAAAGCAATTATGGAGGTGACACGTTAATGTTATCCTCACTGTTGTTCATCTCATTGCTCATTCTCTCCTTAGCCATTCTGGGTTGCTTGTACAGGGTGCTGCGGGGACCATCCATGGCTGATCGGATCACGGCACTGGATACCATCGGTATCAATGTGATTGCGATCGTTGCCGTTCTGTCGATGATGCTGCAAACTCAGGCCTATCTGGATATTATCTTGCTGATTGGCATTTTGGCTTTTCTAAGTACAGTGGCATTTGCACGTTATATTGAACGGGGGGCGGTATTCAAAAATGATGGAGATCGTTAAAGTAGCCGCTGAAACAGCTATAGGTCTACTCGTACTGCTCGGTGCATTACTCAGTGCACTCAGTGCATTCGGACTTATTCGTCTGCCTGATGTATATCTACGTGCCCATGCCGCAACCAAAAGTATGACACTTGGCGTGTTCTGTGTATTAAGCGCTACATTTTTCTACTTCTGGTATTTCGATAACTATATCAGCGCCCGCTTGTTGTTAGGTATCCTGTTTGTATTCATCACGGCTCCGGTCGCCGGACATCTGAACGGACGGGCCGCCTATCGCACAGATGTACCACTGTGGGAGCAGAGCGTGCAAGATGAACTGGAACCCTTGTTAAAAGGAAAAAAAGTGAACCATGAAGCCAAGGATATGATGGAGTAATCCCCAGTCTAGGCATAACAAATACCCCCGAGGATCAGCCGCCCGTTTCGCGGCATGTTCCCGGGGGTATTTGTTTATTTTGCATACACGGATCATATCAAGCACTGATTATGCAGACTGATTAAGTAGTAAAGTCAGAATCCATTCAGTCCCTGTCTTCTCAGGTCCGCAGCCACAATACGTGCAAGCTCCGCAGCCCCTTGACGATTCGGATGCAGACTATCCCCTGTCATATACAGAGCAAGTGTTGCCGCAGGACCAATGGACGTGAAATAAGCAGAACTTAACTTATTCAGTTCAACCAGGGGGACTCCCTCTTCCTGAGCGAGTGCACGTGTGGATTGATTGTACCAGCGGTTCTCTGCTTGATGTACATTGGCTGTATTAAAGTCTGTTGCCCGGCCCTGAGGCGTGGAGAGGATAACCGTTGCTCCTTTGTTCTTCGCCTTACGTACCATATCCCGCATAATCTCTTTGAACTGCGCCTCCGTTGTATTATTCTTGGCATTGGTATCGTTAATTCCGAATTGCAAAATAAAATAATCTCCCGGCTTGATATACTTGAGAATCGCTTCCATCTGGCCATCATCGCGGAAACCTCTCGCAAATTGACCACTTGCCGCCATATTTCGAACCTGGAAGGTGGCATTGTTCACATAGGACGGAAACAACTGTCCCCAACCTCCTTGTACACTGCTACCCAGCGGATAGTAATTACAAACTGTTGAGTCACCACCAATGTAGATTGTGCGGTTGGTAACGGTCTGATTGGATAACTTTCGGATTTCGAGTGCACTAAGTGTGAAGGCGGTGCCTGTCTTTCCTTCTGTAACCAGCAGGTTTAATTGACCGTCAGTCACCGGAATTTGAAACTGGTCCGTTGCCCCGTTGCCTGTCATATTGATGATCTGGTAGACACCTTCTGCAGCCACGCTGGCTCTGGAAGTATTACCCAGGATTACTTTAACTTCATATAGGCCATTGGACAGATTCACATTGAAGGTATTGGTGCTCTTGGTGCCGTAAGTCAGAAACTGTACAGCGTCACTCTTAACCCCGCTTCCTGAGGCAGACACATTCCTCATCTGTGCAGGTGTGTTGAAGCCATAACCTTTCGTAGGCGTATAAGCATCTCCTGCGGACACGCCTGTGTAACCGCTCTCAACACCACCCGAACCAAAATCAAATCTGTAATTGTCCGTAGCCGCTTCGGCGACTTGCCCTCCACTGCTTCCCAAACCGATGCCCATTGTACTCGCAAACAGAACAAAACAGAGCAGAAGCTTTACCGATATTGACCATTTCATCACTTAATTCTCCTCTCGAATCAGAATTATATTAGTTGACGATCCTCAGTTTCACAGAACTTGGTCAAGCCAGTCATAAGCCTTCGCTCCGCTAATCTCATGTCCACCGGTAAAGAAATCCGCATCCAGTGAGTCTGCTGCTCCCGCCTGCTCATATATGTGTGTCAAACGGGCATACGCCTCTCTCGCTGCATGGATTGGGAACACCTGATCATCACTTCCAGCTTCAATAAAAAGTGGCCTAGGCACAATCAGGCCGATGAGATCCGGCAACTCCGCTTCACGCAGGATACCTGGCACATAGTTGTCGAGACAATGGTTCCGATCCAATATGCTACCCTGGAATGTATTTGCATAACCGCTTACCACAGTTGCCCTGAACCGTTCATCCAACGCGGCTGTAAATGCGGTCACCAGCCCACCGCCCGAGATACCCATGCTTCCAATTCGCTCCAAATCCACTTCTGGCCGAGTCGATACATAATCCAATACACGTGTTGTTTCATACACCCTATGACCGGCGAGGGTCTTCCCCACCATGAGCAGATGCGCAGCAATCTTCGTACAGGAGCTTACCCCTGGTGGCGCATCGCGGTCCTCTTCCAGTCTTCGATCACCAAATCCGAGCAACTCTGGAGCCGCAACCACATAACCACGCTTCACAAGAGCTACTGCAAAGTCCTTGTGTAATCCGGGCTCGCTTGTCCGTAGTGACCCATCCGGTTCCATACCCGATATCTCTCGGCTACCGTAGCCATGCCCATGACAAGCAACGATAGCAGGTCTCTTTGTATCAGTAACGCTTCCATCACCAGGAATTAATAAATATACAGGCATGCGAAGTCCTGCATAGGTCGTAATTTCAATCCGCTCCCGAATATATCCGTCACATGTAATGCGCTCCAGTAAGACAGGATTCAGTGCGGCCGCCATCGTGGGAAAACCTCCCAGCCGTTCTTTCACGCGAGTACGTAACTGACTGCGCCATAACTCCAGGGGTTGATCTGCATGATACGCGGAACGACCACGAAGATTCGTTTGTTGTTGTAGATAGGCTTCAATATCAGACATGGGCCTGTGTCCCTCCTGTTTTTCATAGGATAACGTAGATAAAAGACTGTTATATGGAATTAATCCCATCCATTATAGAACATCTATGTCACCCATGAATTGAACATGTTTGCCTGTTTTGAATGGAATCACATGATTTCTAGCCAAAAAAAGGATATCTCCAACCTAAAGACAGGTTACGGAAATATCCTTCATTTTATCTGACCTGGCAGCCACCAGTTCCACCTGCCCATTAATTTCATCAATGCAGGTACCAGTATTAGACGGATTAATGTAACGTCAATCAACACCGCTGCCGTGATTCCGATCCCTAACTGCCTCACACCTGCGACTTCAGCAAAGGCAAACGGCACAGTCACCGCAAGCAGAATGGCCGCTGCGGAGGTGACCAGACGACCTGTAGAAGCCAATCCCTGTTGGACAGCCACATCACTGTCTCCGGTTCGTCTATACACTTCCTGAATACGGCTCAGCATAAACACACCATAATCCATGGATATGCCAAACACCAATCCTGCAATGAATACCGGAATCATAATGGCAATGGCTGACGGCTCCATACCCAGATGTCCTTCATTGAACACCCACACCAATATGCCAAATGAAGCGGCTAAGCTGAGCAGATTCATCAGAATTGCCTTGATTGGAATGAGCATCGATCGGAATGCCGCCAGTAACACAAGATAATTGGTGACCAGTACAAATACCAGCACTTTGGGCAGTTGACTTGTGACTTCCTGCATTATTTCATACTGCTTGGCAGCTTCCCCACCATAACGTAGTTTTACGTTGTTTAAACCCCGTGTATGATCGCTATTCCTTATTCGTTCAAGCCAACCTGCAACCTGTTCCGAACCAGGCTCCCCGTGCACGGTGGCTATCAATCGTATGGAATGGTCAGAGACCGTTGAACGCAGCCATGTCGTCCTTGTTGACTCCTTGCCTTCTATGGAAGGAGTGAGCGCCGACGGTGGAATTTGAAAAAGGCTCTGCGAGTCCGTTTGATTCGGCTGTAATAGGCCCCATGGTGAAACAATGTTCAATACGTCTGAGTCCTGCAGTAGTTGACGGGCTTTGTTGTGGGCCATCTGCCAGTGAGAGGCAGTCAACAGTTCCTGCTGTCCGCCAATCACAATCTCGATGGCGGAGGTATTCTTTTGCCCCAAATCATGTTGCAACTGCTCTGCTGCTTGGCGGGACTCCATTCTCTCTGGCAGTGAAGAGGCATCCGGGACGGACAATTCCAACCGGGTCACTGGATAAACACACAGGAGCAGCACAACCGTACCTCCAATGGCCATACTGACTGGTCGTTTCATGACCATCGCTGACCATCGATGCCAGACCGAGCTTCTGGGTAACGAATGGACTAACTTTCGCCTGAAGACCCGACCCGCAGACAGTGACAGCAGAGCTGGCAGCAGCGTAACATTTAACAGTAGCGACAGGAGCAGAACAATAATGGCCCCCAATGATACACTTAGAAACATTGGCAGTCTGATCCAGAGCAGACCCAGCAGTCCAAGGAGTACACAAGCTGCCGAGAACAACACCGCTCTGCCTGCTGTACGTAATGTTCGCTGAAGAATCTCGCTCCGCAAAACCTCGCTCTGCATATCCAGGCTATTGCTCGTAACGTTAGCTTTGCCTTCATCTTCATAGGCCCGCTGAACTTCTTCCCTGTACCTGCTCAGGATGATCAGGGCAAAGTCTATACTCAGTGCCATGCCCACCATGGGAATCACATTAATGATAAAGTTGGACAATTCCAGATGATAACCAAGGAGTGTCGTGACTCCCATAGCAGTAATCACACCACTGATCCCCATCATGACAGCAATCAATGCAGCATATAGCCCCCTGAATGCAAAACACAAAACGATCAGGGCAATCGGCAGGCCCACCATCTCTGCCCGTTCCAGATCACGAAAGCTCAGATGATTGACATCCTGCTGCACGACTGCCTTCCCCGTCAATTGCACCGTACCTGGACCGTCTGTTTCCAGCACGGCGCGCAACTGCTCCAGTGGGGGACCCATCTGATGCGCGGGCACATCCATTTTCACAAGGGCATATGCCCTTTGGTCTTGCAGCGTCACTCTTTCACTAACATCCAGAGGGGATGTGATAGAGGTTACCGCAGGCAACACTTGAACCTGTGTCAAACGATCCTTGATCCACTGCCTGAACTGTAACGGCGAGGTATTTTCCTTTTTCTCAAACACCAGAATAACCGGATCAGCGGGAGATCCGAATTCATCCTCCAGAACAAGTTCAACCGCTTGCGCATCCCCGTGAACCCGTTTTAATCCGTGATCCTGAACAATGTCAGGTAACTTCCACGCCCAGACCGTTGACATCCCGATGATAAATACCCAGCAGAGAATAATGAACCGCGGATATCGGCTGATGAAGGCAGCAAGTCTGCGATAACCCATACCTAAGCTCCTCTGCGATCAGATTAGTCATTCGATTATATTCATCGGTAAGGGTAAGATCATAAGCACATTCATACACTTGCGGTGTATATCTCCTTCACTCGGGTTCGCGAACTATTGGATGCCATGATTCACAGGTGTTCTGTTCGCTATGGGGGCAGGGATGTATGTAAAAGGAAGTAACTCTGCTGTCAGTCCCGGGCCAAAGGCCAGCGCTATCCCACTGGAATGCTCTTCCTTCTGTCTGTAATCCTCGCGGATGGCTTGAAGAACAAAAAGAATCGTCACGGACGACAGGTTGCCATAATCCCGCAGGATGTTTCGGCTGTAGGAGACCTGCTCATCTGTCAACTGATACAGCTTCTGAACGGCATCCACGATGCCTCTGCCTCCCGGATGGATCGCCCATATTTCCGGGAAACCGCTCCCCTCCAGCAACCGTTCTACCTCTGGACCGAGATGCAAACCAAGCAGCTTCGGAATCTGTGGTGACAGGTAGAGATCAAAGCCTGTATTGCCCACTTCCCAGATCATTTCTTCTGCACAATCCGGGAGCAGCGTTGAGTGCCCTCGGCCTAGTCGAAAACATTCATTGCGGTCTGTTCCAGACGCACCAATAACACAGGCAGAGGCGCCGTCTCCGAAGAATGATGCTGCATACAGGTCGTCCCGTTTGGCAGATGGCTGAAAGTGAAGTGTACATAGTTCCACACACACGATGAGAACTGTAGCCTTCTGATCTGTCGTTACAATGGAATTCGCCAGTTGGATCGCCTTCAGACCAGCTGCACATCCTTGAAACACCAGTGGAATCCGGTTGATCTGCGGTGACAGTTCAAGCTGTTGGATCAGCCGAACATCAAGTCCGGGCAGGAATTGCCCCGTGCAACTCACCGTAATGAGATGTGTAATTTCCGAGGAGGTTACGTCTGCATCCTGAATGGCCTGTCCGGCCGCCTCGAGACCAAGTGGAACAGCAGCAGCTTTGTATTTGCCCATACGCTCGGATGTAGTCGGAACCTCGTCCGCATTGGTAAAGGGTAAATATCGGCAAGAATCAACAGGCTCAAGCAGATTCGGTTCACACGTATACCGAGTCTCTACACCGCACTGATTAAAGATTCGTTTGGCCCACCTTCTCGCATCTGGCTCATGTTCCAGCGCTTGTGCGAGACGGGCAGACACATCCTTTTGCTCAATACGGTGGGCAGGCCACGCCGTTCCTATTCCCATAATACTTGCCCCAGTATTTGCCTCAAGCTGGTTCATCGGCTTAACCCCCTTATAGTACGTGTTCAAAATTAGGCTTTTTAAACAACCTATATATAAAATAGGTTCATATGACATATGTGCAGGATATAGTACAAGTCTATTCACTACCTGTCCTGTTTATGTTCATATTAACAAGCAAAGGCGGACAACATATGCGAGTTTCGCACGTGCTGTCCGCCTTTGCTACCGGATTAAACCCGTTCCTATATTACATATTCGATCTGTGAGAACTATTCAGGTCGAATCACCGTGAATCTCTCCCCAAGCTTGGCATAATCATTACCCGCCAGTCGGCTGACTGGTTTCAAATGATCCATCAGGATATAGCCCTTGTCCGGATTGTAGACTTGTTCGCTGAAATGATACTGCACAATGCGTACCAGCAGCAGGTCACTCACCGGTTTGCCCTCATCATTCGTGATCGGAATGTGCTGATACAGCTCACACTCCATCCGAATGAGTGCTTCCTGAATTCCTGGCACAGCAACCTTGGTACTTGGCACTGTAGTCAGTTTTGTCCGCTCAAGCTCACTTTCGTGGGGTTCCAGTATAGCTGCTGTCTCATTCACTTCTGTTATGATTGCTTCATCACAGATATGCACGACCAGTTCTTGATGAGCAAGCACATTACGTGCAGTATCTTTCATGATACCGTCTTTACGTGCAATGGATATGGATAACAGCGGTGGGTCCGAACTAACCACATTAAAGAAACTAAAAGGCGCTGCATTAATTACACCATTCTCATCTGAAAGTGTCGTCACAAAAGCAATTGGACGTGGTACCACCGAACCACTCATCAGTTTATAGTTGTCTCTTCCCGTTATTTCACGTGGATCCAATGTATACATATGTAAATATCCCCTTCCAAGCTCGTGAAGCAAATGACAACTCTACTTCATGATACAACAATGCTTCTACTTCTTTATTATATATCGTAAAATGCTAAATTAACAAAAAAACTCCCTGGTGCCCACTGCACCAAGGAGTTTGAACATGCCATTTCGTATTGGCTATTTCTTATTTAACGATGCTGTTCTGAATGTCTTCCATAATTTGAAGATTCGCTTGAACTCCGCTGTACAACCAGCTACTGGACCGGGTGAATTCAAAGACATTACCTGTCTTTACAGCAGGAATGCTCTGCCATACGGCATCTTTCAGCGCTTCTGAGCCTGCTCCCTTGTCACTGTTCACCAGGAATAGATAGTCTGTGTCCATTTCCGCGATCTTCTCCAATGAAATCTCAGACCAGTTACCCGTTGCCTTCGCAGATGCTTCCTTCACAACATTAGGCTCTGCAAGTCCAAGTTCGTTGTACATCACTTCACCACTGGAAACATTGTTGCTTACAACATAAAACTTGTTATTGAACAACCACAACGCTGCGGCCGACTTTGTTCCTCCAGTAACAGCAGTTACTTTTTCTTTGATTTCCTTTGCCTTGGCATCATAATCGTCAAGCGCCTTCTGCGCTACATCCGATTTGTTCAGAAGCTCGCCGATCTTGAGCAGAGCCTGACGCGAGTCCTTGTTGACCTCATCTCCGAGTACATAAGTAGGGGCAATTTTGTTGTACTGTTCGTATTTCTCCCCTTCAACTGTACTTTCAGAACCCATAATAATCAGGTCTGGTGAGAAACTGGCCATGGCTTCAAAAGGTAGATCACTTGCAATACCAGGTATACCATTCAGATCGGTTTGCAGATAATCCTGCAAACCACTGCCGTTGTTGATGGCCCATTGTGCTGCTGGCTTAACACCGAGTGTAACAAGATGGTCTTCCAGATAAGACGCGATGATGCGCTCCGGATTTGCGGGAATTGTTACTTCGTGTCCCATTGCATCTGTTAATGTGCGCTCTGTAGCGGCTTCTGTTTGTGTCTCAGTCTCCGTTTTTGTATCGTTCTCTCCTGCTGCTCCGTTCTCTGCAGGCTTCGCTCCACACGCGGCCAACCAGATGGACATAACCATCACCGTCATTAGAAGCATGATCATCTTTTTATTTCTCTTAAACACTTGATATATCCCCTTTCAATTCATTATAAAAACCTTATTCGGCGTTATTGTGACAGATTTCAATGTTCAAAAATATTGACACTATTATTGATACATATAATATCCGTATGTACATTTGTCCGATTCCATTGACAATGATAATTGTTATCAGTTCAGTTGTCAATTCGATTATACGGCGAGGTGATCATATAAATCTTTTTGGCGGCACTCACATATAGGCGGATGCCGCCATATGCTGATTGCAGAATACGACGACAGGAAGGATGTTCAGTACATGTATTACGAATATAACCCTTATCTAAATTATGGAGAAGACCGTTCCTTTCAATTGCCTCCCCTGTTCCCAGGAGGTGGCGGTGGCGGCACACCGGGTGGTCCGACGTTTCCTGGTATACCTGGCGGTCAAGGCTCCTATCCTCCATACATTCCAGGCGGAGGACCCGGTCCATATATCCCCGGAGGCATTCCAGGTACAATCCCGGGTACAGCACCGGGCGTACCTGCGCAACTGACTCAAGGCAACCTGCCCACCCTACTTAGTGCCTATCCTCGTCCGGTAGGTCAGCCTCCGGCAGAAATGCTTTTTCTGTATAACCTGATCAAAAGCAGCCCGGGTCTGCTTCCGCTCTTCCTCCAGCAACAGCCGCAAAGCCTCACTCAAGCGGTTCAATTTGCACAGACTGGTGCAGCGGCACCTCGAGAGAACGAAGAACGTGCACTGCCCAACTTTTGCTATAACCGGTGGTCCCTTGTCTTCACATACAATGATGTCTACCTGATGTGGCCTGCGATTAATCTGTTTGGTTTTGTGGTGGGGTACTTCTATCCATTCCTCACGCCAGGTATACTGTCCAATACACAGATTTTGTTTGCGCTCTGCTAAACCTGTCCTTACCTACAGCAAGAGCCCCACTTGGAAGCATAATTCCTTCCAAGTGAGGCTCTTTTTCGTCCTTTTATCCAGATGCACCTTTACATTACTAAGGCTCCATAAACGCAAGGTGTACAGAATCAGTACATTTAACTCAACACTTGATCGTTCTGGCACTTCCTGCCTTTACTGACCATTAGGAAGTAAATCACCAAGGCACCGAGATCCGCACACGCAATAACGATTCCCATTGGCACAGCTGTGCCTTCTCCCCCGAGACCTACGAGGGGAGCGACAATACCTCCGAACAGGAACGTCATCACACCAATAAGCGCAGAAGCACTGCCTGCCGACTTCTCCTGATTGGCCATCGCCAAGGCAAAGGACGCGGTATTGACCAACCCAACACTGGATACCACCAGAAATAACGGAATCAGTACAGAGATTAGATTACCTCCAGCCAGAATGGCGATGAGCAATGAAGTTCCTCCGAGCGCCGCGGTTAGCAGCCCCGCGATTAACAGGCGATTCTCTGATACCTTTCCTGCAAGTCTACCGGCAATCTGACTGGCCAGAATAATGCCTAACCCGTTAATGGCGAAGCATACACTGAACATTTGCGGGGATACCCCGTATATTTTCTGAAGCACAAACGGTGAACCTGATATATACGCAAACATGCCAGCTGCTACAAACCCTTGGGTTAACGCATAACCCATAAACTGACGATCCCCCGCGATTTGGCGAAACGTAATTAATGTCTGCTTCAATCCCCCGCTTGATCTGCGATTGGAAGGCAATGTCTCTCCAAGACCGAAAATGACAGCCAACAACGTCAGTATACCGATGAGGCTAAGCAAAATAAATACGCCGCGCCACGATGTATACGTCAACAATTGTCCACCAATGATTGGTGCAGCAATCGGGGCTACGCCGTTAATCAGCATTAACAGGGAGAAGAACCGTGTCAGTTCCGGGCCCGAATATACGTCTCTGACGATTGCGCGCGAGATGACAATCCCTGCTGCTCCAGCTACACCCTGAATGAACCGCAGCACGACAAAAGAGCCCATCGTCGGGCTGACCAGGCAAAGTATGGAAGCGATCGTATAGAGCACAAGCCCTGCAATGAGCGGTGTTCGCCGACCACGTACATCACTTAGAGGTCCGGCAAGCAACTGTCCAACCGCAAGTCCAATCATACACGCCGTCAGACTGAGTTGAGCATACGAAGTAGATGAACCAAACTCATCAGCCAGCGTGGGCAATGCGGGTAAATACATATCCAGGGACAACGGCCCGAAGGCCGACAATGTCCCCAGAATTAAAGCCATCCGTACACGAGATGTGGAGTTTGTGTTCAATGAAGCTGTTGTACTTTTCATCAAATACTACTCCCCGCTACCCAGCAGCTTGAGCAGGTTGGACGGCAGTGTGAACTGCTGATTGTTAATAATAATACGGCGCAATTCTTCTTCATCCCGCTCGTTATCGGCGTCCTTAATCTCCTGAATTTCCCGGTGAAGTCGCTCCATCTGTTGATCCAGCGCATTTGCCGAATCTGCCGCACTCTTTAACTCTCTCGTCAAATGCTCGGGAACATCCTTATTGTATTTATAAAAAATCTTATGCTCCAGACTCGCCCAGAAATCCATCGCGATTGTACGGATCTGGATCTCCACACATGCTCGTTCCTCACCATTGGACATGTACACAGGCACTTCCACCAGAAGGTGAAGGCTTTGGTAGCCGTTTGGCTTTGGATTCTCGATGTAGTCTTTGACCTCCAGTACACGCAGATCACTCTGGTTGCACAGCATATCCTTAATGCGATAGATATCCGAGATAAAGGAACATGTAATCCGTACCCCGGCGATATCCTTGATATTTTGCTTGATGCTCTCAAACGTTAACTCATGATTTTTGCGGAACATCTTGTTCATAATGCTCTCAGGTGATTTCAGTCTGGACTTTGTATGTTCAATTGGACTGTAATCATGCAAAGACTGGAATTCTTCCTTCAGGACTTCAATCTTGGTCTCCATTTGATCCAGAGCAAATTTATAGATCATCATAAATCTGGTAATTTCATATTTGAATTTCTTGAATTGATCAATTGGATGTGGAGCGTTCATCATGGCTTTCTCCCTTTCTTTCTGCACACTAAAATTAGTTTTATGAATATGAGAACAAGCGGTCAATCCACATGTCTCCTGAACCATTATAAATCATATGGAGCCAATAAACGAATTTCTCACATTTGGGCTGGCGATTCAGCCTGGAAGGTATGGGAACTTATTTTACGCGCATCCTATAGAAGCATCCCTGTCATTTGGCCTGTTATTACCGATGAAAGAGGTTGATTTTCCTGCTCTATCAAGTGACGTATTCATCCGATACACTTCGGGTTAAAGCTTATTTATACCTGCCACAAGGTTGTTCATTACCTGATATCACAACATATGAAACTTCTCATCCCGGCTCTATCTCCTCTGCCTTTCCAGACTTCGCTTCCATACATAAGCCTCTACATCTTCATCTGCAACCGCTCGCCAGCCATTACCCTGCTGCAACAATACATGATATCGCACACACACAGGAACAATGGCCTGTGCTGATCTATTGTCGCGGCGGACTTGGCAGCTATGGCGGGGTAAATACCGTTTGGCTTGAGCAATTTGTACATAAAGGTTATATCGTGTTCGCCCCATCCTATCGTGGCAACGAAGGCGGTGAAGGTCGTGACGAGTATGGCGGGAAAGATGCCGAAGATGTGCATGCCGCTTACCGGTTGATACAGCGTTTACCCTTTGTTGACCCAACTCGCATATCGTTAATGGGGTTCTCCCGTGGAGCCATTAATGCTGTACATACCGCAACTGCCTATAATGAGGGACCGGACAAAGTACATAAGTTAGTTCTTTGGAGCGGTGTCTCCGATGTGGAACGCACTTACCATGAGCGAACCGACCTGAGGCGCACATTGAAACGGGTGCTAGGTGGTTCCCCACGCACGGTTCCAGAAGCTTATCTCGCCCGTTCTCCCTTGTCGAAAGCGAACAAACTATCTTGTCCCGTGCTAATCATGCATGGTACATCAGATACACAAGTGAATTATAGTCACGGAACCCGAATGTATCACTGGCTTAAGCGGCGAGGTGCAGACGTCACATTTCACGCTTATGGCGGGCAGGATCATCATTTTCACGAGAAAATACATGAGTCAGCGGTGAACAATATGTTTGATTGGCTCGCTGCACCTTAAGTCTTGCGCGATGAATTTCATTTTGAAGATGCATGGGTTATGGCTGTATACTGGAGGGGCTACGTTTTTTGAAAGGACGGATAAGATGAATCAAAGCACCCTCCAAAAATACGCCATGTTACTTCTCTGTATGTCTGCCGGAATGGTGGACCTGATCGGATATCTGGGACTGGGGCATGTGCTCACAGCCAATATGACGGGAAATATTGTTTTGTTGGGTATTGCCATTGCCCGTGCTCAGGAATTTGTCGTGCTGCGGTCATTGCTTGCTCTCATCGGTTTTATTGCTGGCAATGCCATTGCAGCACATATGGTTGGACCTGTGCAGACCAAAAATGGCTGGTCTTCTAAGGTCACAGCTGTATTTACTGTTGAAAGCATATTGCTCCTGCTGTTCGCGATCGCCATGATTAGTCCATTTTCAGAACAACTGTCCTATCTGTTAATTGTCATCCTAGCCGTTGCAATGGGGATGCAAACAACTGCGGCACGCCGCATTGGCATTGCTGGCATCTCAACAACCGTGCTCACCAATAATTTGGCCGCTGTGGTTGAGGATACCGTAAACATCCTCAAAAAGCTGCGACATGCCAATATCCGATCGTTAACCAAAGCCTTGTCCACAGATTCCTACCTTCGTGCAGGTGCTGTTGTCATCTATTTGATCGGCGTCATTGCAGCCGCATTGTTATTCCACCGTGTGCCCATGATTGCAGTCTGGATTCCTGTCCTGATCATTGGCGGCGTAACCCTATACGCCCGATTACATGCATGGGGAACTTCACAACAAAGCGAAAGTTAATAAAAGTTAATAGTAGAAGAAGTAACCTGTCCATGTTCAAGTGGCTGTTCAAAAGTCCGCTTTAGGGTACTGAAAACTGGTCTTTTTGAACATGGACTTTAAGTTATTTTAAGTACAATCACGCTATTTATTTCATCAAAGCAGCTTCTTGGCGGATAAGCTTGACCAGATGCTGTGCAGCAGGTGATAATACCTCCCCGGCTCGTGTACATACGGCAACCGTATTTCTCAGCTGTACACCTCGAACAAATACACGTGCCAGCCTGCCTTGCTGCACATCTTCGTTCACAACCAAAGAAGATATAAAGTTGGCCCCATAACCTGCCTTCACCGCACTAATCGTTTCGTTCAGTCCGTTGAACTGAAGCGCAATGCGGGGAGCGGCCAGGTTATTTGTTGTGCAAAGGGAGACAAGTCGCTCACGCGTGGCACTGCCTTCTTCGCGCATAATGAACGGTTCTGCCATCATCTCATGTAGCTCGATTTCTTTGCCCGCATACGGATGGTCAGGGTGCACAACAAACCACATCTCATCGTCAAACAATTCATCCCATTGGACACCTGCATGTGTAATGCCACTTCCACCATACACTGCAATCTCTGCCTCATAACGAAGTAATTGGTCAAAAGCCATCCGGGTGTTGGTTGTGCTCACAACAATCTCCACATCCTCGTGCATTTGCTTAAACCGCGCAATCCAGCCCGGCAACAGAAAATTTGAAGGCAAGTAGGTTGCCGTAAGACGGATCAGTCCTTTCTTGCCCTCCCGAAAATCCTGCACAAAATTCTCGACATCCTGCTCCAGCATGAACAGACGTTCCGCATAACCTGTCAACTGTATCCCCGCATCCGTAAGCACCAGTCTTCTTCCCTCCGAAACAAAAAGCTGAATTCCCAATTCACGTTCAAACTTCTTCACCTGAGAAGATACCGCAGGTTGACTAATATTTAGTTCCTCTGCGGCACGAGTGACCCCGCCATATCTCACGATGGCATAAAATAATCGTAATCCATGCAGATTCATGTTTACACCTCTTCCACGTCAAATACATAATCTAAAGTTATATTAACATACATAATATATATTTTATTTATATATCCACTCCATTTATAGTTGAAATATGAAATCCAATACAAGGAACAAGGAAAGGAACATGTGAAGATGAAAAATATAAATACAACCGAACTACAGCATACCTGGACTCAAGTCGACGACTACATGAATGATCTGCTGATTCCATCAGATTCCCTACTGGAACATACACTGCAAAGCAATGCCGAAGCTGGACTCCCTGCTCATGACGTAACACCAAATCAAGGAAAGTTACTTCAGCTCCTGCTGCAAATCCAAGGCGCATCCCGTGTACTTGAAATAGGCACATTGGGTGGATACAGTACCATCTGGATGGCAAGAGCGCTGCCTGAACACGGACGCATCGTCTCACTGGAATCGGAATCACACCATGCAGACTTGGCCCGAGCCAATCTCACACGAGCAGGACTGATGCACAAGGTTGACCTGAGAGTTGGTCCTGCCCTAACCACCCTTCCCGATGTTCAGGAAGAATACAGGGAACCGTTTGATATGATCTTCATCGATGCTGACAAACCGAGTAATCCCGATTATCTGAGATGGGCCCTGCGACTGACTCGGACGGGGAGTCTTATTATTGGTGATAATATCGTCAGGGACGGTGAAGTGATCCGCACAGACAGCACAGACCCCAGAGTTCAGGGCGTTCGATCATTCCTGCAGTTGATCGCGGATCACCCTCGACTTGAAGCTACAGCACTGCAAACGGTCGGTAGCAAAGGTTACGATGGATTCGTCATTGCTCGTGTGATTGATGCCCCTGAACCAAAATAAACAGTGGTCAATTCTTCCGCAAATTCCCCTTTCCTGTTAAACTGGAATCACTGCACAGGCAGACTGGGGGGAACCACTTGAGAGTTTTACAACATATTAATGATGAAATTCGCGGCTGGTCCCGCAATATTCAACTGTTTTTCCTGGCTAGCATTCTGTATCAGATCGGAAATGGCATGTTCTCTGTCTTGTACAATCTGTACATTCAGGGTCTGGGCTATAATGATACAATGAACGGCCAGATTGTAAGTATTCAATCACTCGCAACAGCCATTATGTTTGTTCCTATCGGTCTATGCGGTGATCTGTTCAGCCGCAAGCGATTACTCATTACCGGGGCGTTATTCAGCGGAATCTTTCTGATCGGACGCTCCTTCGATTATTCGGCTACAGGACTGATCTGGTTCGCGGTATTCTCTGGCCTTTTCGCTGGGGTGTTCCAAGTACTAGCCATTCCTTATCTGGCGGAAAACGTCAAAAAAAGCCAGCGGCTGAAAATGTTCAGTTATTATTCATCTCTTGTGCTCGCTTCCCAGGTTCTTGGTAGCCTGGGTGGCGGTGTATTCGCAGATTTGTTACATACGGCAGGACTCGCCAAAGTAACCGGATTGCAGACGGTTTTATTTGTCGGTGGTGCAGCAACACTAGCTGCATTTATTCCACTGTTATTTGTAACCGAAGGCAAGGCTGCTCCGCAGACCACAATTCCGGCGCAACCCGTTCTTCAACCCAATGCAGATCTAAAAGAAAGTTCAACAAATACCCCAAGCACGGACGATTCGATCACCAAGAAAAAAGATTCCCGACTGATTGGTCAGTTTATAGTGACTCAGTTGTTAATTGGATTAGGTTCCGGACTGGTTGTACCGTATCTGAATCTGTATTTCACCAATCGATTCTCGGTTTCTCTGAGCGGCATGAGCTTACTGATTGCACTTGGTCAGATTATGACGATTGTATCCATGCTGATTGGTCCTACCTTGGCGGCAAAGGTCGGAAGCGTAAGAGCCGTTGTCATTTTCCAGGTCATGTCGCTACCCTTCCTTCTATTAACAGGCTTCACCAATCTGTTGTTCATCGCTTCGCTCAGTTTCTTATTCAGACAAGCATTGATGAACGCAGCCAATCCCATTCATTCAGCGATACTGGTGGATCGGATCTCGGACAAACGCCGCGGCATTGCCAATTCACTGATGCAGACCTCGTTCATGATTGGATGGGCGACCATGGGACCCGTTCAATCCTATCTGGTCACCACGTACGGAACGTATTGGGGTTACGCGATCACTTTCAGCATCACAGGCTGTCTATATGTTATTTCATCACTGATGTACTTTGTAATGTTCAGAGAACCCAAACCTTCCGCTACGGCTCTCGCAGGATCTTAATGAGTTGAACAGTAGCAGTCTGGTTGTTCCGCAGATAACGCAACGTATCTCATCATCAGGAGTGATCACACATGAACATGAATCCTTCATTAAACCTGAATGCATACCTGAATCTCATACCACCTCATTCAACCGGTAGGCTAAACGGATGGAACTGATGCGCAAGCTTGGTTCCCACGTTGTCTTTCGGTTTTTTCTTAGTCTGGGTGTCTCTGTTCTTGGCGGATTGCTGTTCACAGTCATTCATACACCGATCCCGTGGTTGCTCGGGCCAATGGTATTTATGCTGCTTGGCTCCCAAGTCGCCAAATGGCCGCTCATGTGGCCTGCCTCCATTCGGGACTATGGCATTCTGATTGTTGGTTATTCGATTGGACTCACCTTAACTAAAGAGGCACTGCACGGCATTTTGCAACAACTTCCCATGATGCTTCTGATGACCTTGCTGTTAATCGGATTGTGTGTAATTACGGCCTACATCGCTTCAAAGATAACCGACTTTGACTTCCCCTCCCTCCTGGTTGGCAGTATTCCAGGAGGACTATCCCAGATGGTGTCCCTTGCAGAAGAGATGAAATCCATCAATCTGACGCTAGTTACCTTTTTGCAGGTGACCCGGCTGATCATGATTGTCTTCTGTGTTCCGTTCCTGCTGTTCAGTCCGTGGATTGGAGGTACCGCAGGTGGAGGTTTGGATCATCCGTTCATTGACGTAGCGACGTGGGGTTCCCTTTTCCCGGAGATTCTTGTCTATGCTCCGCTCTGTGTAGCGGGTGCATGGGTTGCACGCAAACTCCGATTTCCGACGGCCTTTATGCTGGGTCCCATGATTGTCATGTGTGTCGTTCAATTAAGTACATCGATGCACACACCCAGTCTGCCAACCTCCCTCTTAAACGTATCGCAATTGATGATTGGCAGTCACGTTGGATTGATGCTCAAGCCAGAACAGTTGCAACGCAAGACACAGACAGTCACGCTAGCGGTGATGAGTAGTGTACTGCTCATTGTTGGTGCGCTTGGATTGAGTTATCTGTTAATGAATGTGTTCTCCCTCTCCGCGGCAACCTCACTACTCAGTATGGCCCCTGGCGGGATGGATCAGATGAGTATCATGGCACATGAAGTGAATGCCGATCTTTCGGTTGTATCCGGGTATCAATTGTTCCGCATCCTGTTTATCTTTTTCATCGTCTCTTCCGTACTGAAGATGATTCTTGTACATATGTTAAAAGAAAAGAAAGCAGATCCCTCACTTCAATGATCATATTTCGCCCCGATCCCATGCCAAAGAGAGTATCCATTTGATGCCACATCCTGCGGATACTCTCTTTATTTGTACAGACTTAACTTCAACATTTGGCTTCATTCAATTTTAAGCATAATGACTACTTATGAATAAATTCGGTTGTACATCCAGCCTACAATGCCCACCGTAACCACTGTTGCCCCAATAATAAATGCATAATAGCCAATCTTACTTTTGGACTCCGAAGTCTGATGGTCATAATAATCGGAGTTACGTCGATAAAACCCCATCCATAACTCTCCGATCATATTCACTACGACCAATACAAAACGTTTAACAAGCCCCATTGTATTCGCGTCTCCTCTCTCTGATCAACCTTCTTCCCTATTAAGTATAATTATCCCAATTCATTAAAACAACCTACTCATATTACCTTTGGTGCAGTTTCTTGCTCCAACCAGGTTAGAATATCAAATGCTTCCTGATCGGTGCTACCACACATCACTTCCTCAGCTTGCAATCCACTGCATACCGCAGGACGATCTTTTTGGCCAAAAATTCCGCAGCGATTATCATCGGTAAGCTGCACACAACGTACACCTGCCGGCTTGCCATGAACCATGCCCGGTATCGGTGATGATATGGAAATCGCGATACAACATGCGGCACAGCCTGTCCTGCATTCCATACATATTCCCTCCTGATTAAAACTTATAGTACTTACAATACGTGTTCAAAAAGACCGGTTTTCAGTACCAAGAAGATGGGATGAAGATAGAACCTCTTAATTATGAACGATTTATCCAAGTCCAGGTTCGTGCCAGTCCCTGAGCCATTCTCCGATTCATACTTCGATTGGAAAAATACCCTCCATGACTTAGCGGGTTCCAACTCATAGCCACGCCGCCAGAGTTCACTTCAATATCTTCTTTGACCGCTTTCTCATAAGCGGGATCAATGGGGCGTAACGGATAACCCAGAATATCATCCCGATCGTAGAAGTTCACCCACTCCCCTTCCAGTCCGGCATAATACAGATTCACATGGGAAGAGGGCACCTGAATTGGGCAACTAAAGTCATGGTAACGTAAACTCCATAAGGGCAGGGTTGTACCAAAGGAGTAAAAATTGGTCAGCGTATCCCCCCGCTCCAGAGCCGAGTTAACATCCACAACCTCAGGAACACGACTGGACGGATATTGCAGATCGTAGAAGAAGTTACTGGCGATTACGGCGCCCAAACTATGGGCAACCACACAGAGCGGAGCTTCCGGTCCATTACGCTGTGCAAGGGTATGCATCGCCTGATTCAACGTTCGATGTACGGCATCGTAGTTATGGCCTTGATTTTCCACCGGTTGATAAGCAACCGCATCAGCCAGGTAGTGGATGACAAATCGGCGCAACGCCTGAAAGTTCAATCCCTGAGAGCTGACGAGCTGTTGAAAAAGTGCCTCTTCCCGCTCCTCAAATACATCCGCCCAATATACAGGTTCGATATCCAGCATCTGTTTGGAGGCTCCAGGCAAGACCATTACCTTGTCCAATTCCTTATACAAACAAGCAATCAGCTTGTCCGCGTACCCATCCTTCCGCATACCCAGCCCATGAATGACCATCACCGCAATACGTGTCATGGCTCTCCTCCTCATCGATCTAGGAACTCTTTCTCCACCATATGAACGCCACGACTCGAACATGCCTGAAGCTTGCTTTGTCAGAAGAACCTTTCCACCCACCATTATTTTAAAAATGTGATTCTTCCATTTTATATACAGTTTACCATGATCGTCATGAAAATAACGATCTCACTAGAGTAAAGGGTTGGATTCAACCCAGCCCCTCCTCATCAAACCGTACGTGAGGTTTTCCCTCGTACGGCTTTTCGATGTTTGTCATTCATCGGCATGCGGATCACAATAACGTTTTTAGTCCATACATATTGGCAATATACTTGAATTCAGCTCCTGTGCTATCTCTTCTTCGCATAGCACCGGGTTAATCGGTTTCAATGCATTATCTTTCAATCCATGCCATTCCCTTTACGCCGGAGGGTTCTTCACTGTTGTCCCAAGTTCTGCACAGCTTCCTCGGCCTTCGTCCATTGTCACAAGACTCGGCTCCCTCTTTTCCCCTTCGTAGGGCCCTTTTGACGACGTGGCAGGATTCACTTGATGTTGCGGCCTTGGTTGTCGCTCGCCCGGGATCTGACCGATTCTTTTGTCGATGCGCTTTTACACACATATCTCGCCATGTGCAAGCGTCCTGGCTACAAAGGTGGCTTGGCCCCTCCTTTGATTGGACTTTCACCAACTAGATAATGCGTGCATCTGAGTACGTACATAATAATTATCACAAAAGGTAAACATAAAGAGAGCCAACTTAAATTACATAATTGGGTCTTTTTTTGTTTAAAATGCTGAAAACGAGGAGATGTATGTATATGTCACAAAAGATAGCAGTCATTGTTATACACGGCTTAGGTAAACAACATGAGGATTTCGCAACAATATTCAGTGATAATCTACACAATACCTTTACTACAGTTAGTGGAATGAAAAATCCTGAGTTATGTATAGAAATTAGACCGGTGTGGTGGGCATCTGTTTTTGCTGAGCGCGAGGAAGAGTTAAAAAGGAAGTTAGTAGGAGCACCATATAATCTCCGATACGAAGAACTTAGAGAATTCATGATTCATTATTTGGCAGATGCTGTTGCATACCAGCCTTTAAGGGACGGTGGAGAACAAAACTACGACGCTGTGCATCATACGATAAGCAAGCAACTGAATCGCATAAGTATCGAAGTTGGGCCGGATACTCCTCTCTGTGTGGTTTCACATAGTTTAGGTAGCGTGATCGCTAGTAATTACTTTTACGATCTGCAAAACGCTAAGGAAAAAACAAAAATAATTGATCCTAGTTCCCCTTTAGAACGAGGAGAAACCTTATCGCTTTTCTATACTTGTGGAACTACCCTCCCTTTATGGAGTCTGCGTTATACTTCCTTTGATCATCCAATCCAAGTACCAAGCAAGGATTTTTTAACCATGCATCCGAATATAGCTGGGGAATGGATCAACTTTTATGATAAAGACGATGTCCTTGGATTTCCATTGAAAAGCATACATCCTGAATACGATAAAATCGTTAAGGAAGACCGTGATGTGAATGTGGGGACTATAATTGACCGATGGACTCCCCTTTGTCACAACGGATATCTCCACAGTAATAAAGTGATAAGACCCATTGCAGAGGGATTACATAAGATCTGGCAGCAGATTAATGGACTTTGAATAAATCCAAGTACATTACCTTTTGAAGGGATCTGTTTCAAACAATCCACCTAAAAAACAACCCCAATCTAATATATAACGATTGGGGTTTGTCTAAACTAAACATCCTCTTTAATTTATCAATCCAAATTAGTAATCATAAGATGTTGGCGTTCCTGCTGGGAATGGATCGGGAGCTGCTTCTAGAACTTGCACAACATCACCAGATTTAATGGGTACTACTTGATCCACAAATTAATAATATAGCTAAAAATAACATAAATCTATTCATAAGCGCTCGCAAAAGTAATTCCTGCAATTTGAACCTGTCCACACTCTGTAAATTCAGGTTGTGTTTCAATCAATCCGTAGACAACATTGGCTGCCCATTGTGATAATTATCTTCATCAACTTGATGTCAGAATTAACCCTCACAATTCTATGTATTCTTCTTTACCAACCTTACGAGTAAACAAATTGACGATGACCATGTATGAGAAGCAATAATTTTTACTTTGTTCTCTCACAGCCGCTATTCATAGGGTAATAATGCAATCTATTGTCTCCTCCCTCCTATATAATTGCTATTATAAAATCAACAAAAACAGAAAAATTTCCTTTTAATTCAAAAAACTTTTCACTAGGGCGTGTCTTCAAACTGCTTAAAATGGTAATAGATAGGTTAATTAATTTAGATGAATACTCGATACGAAATAAAAGAGACACAATGGCAGCGAGTCCAAGATTTGTTTCCACCTGAACGAAAACCACAAGGAGGACGTCCCGCATTGGACAACCGAATCATGTTAAATGCAATGCTTTGGGTTGCTCGTTCAGGCGCCCCATGGCGTGATTTACCCGATCACTTTCCACATTGGAAATCCGTCTACACCCGCTTTCGACGTTGGCAGAAAGCGGGGATTTGGGACGCGGTGCTGGAGCGTGTTTCCTTGGATGCCGATGAGGAAAGCATCATGATTGATGGCACGATTGTGCGTGTTCACCAGCATGGATCGGGCGCAAAAGGGGGCAAGGCAAGCAAGCGATCGGACGTTCCCGTGGTGGACTAAGCACCAAAATTCATGCCGTGGTCGATGCGCTAGGCAATCCACTTCGTTTTGAATTAACGGGTGGTGAAGCTCATGACTCCGTCCAAGGTTATGAGCTTCTTCAAGCGATGAAGCTGACGAAAAAGCAAGTATTGGCCGATCGAGCGTATGATACGAATGCCATTAGGACGCTTTTAGACGAACAAGAAGCGATTTCAGTGATTCCAAGCAAGAAGAATCGCAGAAAGATTCTACCTTATGATCGAGTGGTCTACAGAGAACGTCATTTAGTGGAGTGCTTCTTCAATAAAGTGAAAAACTATCGTCGCTTGGCCACTCGCTACGATAAATTAGCGTGTACGTTCAAGCCTTTTTTGACTCTGGCATCCATTATGGTGTGGCTTGCCTGAGTTTGAAGACACGCCCTAGTTTAAGCCAGTGAGAAGTTTTTTTATTCCACGTCTATGAGAGATCTACGGATAAGAGTGAGAAAATCCCCTCATCTATCAGCCACGGGTTAAAACAATACTACTAGAAATAGAAAGTTAATTTCAAACCCTTGCTAATCCCCTAATACAAATGCAATATCTTCAAAATACCTTTGTAGTGACAAGTTTTTATTTGTAATCACTTTATTAACTAATTCATGAGGCCAACGCTTAAACGCGGGATTACCACCTATGTTATCCACTCTCGGTCCGTTATCTGCATCATTCTTCCATTCGCCACCGAATTGATTGGTAATTATCTCACCATAACAGTAACTAATAAAGTAAATATCTTGCTGGGAAAGATCACTTGTAGTAAGTTGATCCAGTATTCCAACAGCCTCGGAGTTATTAATATCAATTTTGTTTTTTTTCATAAATTCTTGAATAGAACTGTTCCAGCTTTCATCTAAATAATTTGGAGTAGTGGATGGGATCAATTGAGTATTTTTAGTAAACCATGGTAGCGCATATTGCTCTATAATTTCCCGAAGATTATGAAGAATCCTTCTTAATTCTTCTTCATTTTGATATACGTACCATTCGTGTACTTTACGCTCCGCAAACTTAGTACTACTTACGGATTTTGAACCTGTTTGAAAAGTACAGCGAATAGCATTTGGTTCCCAATTGCTTTTATCAATTTCAATATAATCTTTGACATAACTACTAAAATTATTTCGTCAGAGCTAGAGGATAAATTAAAGGAACTTTTATTAAGGTTCATATTCTTCCGCCCTTCCTACAAAATTGGCACTATTGAAATACTTCAAGGGCCTGGGACACCACCCTAACGTTGTTTTTTCTTTTTTAAACTACCGTCTGGATTCAAAGAGTTATTAGGAGAGTGCTCTATAGAAAAAATCTGTTTAAGTATTTCGAGCTATTCCACATTTACACAATGACATTGAGGATAGTTTCAGACTTTGCTTTGAAAAGTAGCTTTTCAGTCTGACAATGCTAGTATGCGATTTTTGTTCGTTCAGAGCAAGGGTTTACCCCAAGCTTCCGCCTCTCGTCAGCCCCATTTTCCTCTGACTAACAGTTGCAACTTACACCTGTAGGAACTTGCACACCATGTTGTCTCTCATGACAGATGCACTAAAAAAAGACCACACAGAGAGATTACTCTTATGCGGTCTGTAGTTTTAATAAATTTACACTTTGATTCCAATTTCCAAGAGCTGAATTTCCGAATTCCAATTTGATGGTTTAGGTGTGTATTTAGAATACCATGGAGTCCCCAACTCAATCCATTGGCGGCGATGTTCTTCATGTGTAGTTCCACTGTCCAAATCATCTACCCCAAATTGAAAACCGCAGCAACTACAAATTTCAAAACTCCCTGCAGACGGATTATTGTCAACATAGGGCGGCTCATCAAGCCCTTGATATCCACAAACTGGGCACGTATACATTTTCCCACCTCAATTTCCCTGATTATTATAGTATCTCAATCCGCCAGAGGGTTTAAAGTACGTTTTAATATATCCATCTCTGGAAATTGATAAAAACTCATTTGTATTTCTATTATAAATCAGTGTTGCTCTATCGCTCAATCGAGTTTTAGTAAGAATATTAGTTCCATCGGCAATAGTGCCAAAAAGGTCTCTCGCTCCTTGTAAATAGGCCGCTTTGGTTATAGGACCAAATTCACGTCTCTCAATTACATGTTTTTGAAAATGTTCATCGAGAAGACTGGTTGATCTAAATTCCAATCTCATTGCTCTTCCAACAGGACCAAGTGCTGCTAAAGCAACATCTATTTTACTTGAAGGAACAAGAAAAGTAGATGTTTTAAAATAAATACCAAATCCTATAGGATCACTCTTCGCCCAGGCTTCAACACCTTGACCTGCTATTTGTTTTACGACAGCTTCTGGAATTGAACTGTCAGAAGACTTCATTATATTTGCTTCAGACACACCCGAAGCTCTTAATTGATTTCTTAATTTATTCGTTTCATTTGACCAATACGTCATACTTTTAGTATTTTTAACCGCTTTAGCTTTTTCCCATTGCAATTTCATTTCATTAATTGTCCAGTTAGCAGTAAGCCCTGTCGACCAATTGCCTGTGGGGTCCCAATTGGTTAACGGATTATTCTCAACATACGAATACAAATTTTGACTAAGGGGCTCATCAATCTCTCCCTCATAACTGTCTTCGTTAATGAAACGTCCCATTGCTGGATCATACCAACGTGCTCGCAGATATTGTAGGTTGGTCGCATCATCCCATAGTTCACCCGCATAACGAAATGGATTGTGGACATTCTCTTCTTTGAAAAGAATATTTCCCCAGATATCATAATCATACTGATTCAGTAGTTTTCCATTCTCATCTCGCAGTTCAACAATATCTCCATGCCCATTGGTTTGAACGTAAGCCTTATTACCATCAGCGTATACAATTGCTTCCAGCCTCGCTCCACGAATATAGGTAGCTTTTAGCTCAGGCTTACCATTTCGTACTTCAGCTTCAGCAATAATCTGTGCGCCATCATCATAATAGTACCGAGTAGTCACACCATTTTCAGTACGCTCAACAAGCAAATTGTTTCCGTTGTACTGGTATCCGACTTTTGTCGTGTCTGTGGTGACTTGACTCAAACGGTTGCGGGTATCGTATTGATACTCACTGTTCACCGCGTTAACTTCTTTGTCCGACTGCATCGTTAGGCGATTGCCTTGTTTATCATAAGTGTACTGCTCGTTATTACCACTTGCCGTTACAATCCGATCCAACTGGTCATAACTAAAATCATCCTGTACACCATGCTGTAGACGCTTCGTAATATTTTTGTTGTTGTCATAGCTGTAGTTGTACAAACCCAAGGATTCTCGGTCTCGCACTTGCTCCAGCCCCACCAGATCAAGACCGTTATACGTTTTGTGATTATTTACACCATTTTGTGATTGAGACGATTTAAATAGACCATTTTGATAATATGTGTACTGCGCATCAGGTGCGTCCTTCACCGTACCGACAGATTTCATTCGGTTCATCTCATCATACGTGTAGTAGACGATATTTCCAAACGGCTCCTTCATCTCCGTGCGATTACCATTCAGATCATAGGTGAACTCGGTTGTAAGTCCATCCGGATAAGTCAAGCGTGTCAATTGCTCCGTTGCCGAATCATATTCATACCCCGTAGTGCCCGTGCGATCCGTCATGCTTATACGTTTACCTACGGCATCGATAGCGAAACTGATTGTTTCATCTGAGCTGATTTTACGGATTAGGTTACCTCGTAGGTCATATTCATATGTGAACTCGTTACCATTACGGTCAACATATTTAGTAAGGTTGCCACCAGGTGCATAATAACTCCTCGTGCTATTTCCTGACTTGTCCTTCGTCTGGATACGGCGATTGAGCTGATCATACGTGTTCTCTTTGATGTTACCCGCTGGATCAATTGTCTTGAGTAGATTACCCGCCATGTCATAGCTGTATTGCGTCTGTTCTCCATTGGCGCCGGTCACTTGGCGAAGCTGGCCCAAGACATCATAACTTAATGCAGTCACGTTCCCATTGCCATCCGTTTTCTCCAGCGGTTGACCGCTGATGTTATCGTATTTATTTTTCTCCAGTATTCGGAGAACCTGATCAAGCTGTGTTTTCTCTTCCGTTTTGATGCCTTTGCCCCACTTGTCGTAAGTAGCAACTTGCATGTAACCTTCGGCATCGGTACTTGTCGCTGTGCGGGCCACATCATCATATTTCATGGATGTGGACGTGCCATCGGCTCCGGTTATCATCACCACACGGCTCCAGTTGTCATACGTATTACGTATGCGATTACCCAGTGCATCATCTGTCCAAGCAGGTCGACCATATGGGTCATATCCGGTACGCTGAGATGCCACATAACTGTTCCCTGAGAAATAACCGCTCTCGATGGCCTGACCAAGTGAATTCCATTTGTTCAATCGCTGTTGACCCAGCTCATCCGTAACTCTGATCGTATTGTTAATATCATCGTAATCCGCACGGAGCTTAGTTTCATCCGTTTGCGTCACCTCAATGGTACGACCAATCGCATCCACACGATACTTGGTTGTACGCTGCTCCGCATCCGTGGATGAGATTAAATCACCGGTAGTCATATCATATTCTGACGATGTACTTACTGGTGTTATTTTGCCATCCACATCGGTCACCATCATGCTTAGACGAGTGGGAAATGCCTTTTGATAACGGCTATCATATTCCAGTGTAGCATTTCGTTCCTGTTTGCCATCCGAGATTCGTTGAGTTAACAAGTTGCCATAGGTATCATAGGTGTAGTCAGCCTGTGTTAACAGTTCACCACTGGCATTGTCTGTACGATTTACGATTTGCTTGATATTACCGACATTATCCCGTGTAAGTGCCGTATATTTCTTGTTGGTCGCATCCACCATATCGGTTACGCTCGTTAACCAGTGTCTTGTATCATCATACGTACTGGTAGTAGTGCGTCCTGTTGCATCCGTTACTGAAGTGATATTACCGTAGTCATCCAACTGTAAGATGGTTGTTAAGACGTCTTTAGCCTGGTTATCCGTTAAGGTAGTTACCGTTGGTGTTGGTGCAGCATAACTACGTCCTTTGACGGTTTTACCATAGGTATTCGTTGTTGTTTGTGTCTTACCCTCTGCACTAACAATGCTTCCGTCCAGATAGAACTGGGCTGGTGTGTCATTGTTAATAAAATCTTTACGGTAGTTGTATTGTGTGTTGGTTAATCCATTACTCACAGAGACAGCAAAGGTTGTGTCCTTTGAAAAGGTTGTTCCTATATCTGAAGTGTAGCTGTACGTCTGACGGTTGAAATCCTCTGTTGATCCATTTTCATACGTAATCTGATCTTTACGAGAAAGCACACGATAAGCATCATTAAACGAATCTTCACCAATGTAACGCTTAACCGTCCCGTTCTCATATTCATAGAACGTTTTGGCACCCGTGTTGTGTTGCACAGATGTAAGCAAGGCATACGGATTAAGCGCCGCACGTTCAGGGCTAAATCCAGGCAGGTTAAACTTGGCATCCGCCAGTTTGTAAGAATACGTCGTTTTTCGTCCTAGCGGATCAATGACAGAATCAAGCAATTCTATACCATTTTTCGTCTGTTTGTTGTATGTGACTGTACGATTTCCCTGTACTATTGTTACAGATGAAGACGTATAACTGATACGAATCGTATTACCTATAGTGTCCTTCACTTGGGTTAACAATTTGCTGTTATACGCCGAGTTATTTTCATAGAGAAATTGAACATCATTTTTCTGCCCATCGGAGATCTGGAGTAGACGTCCATCCGCTGAAAAATATTGCTTGGTTATTCCATCTGAAGAAGTCACGACGAGAGATGAGGTTTCTCCATTTACCGTTGCCGAGGTATCCGGTTTCACTGCAATACCTTCCCAGTCGTACCCTTTAAGCGTATTACCTGCAATTTCGTAGCGGCCACCATCTGCCATGTTCATATACGACTTGCCATTCTCTGTTTCAATGTATGGTAGTTTCCAAGACCATCCTTTGCCTAGTGGTGCTCGTTTGTCCGCAGCGGCAGGAACCGTTTTGTTATAGTATGTGACATCAAAGTTACTACCCACTTGATAAGCTCGTATCTCAGCAGATGGACTAGAAGCAAGATAATAGTTGTAACTACTATCCATTGAAGTAGAGATCCCTATTCCAGCATTACTATTTACGTTATTTTTCAAATCGTTAACTGCTGACCAATCAGGTGTACCATCGGTGTATAGCGTGATCGATTCAGCCGGACCTTCTGTTACTTCCTGCTCTACCCACGGCTGCTCTCGCACGGAATAAGCATAACGATACTGATATGGAGCCTTACCTGCAATCCAAGAGTCATAACGTTGTTGAGAGTATTGCCCAGGCTTAACGACACTTCCGACATAAGATTGAGAATATACTCGGGTGTCTGATTCTGGAACGGATACAGACCCGTTATAACGTGCTTCCCATGTTTTAGTACACACATAGTTCGCTACCGATTTATCTGGTGATGGACAAGCTTTCGTAGCCGTTACCGAGGAACGGGTAAGCGTAATTGTTTTGCCCTCGACGGTCGCTGTTTTCGTATCTGGACATGGGCTACCTGAACCTGTCTGAGTCCAGACACCTTTGGAGTCATATTTTCCTGGAATGGAGTTCGTGCAAGTCTGCGTTGGAGCAGTAATTGTACGTGCAGGTTGATATTGGCCAGAAATGACCTGAGCACTGCCTGATTTGTTCAGAGTACCGCTAAATCCACCCTGATTGTAACTTATACTCGAAGGTAGACTACTCAGACTTCCACTACGGGTTTGTTGCTCGGTACGGCTTTCCGATGGATTCCAAAATGCGATTTGAGTACTTGCCGCTTTCCGAGCATCGGCTTCGGTCGTATATGTACCTTGCAGGATAGTCGGCGTTTCCACTACAATCGTGTCATTATCTTTGAGACCATCGCCATTGTAGTCTTCCTGAACCCACTTGTTAAGTTTATATTTAACATGATATTTGGTAATGATTTTTTTCTTCACTGCCTGGTAGGTGAGAAAATAATTGTAGACCGGATACTCATATGTATTCGTTCCCACGGCCGGATCATAAAACTGGGCTGAATTCGAGTTATATTGCCTTTCCAATGAAAAAGACATCCCTGCACGTCCAGGCAAAGACGCATCGACATGCTCCAACATAAGGCCACCACTCATCGTTGAAATGGTTTCTCCGTTTTCACCCACGGTATAAGGAGCCTCGTTAAACGACTTTTTACTATAGACTGGTGCTTTTTCAGCAATATGTTTCCCTGGATCTGGGACACTCGTTTGTCCTGCAAGTGGTTTTACATCTGATTTTGATTTTTGCTTCGATTGTGATGATGACTCGGATTGCTTTTTATTTGTAATTGAAGCATCATTGTTCTCCTTAACCTGTCCCTTTTCAGGCACAGATTTTGAAGATTTTTCTGAGATATTCTTCGATTCTGATTTCGGTTCCATCGACATAGGAGATGTGCTTACTGCACCTCCTTGTGATGATGGTGTTTCCTTGGTCTCAGCAGCCGGCTTTCCTTCAAGGGTAGAAGTGTTCTCGCTTGAAGAAGGTGCTGTCGATTCTTGACCTACATCCTGATTCGTTTGAGGTGCGGTGTCATCATCAGTTGTAGTTTCTGTCGGTGGTGCTGTTTCTTCAGTTCCTTCAGACTCATTTTCACCTTCCGATTGATCATCTGGATCAACCTGTTCTTTTTCCTCATCCTCAGCGTTTTTGTCTTCCTCTTCTTTCGGTTCGTTTTCTTTCTCAAGGTCTGTATCTGGCGGGGCAGTCAGTTCCTCTTCAACTGCGAACGTTTCATACCGCTGCATAATACTGGATTGGTCGGCTTCCACACCCGTGAGTGGCGTTTCTTCAGCTAGAGCTGAATCCGTATAAACATCACTCGTGACCGAAGCCGATTCATTAACTTCCTGTGGACGTACGGCTTGCAAGGCTTCGTCGAATCCAATCTGTTCGTCTCTAGCTTTATATAAAGCACTAATGACTTCATTCAAGGTATAACCCTGATCCAGATAGTCCTGGATAAAGCCTTCTGTTTTGTCAAATTGCTCTGCAATCAGAGAAATAGACTCCAACGGAGAAGGATTTGGGCCTGTAGAAACTTCTTGTTCATTTTGCTCTTCAGCATATGTAATCGCTGGTATCCAGTTTCCAAAAAGTCCTGAAAATACGGACACGATAAGCAGAATGGATATATATTTTTTTGTAATAGATTGCTTCAACTTGTTCTCCCCGATCAGATAGTGTGAGTTTCAAACTGCTACTATACTATTTTTAATATGCTGTGGTTCCTAAAAATTTGTAATCGTTTTTTTGATCAAATTACCGTTGGCATCATACGTGTATGCTATCTTTTTCCCAGAGGGCGTTAGGATGCTATTCAAGCGACCAGAGGAATCATAATTATATGTGTATTGTTTGAATGCTGTTTTCTTTATCAAATTACTTGGCTCAGACTCGTCTCCTTCACTATTTTTTGAACGTACTAGGAATGTGTATGTCTTCTGTGGATCAAGAAAATTGACCACCTGGCTGGTCTCATTTGTAGTTGAAACTAAAACGTTGTCCTGATAAATGTTGAAACCTTTTGTTCCCCCATTCAGCTCATCTAGTGCCTTCCATGATAATTTTATCGAAGTTTGATTAAGTATTTCTAACTTCAAATCTTTAGGTACTTCTAGAGAACTATTTCCAGATGAGTTACTAACAGAAAAACTTAAAATATTTTTGACATCAGATTCATCAATAATTCCGTCGTTGTTCATATCAGCTAGAATAATCTGCTCCGGTGTAAAAGTTATTTTTCCTTTTAAGTACTTAGTAACCATTAAAGCGTCATTAGCAGTTACCGCTCCGTTTCCATCAACATCACCTTTTAATTCCCTCTTATATTTGGTCACTTGATTACTCAGATCAGACTCGCTCCCTTCACTATATTTTGAACGTACTGTGAATGTATAGTTCTTCTGAGGATCAAGAAAATTGATTATATAATTCGTTCCATTAGTAGCTCCAATTAGAACATTATCCTGATAAATATTAACTCCAACAACATCTCCATTAACTTCTTTTATATTATCCCATGATACGATCACCGAAGTATGACTGAGTATCTCCAATTTTAAATTCTTTGGCACTTCTGGCGTTTTTTTTTCAGTTTGGGTTCCAACGTGAATGCTCAGAATACTTACGACATCAGCATTATCAATAATTCCGTCGTTGTTCATATCAGCTAGAATAATCTGCTCCGGTGTAAGAGTTATTTTTCCTTTTAAGTACTTAGTAACCATTAAAGCGTCATTAGCAGTTACCGCTCCGTTTCCATCAACATCACCTTTTAGAACAGCCAATTCTGCTGAATGAACTTCATCTAAAAGCAAAGAAAATGAAAACAAAAAAATAATACATGTTAGGAAAACCCTCCTGCTAAACTTTAAAATTAATAATTCTCTTCCCTCATCCATATCACATTTTCCCCTCTGTAATGATAAATTGAATATTTTTACATATTTTAATTTTAGCCTTCTCTTTCCTACTCCTCTCTACTTTGCCTTTATTGATTAATATATAGCTATCTTATTATCAATTATTTTATATAGATTAGAAATAGGCATTTTTTGTTTTATTTTGTCTTATATTGTCGAAAAAAAACCTATTTTACATATAGGAAATAATAAATATTATGTAATAATCCTTTTCTTGTAGTATGTAAATGATGTAATATATATACACATATTAAATGGAACTATACAATTTTATATAAGAACTGATGATTTTCACTTTGATCTCAAACATAGATTAATAAACACTGTGTAATAACGCAGACCCACATACCTTTTCTTTTATAAAATTCAACCCCTTTTTTAACGAAAAAAACCTTACTAGCTAAGTCAGTAAGGTTACCTCTACCAATATTAAAACCACTGAAATTCTTACTGAAGATAAAAATATATACATAAATACCTATATATTATTCAAAATTTGTTCCAGATAATTCCATCTGTAAGGGGGATTGCTTCATATCCTCCGTCATTAAACTAAGCCTTTTTCGATTAACGCCTTACTAGTCGCACCTTTCTGGCAAGCTGTCCGTACAGCGTATCTACAGAATAACGGTCAATTAATAATGATTCAGTCCATGCTCCAAAATGATCCTCAGACCGTCATGCTGAATCGCATAGTCCACTACTTGAAATAGACTACCAACATGAACCTTTTTCAACACATTACGTTTCGCTGGATCCCAATTACGAAAAGCTGCATCCATATCAAATCCGTTGCCGGGGCTGGAACTTCTTCCAAACTTAAATAAACTTGTTTAAGCTTGACCCACTGAAATCCATGTCCTGGTTAGAGGCTGAAGCAATGAACTGCCAGATGAATTGTTCATCCAAATACCGATTACGATCAGCTTTAGTAAAGCCATCCTCTCAAAGAACAAATGCTGCGCAAGTTCCTAAAACGGTTTCCCTTATTGCAGGACTTAATTTCAATCTAGTTTTCTCTGTAGATGTTAATGACAGACTGATTGACACTATAGAACATCTCTTCCACTTCTTCAAGTGTACATTCACTAAGCTCGGTCACCGTGAAGTTGTACGTAAGGAATTCAAATTGCACATCATAAGTGTCATGTCGTCTACAGGCAATCGACTCACCACTAAAATCCACTGTTCCATTACTCAACTTGTAATGGTAACGAAGAAAACAGACTCCTAACGCTGTCTGCCATCAATAACCCAGATATACCCGTCTCCGTTATTCCAAACTAGAACATTTGGGATGTAACGATCCCTAATAACAGAATCAACCATGTACGAACGTCGATCATTCTTCCATACGCTGTTCCGTTGGAATGGCAAATCAAATCGAATAAGGTCACGCATATTTAAAAGGCTTTTTGTTGTTCTCTGAACACTTAATAACAGGACGCAGCGTGCATGTCCTGATATTTGGTCAAATATCAAAAGCTTGCTGTATAGATTGATCCTCAAATGACCAAGCTCGAACAATTCGATCAGTAAATCCATCTACTCCATGAATGGACTCTTTGCCCAATAATAAGGATAAGACAGAAAATCCTTTTTGTTCCTTCAAACTGCTCCATGCTTTTAAAAAATCATTATTTACATGGGCTTCCCCATCAGTAACAAAAATGATATCTGCTTGGTTAAATCGACTTTGTTTAATGACTTCGCTTGCTTTATTTAAGGGTTGTACAAAATTCGTACCTCCATCAAGAAAAACAGTTGCAAGCTGAATCATATCTGGAACTTCAATTTTCCCTCGTTCATAGATGATGGCATCAGAAGCATGTGAGGAAAACGGTATCCATGCAAAATCCCTTCTCTGTTTCCGGGCAATGCTCATGAGAGCCAAAGCAAATCCCTTGGAGATCGTATCCTGGCCCTTCATACTACCAGATTGATCGAGACACAGGATAATGGGCCCTTTACCGAGATGTTCTTTTCCCTTGGTGTCATACTGAAGTGCCTGTCCTTCCGCATATCGGCGTAAAAAATCCATTTTGCTAATGGGGCTGGCGTAACTGCCTAGCTCCATCGGCAGCAGTTGCTCAATGTCACTTCCTTGCCGAATTCCATTCCTATCAATCGCGTCCTTGTGTTTATATCGCTGTTTGCGACTGGCAATGACCTTCATTCGTCCTGTCCATTTTGCGATTTCCTTCAAATTCTTATTATGACTCAATTTTTCAGCAAGAAATAATTGCTCTTTTAAAGGAACCTTCTTCAGCTCACTGTCACTACTTCCAGCCTGTATTCCACCTAACATGAAGTTCACATTTTCTTTAGTCTCTATCGCTTCATCTGAAGCCTGAGCAAGTATTTGTGATAATTGAGAACCGTTCTGATTAAGTGCTGCGGATAAAGCTTCTGTAGCTTGCTCTTTCACCCATCCAAGAACGTTTTCATTGTATTTCGTTGTGCCAATGGCTGCTGCCAGATCATCCAAGCGAGTAAACTCACGAAAATCCAGATATCCTTGATCAGTCATGTTCTATTTCACTTCCACTCCAACCATGTCAGCTTGCAAAATCAAATCGTTTTGTTTGGCGCTATAAATTTGCGCCCATCCTTCGTCATAACTGTTAAGCTCCAGCTTGGCCTCGTTATAACCTTCAATCAATACTCTTTTCAACTCTTCAATCATGTGTAATTTTGGCAATTTAAATAACCTCACTGACATTCAGTGAGGGTGCTACTCGAACGGATCAAGATCATCTTCATGTCCATGCGTTGATTCATCCTGAGAGGAACTGCCTTCTGGCTTCGTTCCTTCCACATGTGGATATAGGAGGGAACGCGGGAGTTTGGTCAGCCAAGCCCGTAGGAACAAACTTCAGTTTGGAAGAAAGCTTGTCTTCCGACCCAGGCTGCTCTGGATTTAACATCGGCTGATCTAAAATTTTAGGCTTGTGTTTAAAATCAAATTTAAACGCCCACAACTTTTTTCTTACCTCCCATTCTCGGCGCTCTTTCCAATCACGGGGAACAAATGAGCCCTTACCATTCTTCTGCGGCAACGGTGTTCCATCATCCAGTAGCCTTGCTACGTAATGAAATTTGGGTAAGCCATCCATCATCTGTGTGTAAAAAATTCGATCTTCCTCTTTTTCCGTATCTCTAGATTTTCAGGCAGCAGATATTTGTTAATAAAATCTGCTGTTTAAATGTGCTTGGCCTGCTGATAATCTGCTTTTTACCAAACTCCCTGCTAAATCCGAGCGCATCTTGATAAGCAAGGCCACCAAAAGCAATTTTGTTTCGGCAGCTTGTTAAGATGGACTGCTTCATGGCTTTAGCATTGATTTTCCCCGCTTCAACCTCCAGTTGGCCTGGGGACTGTAGCAATTATTCCGGCTGTCCGATATTCTGCTGCAATGGATAAGAACAACTCCACATCTGGATGAATGTATCTGGAGTATTCATCCACAATCTTAATATGTGGTACGCGCGTGCGCTCCGTTCCTAGTCTCCGAAACGTTCCGCTTTGCAAGTACATGACAACAAACTGTCCAAAGGCATCACTCGCTTTACGTAGTTTACCCATCGCTCTATTTACTGCCAACATGCGCTTTTACACACAGATCTCGCCATATGCAGCGTCCTGGCTACAAAGGTAGCTTGGCCCCTCCTTTGATTGGCTTTCACCAACTAGATAATGTGTGCCTCTGGGCACGCTAAAAAAAAAGGAGCTGCACATCATGCAGCCCCTTCATGTTGTTGTATTCAATTAACCTTTCAGATGAACCTTCAACACACCATTTTGATTAGATGTAACATCACCTGTCGTGACTTCCACCCGTTCAACCATATCTTGACCATCTGGAATGATAATCGGTGTAATCAGCGGGTATCCCGCATCTTCAATTAACTTACGATCAAACTCCAACAGCTTTTGTCCAGCTTTTACATGTTCGCCAGCTTCCACATGCATGTTGAAGCCTTCACCTTTGAGGGATACCGTATTAATCCCGACATGGATCAGAACTTGTAATCCACTCGCGTGTTCAAGAATCACTGCATGTTTACTTTTGATCACATGAGCCACCTGAGCATCGAACGGAGCAACAACGACGTTGCCGGAAGGTTCAATCGCTACACCTTCACCCATCTGTTTCTCGGCAAAAGCCGGATCAGGTACTTGCTCCAGTGACACGGCCTGGCCTGTTAAAGGCGCCATGATTTCCAGTGTATTCACTGCCTCGTCCCCTACTTGAGCTGCACTACGTGTGCGCTGGCTTGGATCTGTTTTTGCAGTTGAAGAGGTAACACCCGAAGCAGACTGCGACGTAGCCGCTTTAGGCTCATTAACGGTTTCATTGCTTGCACTACGATCTTCTTTTCTCAGTTTGGCTCTACCAAAAAGGACGGTCAGTACAAATGGTACAACCAGGACAATCGCCATGCCGATGAAAAAGACGCCCCATTTGTCAGGGAAAATCGACAGGAATCCCGGTACGCCACCTACACCGATGGAGGTTGCCTGAACATTATTCATCGTCAGCAGCACACCACCAATCGCGGAACCGATCATACCAAAGATAAACGGATAACGGTAACGGATGTTAACACCAAAGATCGCCGGCTCAGTTACCCCGAGGAAGGCCGATACCGAGGACGTTGCCGCAAGTCCTCTCATTTTCTTTTCACGCAGGACAAGCATCATCGCAAGTGCCGCCGAACCTTGTGCGATATTGGACAATGCCAGCATCGGCCACAGGAACGTACCGCCTTGACTACCAATGAGCTGAACATCGACCGCGAGGAACGTGTGATGCATACCGGTGATAACGAGCAAAGCGTACAGACCACCGTAGATCAGACCACCCAGCGCCGCGTATGAATCGTATACATAGATCAAGCCAGATGTAATTGCATTTGCAATAGCAAATGTAACCGGTCCAATAATTGTAAATGCCAGGAATCCGGTAATCAGCAACGTAACTGGTGCAACGACCAGCAGTTTGATCGAATCATGTACCCTTTTATTCAGGAAAATTTCCATCTTCGCAAGCAGATAGGCCGATACCAGTACTGGCAGAACCTGCCCTTGATAACCGATCTTCTCAATCTCCCAACCGAACAGATTCCATGTTGGCACCGTGCCATTATTCACAGCATCAGCGTAACCATATGCACTCAGCAGATCGGGATGTACCAGAATGAGACCCAGCACGATCCCGAGCAGCGGACTGCCGCCGAACCTTTTTACAGCTGCCCAACCAATTAGAGCCGGCAGGAACGTGAAGGCTGTACTTGCGATTGTATTAATAATGGACGCAAGATCCTTCCAGGCTGGATAAACATCCACCAGTGATTTTCCATCAAAGAAAATGCCTGGGCCTGTCAGAATATTGTTAATCCCGAGCAAAAGACCTGCCGTAATGATTGCAGGCAAGATCGGAATGAAAATATCCGAGAGTGTTTTGATCGCTCGCTGGATTGGATTTTGCTTTTTACCAGCAACCGCCTTCACATCATCCTTGGAAGAACGATCTCCCCCGGTAATCTGAATCATCTCATCATAGACTTTATCCACCAGACCAGGCCCAATAACGACCTGAAATTGTCCTTGGGAAGAGAACTGTCCTTTGACCAGATCATTCTGATCCAGACTTTCAGTATCCACTTTACTCTCATCGTACAAGGCAAACCGGAGTCGTGTAACACAGTGTGTAGCAGCTTCAATATTCTCTTTGCCACCGACAGCCCGGACGATCTCCTCAACCTGTTTTTTATCGATTGCCATAGTGTCACTTCCTATTTATAAAATGTGATTAGTCCTGTTGTGGCACAAGCCACATATAGGATGCATACGGACTGAGAGAGATTTCCTGCGTCAGCACAGGGGCTGCCTCCGTATTTCCTATGAGTAACTCTGCTGATTTGCTTGCAATGTGATCATTCCAGACCGCTTCCGGAAGCGAGAACGTGACGTCTCGTTTACTGAAGTTGGATACAACAATCAGGGTTTCATTTCCATTGGTCCGTGCGTACGCGAATACATCCGGATGTGCATCGTCCAATTGTTCATACAGACCGTCGATCAGCACGTTAACCTGTTTACGTAGGGCAATCAATTTGCGGTAGTGGTAGTAGATCGAATCTGGATCAGCCAGCTGCTGTTCCACGTGAATGGAAGGATACCTTTCATCCACCTTCAGCCAAGGTGTTCCGCTAGTAAATCCGGCGTTTTTACTTCCATTCCATTGCATCGGTGTGCGGGAGTTGTCCCGGGAACGTTCCTTTACAATGTTGAAAGCTTCTTCAGCGGATTTGCCTCGTTCTTCCTGAAGCAGGCGGTACATGTTCGTTGATTCGATATCGCGGAACTCGCTGACGTCATTCCAGACCGGATTCGGCATTCCGATCTCTTCACCCTGGTAGACATAAGGTGTACCTTGCATTCCGTGTATCGTTGTTGCAAGCATCTTCGCACTCTCGGCACGATAATCACCATCATCGGCGAATCGGGATAATGCCCGCGGCTGATCATGGTTATTAAGGAACAGCGCGTTCCAACCTCCACCGGCTTGCATGCCTGTCTGCCACTCACTAAAGAGCTGTTTCATCGCTTCGAAATCATACGGCATCAGTTCCCACTTCTGACCATTCGGATAATCCACTTTCAGGTGATGGAAGTTAAACGTCATCGAAAACTCCCGGGAAGCCGGGTTCGAATATTGGATACAATGTTCCAGTGTTGTGGAAGACATTTCCCCTACAGTCACCATGTTGTAAGGCCCGAATACTTCATCGTACATCTCGGTAATGTACTCATGCACACGCGGTCCATCCGTGTAGTATTTGCGTCCATCACCCGGTGAGACGCTACCATCATCATCCGGGAAACGCTGGTCTTTGGAGATCAGGTTAATCACGTCCATACGGAAACCATCCACACCCTTATCCGCCCAGAACTTGATCATATCCCGTACAGCTTTGCGTACTTCTTCATTCTCCCAATTCAGATCTGCCTGCGTTTTATCAAATAAAGTCAGGAAATATTGTTCCGTCTGTTCATCATACTGCCACGCGGGCCCACCGAACTTGGATTGCCAGTTGTTTGGCACACCGCCATCCGGGGCAGGATCTTTCCAAATATAATAATCCCGATACGGATTATCCTTGGAAGAACGGGATTGCTGGAACCACTCATGATCGGTCGAGGAGTGATTCACCACGATATCAATCATCAGTTTCATATCACGAGCCTTCAGACCTTTCAGCAATTCGTCAAAATCCTCCATCGTTCCATAATCCGGATTAATCCGATAATAGTCCGCTACGTCATACCCATTATCATGCTGCGGAGATACATATACCGGCTGCAACCACACAATATCGATACCCAGATGCTGCAAATAATCAAGCTTCTCGGTTAATCCACGAATATCTCCAGTACCCGATCCGGTTGTATCATTAAAACTCTTCGGATATACCTGATACACCGTTGATGTCTTCCACCAAGATGACGGAGTTGTGTTATTAGAACTCATGTTAACGCCTCCAATAAATTGTAATGCTCTTATGTGATGTTCTCGGCTAACTTCATATCTATATTACATAAGTAAACATGTATATACAAGTTGAAACTATAATATGTATATTCTCCGTCTCTTCTACACATTCCCCATAAATCTTTCCTCTGTAACATTTATTTTGGAACCTGCGTTCGTGAACCCAATGATATCTGTATTGGGACAACAAGAAACCGTCTGTTCTTCCCACCATTGGTGCGGGCAACAGACGGTCTAATTGGGTTGAACTTGGTTGAAATTTTCAAAAACGCTTCTTACGACATCTCCGGTGAAACAACGGCTTTCCCTTGTTTTTCCTGCATATTCAACTTCAATAGAGATAGTGCAGCTTGCTCTTCCCTTTCCAGTTCAGCGGCACTGATCTCACCAGAGAGTACGGCACGCATTCGCTTTTGATCCAGCAGACCTTCCCATTTTGCCACCACAAATGCTGCGACACAGTTGCCCATCAAGTTGGTGAATACACGCATCGTATCCATGAATCGATCTGCACCAAGCAGCAGAGCAACCGCTGCTACCGGAAAAGCATTGACAGCCACTGCCGTTGCGGACAGGGCCAAGAATGCGGAGCCAGGTACTCCTGCCATGCCTTTGGAACTTAACATCAACACCAGTAAAATCGTAATCTGCTGCATCAATGTCAGTTCAATCCCTACGGCCTGAGCAACAAAAACCGTGGCCAAGGATAAATAGATCGAAGCGCCATCCAGATTAAACGAGTACCCTGTCGGCACTACAAGACCCACAACCGCACGATCACAACCCGCCTTGGTTAGTTTGTCCATCATACGTGGCATCACCACTTCTGATGACCCGGTTCCAATCGCCAGCATCACTTCAGAACGGGTATACTTCACAAATTGCAGGAAATTCAGCCCAGTAATCCACCAGGCAGCCAATGCCAGCATGACCAAAAACAGCAGCGCTGCCCCGTAACAGGCCAGAATCAGCAGACCAAAGGAAGACAATGTGGATGCCCCATAGGCACCTACCGTGTAAGCCATGGCTCCAAATGCACCAATTGGTGCGAGTTTCATGATATAACCGATGATACGGAACACAATGCCGAGCAAGTTCTCAATCAGCGTCAGTACATTCTCTTTTGCCTTACTCTCCGTTGCTGCCAGCGCAACCCCGAACAGGCATGCCACGAGCAATACTTGCAGAAGTGCATTTTGTGCAAAGGCATCTACAACACTTGTCGGAATAATATTCATGATAAAGTCTACCGTATGCGGTAACTCGGAACCATTGGTTTTTGCTTCAATGCCGCTTGCATCTATGGTTGAAGGGTCCACGTTCATTCCGGCACCGGGGCGAAGCAGATTGGCTGTTCCCAATCCAAGTACCAGCGCCACTGTAGTTGCAATCTCGAACCACACGATGGCTTTCAGCCCGATGCGACCTACCGACTTCAGATCACCGATTTTGGCAATGCCTGTTACAATCACCATGAAAATCAGTGGTGCGATGATCATCTTGATCAATTTGATGAAACCTGTTCCGAGCGGTTGCAGCAAGCTACCCAGATCCGGCCACAGGATGCCTACGCCAATCCCGATGATTACCGCTACAATAATTTGAAAAAATAATGATTTCATAAATGACATGAACGCTCCCCCTGTTTGCGGTCAATTCGGATTTCCGTTTGGTTTCCGTGTAACTTTTTATATCATTCTAAAAGGGAGTTCAACAATGGAATTTCAATGTTTTTGTCATTTGTACCAACTCTATTGGTGAAAATTGAACCTGAAACCGAAAAAAGACGAATATCACGTCAGTTATCTTGACGTGATATTCGTCTTTATCCATAAATCCATTTATTATTGAACAGCGGTTAAATGTGCATCACAGGGTAATAGATTCTCCGGGGGCTAGCACACGTCCTTCCAACCCTTTTGCAGCCAGTTGTTGCACGAAGTGTTCTGCATCCTGACGAATTACCGGAAACGTATCATAATGAACCGGAATCGTCAGTTTGGCATTAAACCATTCGGCCGCTTGCAGCGCATCCTCAGGTCCCATGGTGAAATGTCCACCAATCGGCAAGAAAGCTACATCAATATCATGACGATCACCGATCATTTTCATATCCCCGAAGAGACTTGTGTCTCCGGCATGCAAAATCGTTTTACCACCAATATTAATGATATATCCAGCAGGCAAACCTGCATACATGATCCGTTGTTCTTCTTCGAGCACAATCCCGGAAGTATGGAACGCCTGAATCATTTTGGCTTGAGCAAAATCAAGATCTACCGTTCCGCCCATGTTCATGCCGAGTGTATCCAGACCTTTCCAAGACATATATGTAGCCAATTCCACAATAGCCACAACTTTTGCGTTATTTGCTTTGGCAATAGGCTCAGCATCGAGGATGTGATCCATATGTGCATGTGTCAGCAACACAACATCGGTCTTAATATCTTCAGGCTTCGTGACGGCAAGCTCGTTGCCACGCAGGAAGGGATCAATGATCAGAGACTTTTCTTCTGTGCTCAGCTGTACACTGGAGTGACCGTGGAACGTAATATTCAACAACTTGGATTCCTCCCGACATATGTTTTGATTATTTTGAAAACCACTATTTATTATAAATCATACCTCTTCACCAACGCAAAATCACGCTAGCCTCCGTGTCACCGCTGCTTACGATATACTCTTGCTTCATACGGCTGAAGCTGAATCGCACCTTCATCGGTAGAATAACGTCTGCTCACATTGCTGATGATCAGCTTGGCATGCTCGGAAGTCCAACCTTCCGGCCAGTGCATCTCAGGTTCATGCCCACGGAAATTCAGAATCACCAACATCTGCTCATCATCCAGCGTTCGTGTATAGGCATAGATATCCGGATCATCCGGTAGCAGCAGTTCATACGCGCCATAGATAAGCACTTTATGTTGTTTGCGAAGGGCAATTAACTTACGGTAATAATGCAAAATGGATTGCGGATCACTTTCGGCATCAGCCACATTAATCTCAGGATAATTATCATTCACCTGAATCCACGGCTGACCCTGGGTAAAACCTGCATGTTCCGTCTCATCCCATTGCATCGGCGTGCGGGCATTATCGCGACTCTTCAGCCAGATCGCCTGCATGACTTCATGCTTCGACTTACCTTGACCAATGTAATGATTGTAATAATTTTTGGTCTCGATGTCCCGGTATTGTTCGATATTCGGGAAAGCCACATTGGTCATGCCGATCTCTTCTCCTTGATAGATGTAGGGGGTCCCTTCGAGTGTAAGCATCCATGTCGCCAGCATCTGAGCAGAACGCACCCGATATTTACCATCATCACCAAAACGGGAAACCGGACGTGGCTGATCATGGTTGCCCATATAATTGGCGTTCCAGCCTCTACCATGCAAAACCGTTTGCCACCGGCTCATGATTTCTTTGAGATAGGTCAATTTCCATTCCTTATAGTTCCACTTACCAATTCCGGAGGATTTGGCATCGATAAACATATGCTCAAACTGGAATACCATATTAAGCTCATCACGATCCGTCCCGACATAAGCCAAGGCCTGCTCAGGTCCAAGTCCTGAAGTCTCGCCAACTGTCATGGGTCCGTAGGGTTTCAGGATCATGTTATTCAGCTTCTTCAAGATCGAGTGTACCTGTTCCAGGTTGGAAAAGAGCTGATACGCTGGAACCACCGGCAGATTATCCGGATTGTGGGCACTTGGCAGACCCTCTGCCTTGGCGATATGCGCTACTGCATCGAAACGGAATCCGTCGACCCCTTTTTCCAGCCACCAATGCACCATCTCATACATCTCTTCTGCCATCTGTGCATTGTTCCAGTTGAGATCCGGTTGTTGTTCTGAATACAGATGCAGATAATATTCATTTGTCTCAGGATCATGCTTCCACACCGAACCCCCAAAATAGGACTCCCAATTATTCGGCACCTGCCCATTTTTGCCTGAACGCCAAATATAATAATCCCGCTTTGGATTCATCTTTGACGAACGCGATTCAGCAAACCAAGCATGTTCATCTGACGTATGATTCAGCACCAGGTCCATCATAATCTTGAGACCACGCTTGTGTGCCTCTGCCAATAATCGATCAAAATCCTCCATCGTGCCATACTTGCGTAAAATGCCGTAGTAATCTCGGATATCATATCCGTTATCATGTCCTGGTGAATCGTAAATGGGACAAAGCCAGATCACATCTACGCCCAAATTCTCCAAATAATCGAGCTTCTCATAGATCCCCTGCAAGTCGCCATATCCATCTCCGTCCGAATCCTTAAAGCTGCTCGGGTAAATCTGGTATACCACACTCTCTTTCCACCAAACGATATCGCCCACCTCGCTCTCATCATTGTTCAATATATAAATTGAACGAAAGAATATTTACACTAGACACTCCGATGACAGAACAACCTTCCGATCGCTGTTATCCCCAGATTTTATGAATTCCCCTTATAAGGGGAAAATCCGGTGATAAAGGCGAACGCTTTCGCTTCTTCAGGTTATTTCTGTCCTCTCCGTTTCGTGTAAATGTTTAGTTAAATTTATATATAATCTCTGCTCACGATATAAATAAGCCGTTAATATGTTTTATCCGAAATGATTCCCTTGTAAACATTTGAAAGGTATCTTATGCAAAAAGACCCGGTCATGGACCGCGATCTGCGGTTCAATTCCGAGTCCTATTTTGTGAACATAAGACTAACTTAAATCCGACGTAACCGATCCAGGCACCAATCGTGTTCAGAATAATGTCATCCACATCAAACGAACCTACACGTGTAATCAATTGTGTGACCTCGACACCCAGCAGAAGCAAAACAACTGTAGATGTAAATGTCAGGAACGAACGACACCTCCGAAACAACCATGGAATCCAGATACCCAGCGGAATAAACAATACGATATTGCCAAACAGGTTTTTGACCCAGGTATCTGTATTGTACCTCTCCCTCTCCATAAGAAGTGGACGAATCGTCTCGAAGGGTACGAGATTATATTGATAATACATGCTAGGTGTTCGTCCACTGACAAACAGTAAAATGCCCATAATCAGTATGTAGAGCGCTGCCATGCAAGCAACAATGGTCAGCATCCACTTGGAGCGGAGCCACGACTTTTCGTTCATTCATCCATCCGTCCTCCGACCTTGAATTCCGCGAAGCGGTAAGGTCTATTTTAACGGGATATAGATCTTCATGTCCAGTTGTTCAGGAGTTGATTTCCAGACATCCGTCACTTCAAAGTCCGGCCCTTCCCTCCGTTCATAGTTAGACTGCGGCAGCCAGCTGCCATAGATCATTCTCCGAATATCCTGCCCTGAGCCTTCAACGGTGAATTCTGCATATAAGCCACCCGGAATTTCAATCGAAGTAAAACCGGGTTCAAGTACCTGTGATGCTCCACTGCTTTCTTCACCCACAATAAAAGAAAATGCTCCATTCTCTTCAAAATGACAGGCCACACCGTAAGCCATATCAGGGCGTGTCCTCTCCGGGATCGCCATGAATTTCTGTTCCATGCCAAAATCGTGATAAAATCCGGGTATTTCAGCATAATGCTGATTGTCATTCAGGTTGGTCTTATATTCATGGCCGACAATCCAGTTCGGTTCCCGCGTGACCAGACGGGGTGTGTTCATGTGGAAAGTTCCATCAAGCCGAGTTCGATAATCGTTAAAATCAATGCTCTGTTGCATCTTCAGAAGAGACAACTGATCCACTTCCAGCTTACGTAGCTTCGCCGGTGTCATTCCAAAGTAGGCTGAAAATGCACGGGTAAATGCCTCTTGAGATTGATAGCCAAAGCTCATCGCAATGTCCAATATGCCTTCCGATGTGCCCCGCAGCATCCCTACAGCTTCCGTTAATCTGCGTCTGCGCACGTATTCAAGTACCGTGAATCCCGTGATCGCCTGGAATAAACGCTGAAAATGAAACGCCGAAAAGCTCGCAGCAGCGGACGTCTCTCTGATATTAAAATCATCTTGCAAATGCTGCTCCAAATACTCAATAGCAAGTTGAATTCGTGTGTAATGATCCATAGTGACGGCTCCTCTATCTAATTCAAAATATCAAACGATTTCTTATGTAGTATGACTGAGATCCAGATCTTTTTTTTGATTTTGTGTGCGAACTTGTATGACGAAAGATACACGAGTTGCGGTTCTCTTCAAGTTGAATGACACTATGATACACTGATGCCAAAATCCCCTTGTTCTACAAGGAGATGCTCTCTACGCTGGTTGATTTACCAGCAGAGATAGCTCTTGTGAACAAGGGGATTTGTTTGTTTAACAATCTATTCTTAACCTTTCCAGTTCCCGGACACGGGATGAATACCCCAGATATCTGTCGCATACTCACTAATGGTACGATCACTGGAGAATATGCCGGAATGTGCCGTGTTTAATATCGCTTTCCGAGTCCAGCCCGGAATATCCCGATACGCCTGGTCAATCGCAGCATGCGCGTCGGCATAAGCAGCAAAATCACGCAATACAAAGTATTCATCACCATGGGCCAGCAAGGAGTCATATATATCCCAGAACTCCCCGTCACGATAACAGAATGCACCTGGATGCACCAGTTGCTCCACGACCTCGCGAATGCGTTCATCGTGCTGCACAATCTCATTCGGACGATAGCTGCCGGAACGATAATACTCAAGTACTTCGTCTGCACGCAGACCATAGATGAACATATTTTCTTCCCCAACCTGCTCCGCCATCTCCACGTTGGCTCCATCCATCGTGCCAATCGTTAAAGCACCGTTCATCATAAATTTCATGTTGCCCGTACCGGAAGCTTCCTTACCTGCGGTTGAGATCTGTTCACTAACATCCGCAGCGGGAATGATCTTCTCTGCAAGAGAGACGGAATAGTTTTCGAGGAAAAATACCTTCAAGCGGTCATTCACGGCCGCATCCCGATTCACCGTGTCAGCCACGTTGTTGATCAACTTGATAATTTTCTTGGCAAAATAATAACTCGGCGCTGCCTTGGCACCAAAGATGAACGTACGTGGCACCATATCAAACGAAGCATCATTCTTAAGCCGGTTATACAGATGCATAACATGCAGAATGTTCAACAGTTGACGTTTGTACCCGTGTAGTCTCTTCACCTGTACATCAAAGATGGAATCCGGATTCACTGCTGTCCCGGTATGATCCAGAATATACGCAGCAAGCCGCTCTTTGTTATCCCGCTTAATTGAACGGAACTGCTCCTGGAATGATGTATTATCCGCAAAACCAGCCAACTGGTCCAGCTTGCCCGGCTCTGTTATCCATTCGTTACCGATTGTATCCGTAATCAGATCAGACAGTTTCGGATTGGCATGCATCAACCAGCGGCGATGGGTGATACCATTCGTTTTGTTATTGAAACGCTCTGGATACAGTTCATAGAACGGAGCCATCTCGCGCTCTTTCAAAATCTCGGTGTGCAGAGCAGCAACACCATTCACGCTATGACTGCCTACAATCGCCAAATGCGCCATCCGTACCTGATCGTTTGCAACAATCGCCAGATGCCCTATGCGATCCTGATCTCCCGGATACCGGTCCAGCAGCATGCCACAGAAGCGTTTGTTGATCTCTTCAATGATCATGTAGATTCGTGGCAGCAGCCTGCTGATCATGGATACAGGCCATTTCTCAAGCGCCTCACTAAGCGTTGTATGATTGGTATACGATACAGTACGGGTTGTGATATCCCATGCTTCATCCCAGCCGTACCCCTTCACATCAATCAGGATGCGCATCAGTTCTGGAATAACCAAGGTTGGATGCGTATCATTAATGTGGAAGGCCACTTTATCAGGCAAACGATCATACGGTAGCTCCAGCTTGTTGAACGTACGCAAGGCGCTCTGTACACCTGCTGAGCACATGAAGTATTGCTGCTTCAATCGCAGCAGCTTTCCTTCGTACTGGGAATCATCGGGATACAGGAATTCCGAGATTGATTCAACCGATCGGCTATAATCCAGATAACCGTAGTAGTTCGAAGGGGTGTCGAGTGAAGTCTCGCGCTTTGGCTCGGCACTCCATAGACGCAATGTATTCACATGGGTTTGACCATAACCGATGACAGGCACGTCATAGGGAATGGCGACAACCGATTCGGCATCTTTTGTAACAAACTGATATTCTCCATCCTGCTCATGAGCTTCTACTCGGCCCCAGAACTGTACTTCCACCTTTTTGTCTGGACGGCGGACTTCCCATTCATTGCCCTTATCCAGCCAATTGTCGGGTAGCTCTACCTGATTACCATTGATGATTTTTTGCTCAAACAACCCGTATTTATATCGAATCCCGCAACCATGTCCTGCATATCGTAGTGATGCGAGTGAATCCAGGAAACAGGCAGCGAGTCGTCCCAGACCTCCGTTACCGAGTCCTGCATCCGCCTCCTGTTCTTCTATCTCCTCCAAGGAGAAGCCCAGCTCAGCTAAACTGTCACGCACCAATTCCAATTCATTCACATTCAACAGATTGTTGCCGAGCAGACGTCCAATCAGGAATTCCAGCGAGAAGTAATAGACCTGTTTATCCTGGCGCTGCTTGAACCCCTGATTCGACGCTGCCCAATCCTGGCCTGCATATTCACGAATCATGCTTCCCAGTACATGGTACACGTCTTCCTGTGTTGCTTCTTCAATCGGTTTGCCCAATTTGCTGACCAGATTCCGTGTAAATATACTCTTGAACGTTTCCTTGTTGTCAAACAAAAGTAGGTTCCTCCCGGGGAAATCCTGCAGGATGGTGGCGGTTCATACAAATTGAACTAGAGAATATTTACACTGGACACTTCGATGACAGAATAACCTTCCGATCGCTGTTATCCCCAGATTTTTTTGATTCCTTTTAAAATGGGAAAATCCGGGGATAAAGGCGAGCGCTGCGCTTCTTCAGGTTATTTCTGTCCTCTCCGTTTTGTGTAAATGTTTAAGTTGAATTTATATAATCAAGGGTAAAATTTGAAGCCAAAGGCGAACGCTACGCTTCAGAATCGATTTCGTCCCCTCCACTACGTTTGCATGCTGGTGAGAACTTTCGAAGATGCAATTCATGCGTCGAAAGTGTATGAACCTTAAATCCATCCTACAGGATTTTTATTTTATATATATTTATAGAAGATATCGGTTACGTGTGGGCATTAGATAATAGTACTTTTCGCTAAAATGTATGGATTCGACGGGTCGCCGATCAGCGTCTGTCCTCCGGTCAGCTTCACGTCTTTATCGAGAATGACGTTCTCAAGTACCGTCCCCTCACCAATGTAACATTTCTGCATGATGATGGAACCTTTTATTTTGGCACCCTTGGCCACCTGTACCCCACGGAACAGAATGCTGTCCTCCACCTCTCCACCTACTATGCAGCCATTCGCGAGAAGTGAATGTTTAACATCGGCGGTATCCAGATATTTGGCAGGCGCTTCGTATTTAATTTTGGTCTGGATCGGATCTTCCTTGAACAGTTGTTCATATTGCCCTGTGTTCAGCAGATCCATACTGTTGCGATAATAACTGTCAATGGAATTGATGACTGCGTGATAGCCATCATATGCATACGCAGCGATATTCAATCCATCCGGATTTTTTTGAATCACATCCCGGAAGAAATGGCTCTCGCCATGATCAATGCAACGTTGCACCTGGCGCAGGAACAATTCTTTTTCCATGATGAAAATTTCTGTATATATATTCGGGTGATTAGCGCTTTGGTGAATGTCCACCACGTTACCGTCCCCGTCATGTTCAACTTTGACACAGGCGTCATGTTCAGGCAGCAGCTGATCTACTTTTTTGCAAACCAGTGTAACGTCCGCTCCTTTACTGATGTGATACCTGTAGACATCCTGGAGGTCTGCTTTGGTCACATGGCGACTGCCCGCATGCACAACATATTGTCCTGCCCCTCTGTGGAAAAAGTCCAAATTGTTATGGAAATGTTGCAAATCCCCTTGTGATGTATCTGTTGGATCGTTCCAGTCTGGTGGCAAAATAAACATGCCACCATGCTTGCGATCCAAATCCCAAGGTTTACCGTCACCAAGATGATCCATCAACGAGCGATATTTTCGCCGTACAAATACACCAATACTCTCAATGCCTGCATTCATCATATTGGATAGAACAAAATCGATCAGACGGTAACGCCCGGCATAAGGCACCGCGGCTCCGCAGCGAAAATACGTCAATTCCTTCAATTCTTCAAGTTCATGGTCAAGGTTAATAACTCCGATCAATTGTTTCATCGCATGCACCGTCCTTTTGACTTCAATTAGGCCTTGCTAGTTATTCCTTGGCGAAGCTGACGTTCCAGTTCTTCCTGATCCACGAGCAATATATCACTCTCATCTTCCGGTGCAGGCGAAATCTGTGTTCCATCCGGAATAACCAATCCTTCTGCGATAATAGCTCGGTAAATGCGCACATTTTGCCCGATTTTCACTCTTGGCATGATCACCGAATCAATGACCGCACTGTTCTCACCAACTTCAATTCCATAGAACAGAACAGAATGATTGACCTCACCATGCACTACAGTACCTTCACTAATAATACAATTCCGCACCTTGCCCGAAGGTGAGATGTATTGTGCAGGTTGGTTCGGATTACGTGTGAAAATACGCCAGTCCGGATCATTCAGATTAAACGGTGTGTCTTCATCCAAAAGGTCCATATTGGATTCCCACAGACTGCGAATGGTACCAACGTCTTTCCAATAACCTTCAAATGGATACGCATATAAGGATTTTTCATTTTCAAGCAATAAAGGAATAATATCTTTACCAAAATCATAGGAGGTGGATGCCTGTTGTTCATCCTGGATCAGGAAACGTTTCAGTACATCCCACTTGAAGAGATAGATACCCATGGAAGCCAGTGTGCTCTTGGGCTCAGGAGGTTTTTCTTCAAATTCATAGATGCTGTAGTCATCGTTGGTGTTCAGCACTCCGAACCGGCTGGCTTCTTCCAATGAGACATCAATGACCGATATGGTGCAATCCGCATCTTTTTCTTTGTGATACTGGAGCATTTTTTCGTAGTCCATCTTATAGATATGATCCCCTGACAGAATGAGCACATGCTCAGGATCGAATTGTTCAATAAAGTTCAGGTTCCGGAAGATCGCATCCGCTGTACCCCGGTACCAGTTGCTACCGTCTTCACGTTCATGTGGAGGAAGTACATATACCCCGCCGTTTTTTCGATCCAGATCCCAGTCACTGCCAATGCCAATATAGGAATGTAAGACAAGTGGTTCATATTGGGTCAATACACCCACTGTATCAATACCAGAATTAGAGCAGTTACTCAGCGGGAAATCAATGATTCGGTACGTGCCCCCAAAATATACAGCTGGCTTAGCCAGTGATTTGGTCAATCCTTTTAACCTCTTACCTTGCCCTCCGGCAAGTAGCATCGCTACGACTTCTTTTTTCGCCATCATTACAGCCTCCTCCACGTGCATTCGTTCTGATTCATTTCAGAGCCCATAATCGATATTCTGTTGTGTGGACACTGTTGTCTTGATTAGGAGCTTGCTGTACAGATGTGTAACCGGTGAATCTTTGTTGCAGTTGAACTTCTTGGATTGTAAAGCCTGAAATAGAGATGATGCTGGTGTAGAATTGCTTGACTGTCTTACAGAGGTGAATGTTAGATGCAGAACTTAAGGTGTAGCTCGTGAACAATGAAATAGACTACTCCTATTTAACATTAAACACGAAACGGACTGGGGAATCTTACTGGAAAACATCGACATCAAGTTGCGGGTAAGATTACCCTTTCTCGTGCCGCTGTTATTCATATTATATTCGATAATAGAGAAGCAAAATCCTTTAGTTTTTGTGCAAACATTAAGTGGAAAAATAAGTAAAAAGAATGAGTTCACATGACAAAAAAGCCGACTTTCGATCCCGGCTCATTTTGTCTGTTATTTTGGTGTATCCGTTCCTGAAACAGTCTATATAATTTTACGGAACAGCTCCATCACTTCATCCTTGGACGGTTGATATGGATTGCCTGGTGCACAGGCATCTTTCATCGCGTTATCGGCAAGCAGTTCCACATCGGGATCTTTTACACCCAGTTCAGACAGTTTCTCAGGAATGCCGACTTCCTTCGATAGCTGACGTATGGCCTCAATGACGTAATCGGAACACTCCTCATCACTTCTACCCTTCACATCCATACCAATGGCCTTAGCAATATGACGGAATTTGCCGGGTACATGCTTGGCGTTCAACTCTTCCACATAGGGGAGTAACATTGCGTTACAGACACCATGCGGCAGATCATATACGCCACCCAGTTGATGCGCCATCGCATGGACATAACCCAGGCCCGCATTATTAAAAGCAATCCCGCCAAGGAAACACGCATACGTCATATGTTCCCGCGCTTCCAGATCACTGCCGTCTCTCACGGCTCTTGGCAAGTATTCAAAGATCAGTTCAACAGCTGCTGCAGCTGTCGCACTTGTCACTGTAAATCCACCTGGTGTAACCATCGCTTCTACGGCATGTGTCAACGCATCCATTCCTGTGGCCGCTGTGAGACTTGCAGGTTTGCTGAGCATCAGCTCAGGATCATTAACCGACAGGGAGACCAGACTGTTGCGGTCCACCATCACCATCTTTACTTTACGTTCCTCATCTGTAATCACGTAGTTAATTGTCACCTCGCTCGATGTGCCAGCCGTTGTGTTAACAGCCACAAGTGGCACAGACTTATGTTTTGATTGATGAAATCCTTCATATTCACGGATATGCCCACCGTTCGTAGCTACAATGCCAATGCCTTTGGCAGCATCCTGCGGTGAACCTCCGCCTATCGATATAATGGCGTCACAGCCATGATCCTGGAATACTTGTAGTCCATCATGTACATTCTGACATGTTGGATTAGGCTGAACCTCATCATATACTACATAGTCTAACCCTGATTTTCTTAGTATAGACAGTACCTGTTCAGCAACGCCTGAAGTAATCAATTGACGATCACTTACAACCAGCGCCTTGCGGATACCCATCTGTTCAATCATCTGACCTGCTTCTTGTAAACAACCTCTACCCATCAAGTTCACGGGCGGAACATAATATGCATGTGTTGCCATTTGAACCAGCCTCCTGTAACCCCTGATTTACTATCTTCATTGTAACTGAATCCGTTTTCAGATATAGTGAAATAAATCACAATGAAACCGATAAATGTTACACTTGCGGTTGATTTTTCCCCGTAATGAAAAAGACGACCCAGACACCCGAAGGTCTCCAAGCCGTCTTACTTATCTATCTTAAAGCTTTATCCACTACTTATACCTTACCGAAGGTACTTACACTAAAAGCATCCTTACGAAGGCTTACAGCGCCTTATCGTTCACGCCGTCAAGCCATGCCTCAATCTCCCCAATTACGGAGGATACACAGCCATCCTCGAATGGTGAGTTCAATCCAGCCAGTTCAACCAATCCAGTGAAGGACAGGCTTCCTCCCGCTTTGCACAATGTCAGATAGTCGGCCCATGCGGACTTAATGTCCTCATTGCTGCGTTTCCAGAACTGGAATGCACAGATTTGTGCCAACGTGTAGTCAATGTAATAGAACGGCGATGAGAAAATGTGACCCTGTTTATGCCAGAAACCACCTTGCTCCAAATACGCATTATCTTTGTAATTGATGTGTGGCAGATAGGTCTTCTCAATGTTGCGCCATGCCTGCTTACGCTCAGTTGGAGTTGCATCCGGGTTCGCATACACAAAATGCTGGAATTCATCCACAGCTACACCATACGGAATGAACAACAGACCGGAAGACAGGTGATCAAACTTGTACTTGTCCGTATCTTCCTTGAAGAACAACTGCATCCACGGCCATGTGAAAAACTCCATACTCATGGAATGAATCTCAGCCGATTCATATGTCGGCCAGTTGTATTCAGGCACTGCAAAATCACGGCTCTCATACACCTGGAAAGCATGACCTGCTTCATGTGTCAATACATCAATATCACCGGAGGTACCGTTGAAGTTGGAGAAGATAAACGGCACTTTGTAATCGTTCAGGAACGTACAATATCCGCCGCCCTGTTTACCTTTTTTACTTACCAGATCCATAAGCTCGTTTTCGGTCATCATCTGGAAAAATGCATCCGTCTCTGGTGATAATTCAGCGTACATTTTTTTACCATTATCAATAATCCAGTCCGCGTCACCTTTAGGTGTCGGGTTACCCGTCTTGAAGCTGAAACCCTGATCGTAATAATACAGCGTATCCACATCAATCCGATTACGCTGACGCTCTCTGAGTTTGGTCGCCACAGGCACGATATAATCACGGACTTGTGCACGGAAGTTGGCAACCATCTCGGCGTTGTAATCCGTACGGTTCATACGATCATAGCCAAGTTCCACATAGCTTGGATATCCCAGTTTCTTCGCGATCTGTGTACGTACTTTAACCAGTTCGTCGTAAATGCGATCGAATTCAGCTTCATGTTCAGCCATGAACGTGTATCTGGCTTCCGAAGCACGCTCCCGCATGGAGCGATCCGTGGACAGTTCAAATGGATGAAGCTGTGGCAACGTGCGCTCTTCACCTTCGAACGGAATTTTGGCCGATGCGATCAACTGATTGTATTCTGTGGAAAGTTTGTTCTCCTTCTGGAGCTCTTCAATAATTTCCGGGCTGAATGTTTTCAGTGAAAGATCCGCCAGTTGGAACAGCTGTGAACCCCATTTTTGTTCCAACTCGTTGCGGAATTTGGAGTTAACCAATGCACGGTAAAAATCCGTGATATATTCCTGCACAATTGGTGCATTCTCATCCAGAAATTCGTTCTCCGCCTTGTAAAACTCATCATTGGTATCAATGGAATGACGGATGTAGACCAATTGGGCTTGTGTCTCAAAATCACTGCGCAGCGCGTTAATCTGATCCATGAACCCACTCTGTTCTTCAACCGTTGCCGCAGCTTCAAAACCGCTCAACAGCTCACGGAAAGATGTCTTGATGTGTTCCAGATTCGGACGTGTATACGTATACTCACTAAATTTCATTTATGTACACCCTTTCCTGTTTGGCAGAATTTCGGGAGTATCCCGAGTTAAACTACCCCCTATTATACAAAAGAGCAGCTAAAAAATCCCATAATTACGAAAAATATTTGTCCATCGGTCAAATCGTGCAACATGAATGGTTACAAATATTACTTACTTATGTAAGGTCAGTGCCTCAAAATTTTTCCCCACACTAATAAGCCCGCCTCGCGTTAGCGAAGCCAGCTTATAGGTTGTCTCTCTTCTTTTCACATTTAAACAATACTAATACTAGCTTTGGTCTTTATCCATAATCTGATAGAACCAGCCCATTCCGACCATGCCCACGACCATAATAACGGCCATAATAATGATATATGTCATGAATGTAACCTCCCTGCTTCCGTATATTCATCACACTACTACTAGTGTACACGGTGAAGCGCCGTTTGAATTGACCGAACATTGACAAAAATACGAAATCTTTAATTTTAATAAATGGATTATTTCCCCGATCACACTAAATCATACGTACCTGGCTGCACGGTGCAAAGTTTCATCCGCCATACTTACGGTGTATACTATACTTCTATGAAATGGAATTTGGATTTTTACGCAGAAAGGTTGAAAGACATGTCAACTCGCATTCCCTTACGTCAGCTATTTCTTACTGTTTTATTAGCCCTTATGTTATCTGTTTTGACCGCCTGTGCTGATGGAGAAGCCCATCTAACGGTGAATATGGATGGATCAACGGATCTGGATCTCAATCTCAACGTAAAGAACTCCGCTCTTGGAAAAATTGGACAAGACAATCTCATGCCTCTGATCGCAGATGCATTGAATCGAAATAACTTCCAGGCAGAGGTTTCGGAACAGGGAGATCAGAAACAGCTCACAGCGACCAGCCATTATGAAAAAAGCAATAAAACCAGCTTTGATACGTCCAAGTTACCACAAGGGATCAAGGTTGAACAATCAACTTCCCCCGGCTTCTTCACTTCCAAGATGCACATTACAGCAGAAGCCGATCTCATGGAGTCCATGCCCGATGGTGAGATCAAAAATCAAATTAACAAGGTGCCTAGCTTTCTTAAAAACCTCTTGTTAAAAGATGTTAACTTTGACTTCAAGTTGTCTTTGCCCATCAAAGCAGCCGATTCGAATGCGGATCAAGTGGAGGATGGCGGAAAAACGCTCATTTGGCACGTTTCACCCCTCCAGATGAATAAACTGGATCTGACTGTACAGGTTCCCAATATCCGGAATATCATCATCATTGCAGTCATTGGTCTATTATTAATTGCTGCTCTGCTCATTTGGTTTTTTGTTCGTCGCAGGCGGGCCAGACAGCGCCACAGTGCAAGATCACATCGCGGAAAAAATTAATTCTTCACACCAATTTTATTTGTGACTTGCCAAACGGTGTTATGGATAGTAGAATACATCCGTACTGTGTGAACGGTTAATTTTTTATTAAGCAAAGCTAAAGAGGTGACAGGTTTCATGAATATCCGCGAATGCCCACTACCTGGTATCGGAGTTAAGTACCAGTTTGATACAAAGGGCGGCCATCAGTTAGTCATTATTGTGCATGAGGACGGACGCCGTGAATTATTCTCCGTTGATCCACAAGACAACGAAGAACTCACTCTGATTGCAGATTTGGAAGATGACGAATGCGTGACTCTCTCCGGTTTAATCGGAGGCTGGTCGTAAATGACAGAATAACCTGTACCTTGAATTTCAAGGCGCAGGTTATTTTTCCGTTACGTTACCCTTTGAGAGCGGATATATGGAACCCATGTATTCAGTACACGGCTAATCTCTGTGGAATGAAACGGTTTGCTGATAAAGTCCTGCATCCCGCATTTCAGACACTCCTCACGGTCACCGGCGCCTGCAAAAGCTGTAATCGCTGCAATAACCGGTATTTCTGGGTGGGTCTGTCTGATGTGGCAGGTCGCTTCAATCCCATCCATAACGGGCATTTGAATATCCATAAACACCAGGTCATATTGAATCTTGTTCAATGAATCGACGGCCTGTGCACCATTCTCAACAATATCACATACTCCGCCAAACTTTCGCAGCATCTCCTCCAACAGATGACTGTTGACCGCTTGATCCTCAGCAATCAAAATTTTGATGTCATGGGCAAGACTCGCTCGATCCAATTGCAGTTCATCATTCGTGGTGATTTCGATCGGGTCATTACTTTCCTCTAACCACCGCTCCACTACGAGGGTGAACTGGAATTCTGCCCCCTCACCGATCTCACTCTGTACTCCAATCGCTCCGCCCATTAACTCCACCAGTTTTTTGCTGATCGCAAGGCCTAGACCTGTCCCGCCAAACTTACGATTGATGGCCGGATCAAGCTGTGAGAAGGATTGGAACAACTGATGCTGCTTTTCTATTGGAATGCCAATCCCCGTATCTCTTACCTTAAAGGTCAACATCAGGTTATCCTGACCATGCTCATCTGAGAAATCAGCACCTACGCTCACCATAATACGGCCCTGCTCTGTGAATTTAACGGCATTACCCACCAGATTGATCAAAATCTGCCGGATCCGTGTCTCATCCCCTCGAATGCGTTCAGGAATGTGATCCGACACTTCACAATAGAGTTCAATATTTTTCTCTGATGCCTTCAGTGCAAACAGCTCGATCACCCCACCCAGCATCGCCTTAATATCTACAGGTGCTCGCTCAAGATCCATTTTGCCTGCTTCGATTTTGCTGAAATCCAAAATTTCGTTCAAAATGTACAAAAGGGATTCGCCGCTATCAATCATGATTTCCGCAAAACCTTTCTGTTCATCATCCAGCTCGGTTTCCATTAACAGATGGGCCATGCCCATGATGCCGTTTAATGGCGTACGAAGCTCATGACTCATGATGGCGAGAAACTCGGACTTGGCCCGGTCTGCATGCTCTGCTGCTTCCTTGGCACGTATGATGTCCTTAACAGATGTCATATCACGGAAAACCAACACTGCTCCGCGGGTTCTACCCTGATCCATAATCGGCTTCAATTGGAACTCCGCCAGGAAACTGGACCCATCCTGTCTCCAGAATACGGATTCGGTACGTGGCAGACCTCGTCCCTCACGAACAGCCTGTAGAATTGGTGTATCCTTGGATGGGTAGGGGATGCCTTCGCTCTGCATTTGGATCATCAATTGCTCTAGTGCTTTGCCATTCAATTCACTTGGACAGAAGTTCATGATCTCCGCAGCGGCCGGATTGGCAAAATTCAGATTCCCTTCCAGATCCAGTCCAATAACACCCTCAGACATGCCATTCAAAATCAATGCCCGTTCATAACTAAGATTCTCGATTTCCTCGACGTAACGTTTGGACTCAGTAATGTCACTCGTAATCCCGTAGATCCCAACAACTTTGTCCTCAAGTATAATAGGAACATTAATCACATTTGTTTCAATCCGCTGCCCATTTTTGTGAATTAAACCTATCTCGTAGCTCTGTGCATTGCCCTTCACCGTTTCCTCAAAATGATATCGAGTCTTCTCCAGATCCACAGGATCAATGAGGTGATCAAAAGGCCGACTCAGCAGCTCCTCCTTGGTGTGTCCTGTCAACTGTTCCTGACCCATATTGGCTTTCAGCAGATTGCCTTCCAGATCAAGAGAAGCCACACCTAGGGGATTACAGTCAAATAACGATCTGTACTCCTGCATGCTTAACTGTTGTTGCTGGCTGGCTGTGATATCGCGGGTTACGGCGACCATCTCCATTAATTCACCTGAATCGTCATATACATAGTGCGTAATCGTATCTGCCCATACCGTAGATCCATCCTTATGTAACAGGCGATAATTGAGCCGTTTGGGAGCCAGACCCTTTCTCTGCTCTTCTACGTACGCTTCAACCAAAGGCACATCCTCCGGATAGATAACAAATGTTCCCGGCTTACCTATAACTTCTTCCAACTCATAGCCCAACATGGTTTTACATGCATTTGATACATATTTAAATGTACGACTTGAATCGGCATCATGTATTGCAATCAGGTCTAGTGAAGACTCCGCCAGCAGGCGAGAGATGCGACTGCTCTCTTCCAATTGCTTACGTTGCACAATGAGGATTTCCTCTGCATCTTTTTGTTTCGTAATGTCAGCAGCCTGTACCAACAGATACAATGGCTCACCATTCGTTTCATCCCTAACAATGCAAGCTCTAATGGTTGCCCATAATAACGAACCGTCCTTTCGTTTCAGACGAACCTCCGTCTCGTACATCGGACTTGTTTCATGAGTCATTTCCCAGAACTTGCTGCGGAATTCCTCCATATGCAGATCTTCTTCGTAGATCATATGTATGACCGAAGTATCGATCAGTTCATCTTCACTGTATGCAAGCATCTCGCAAAATGCAGGATTAAGCTGCAACCACCGTCCATTTACATGCGATGCGACAGCAATGCCGATTGGTGCGTGCGTATACAATTGTTCGAACAGAGATCGGCTCTCTGTAATGGATTTCGACATTACATGTCCTCCTTTATGAGAATCTGAATGTATTCCGTATGAATAGATAGACCTGAACATAACTTCATCTATAGAGTACTACCCCAAATGCCATGTTTGATAAACGAGATCGGGCAAAATCCCTGCTTGAATCGACATATACTACACAATACCCGTGCTCTCCCGATTATACAATGTTGAATATTCGAATAGGAACGGAGGTTATGGATCATGATCATTGTTGCTAATCAACCCGTCCAGCTGAACCGCTCGGAATGGTCTGATTTTGAATGGTATTGGTTACAGCAACTCCAGAATCGTCCAACGAGGTATGTGTACCAATCCATGGATCATCTTCGATTTGAATGGGACTTGAGGGGCTCTCTCGTGGAAGCCGCGGAAGGACTGGATCGAAGCGGTGTGAGTTTTGCATCCTTTGAAAAATCCAGATGTAATCCTGCCTACTGGAATCGTAATGCGGAAGGTGGGTTTGAGCTAAGATCAAACGTGACCCCCGCCGAAGGCATCCGGGATATCTGGAGGAATGGACACTTATATGCTTTTGAATGTGCAACAGCTACCGTTATTGTGCTGTATGGTGGCGTGCTGGGAAGCATTCGCGAAGACGCCTTTAATTCCCTGTTTCGCAATCTGTTACTCTTTGACTGGCATTATGACAGTGACCTGCGATTAACCGAAAAAAACGGTAGCGAAACCGCCCTGCCAGGAGATGTGCTGTATTTCAAAAATCCGGATGTTTCTCCGGAAACCCCCGAGTGGCAGGGAGAGAATACGTTCATGCTGCGCGAGAACTTGTATTATGGTCATGGCATTGGTATTGCAAGTGGCGAAGAGATTATACGTACCCTGAATCAGTTCCGCGTTCCAGGTAGTCGAGTCTCCGCCTACTTAATGGATATGGTGATCTATCCGGACTTCTTTTATTTATCCCGATTCGCCAAAAACAGCCAGAATAATATTGCCGCTGGTTCTACGCCCGTATTACCCGGACAGTTATATGTACGACTTGGTGGCAGCCGTTATTTACGCAGCTGAACTACTGAAACGGAAACGGATTTTGCATTAAATTGCGAACAATACCTCAATCCAAGTGATGACAAACAAGCCCAATACAGTAGCAGTTAACCTGCCACCTCATTGGGCTTTTTTTACATCCAAAAAATCATTACTATATCGACATTCGCGTTACCTTTGTGCTACATCGAAGATCGCACCTGGCCGTTTACGCATTCGGGTCCAGTTGCACAACAACCTGTTTACCACTTACCTGAACACCTGTTGTTTTACTACCGAATTCAGCCAGCGATTTGCTCAGTTGCTCAGCCCACTCCTTGCCTGCAACTCCTTCTTTGGCTCCATGCACCTGGATGACGAGTTTTACCGAATCACCCTTCTTCAGAATGCGCTCCGCCTGAGATTGCTTCGTATCCCGGTCATGATCCTCCATCGCAAGGTTCAATCGAATTTCCTTGACTTTACGTTTATCGGGAGATTTACTCGCTTTTTTCTTCGCCTGTTGCGCTTCTGCTTTGGCTGCTCCAGCTCCAATCAGCTTGCATGGTGGTGGACTCGTCATCAAGGACAAGCACACCAGATCCACTTTATGCTGCTTCGCAAGTAGAAGTGCTTCCTGCGTGGACATCACACCCAGATCTTCACCATTCAGGCCGGTCAGCTGCACTTCGGCTGCTTTGATCTTTTCATTTTTGATCATGATTCTTCCTCCTCTACATCAAAAGCCTGTCCTGACCATTTACGGATCAGAGCAGGCTAGGATGGTGTTGCTACTTATTTGTAATACGTATTAGCGTACAAATACGCCAATCGGTTTGATTTACAGCGTGTTGAATGCTTCCGTCAGAACCGGTACAATTTGTGATTTGCGTGATACTACGCCTTTCAAGATAGCTCTGCTATCAGACAGCGTCACATTGTAGGCTTTCTCCACTGCTTTAGTGGATGTACCATATGCCAAAGCTACGGAATCGTTGTTCAGAATGTCTGTTACGACAAATACAAACAGGTCGAGACCTTTACTGGAGATAATCGCATCAATAGCTGCTTCAAGCTCAGGTTGCTTCACGAGAACATCATTCACGTCAACAGCATTAACCTGTGCAATTTCCACTTTGGATTGACCCATTACGAATTCTTTGGCATCCAGGGAAATCAGTTCAGCAATTGTTTTTTGGCTCAGATCCGCACCGGCTTTCAGCATGTCCAGACCATAAGTGTCTGCATCTACACCAGCAATGGCAGCCAGTTCACGTGCAGCGGCTACGTCCTGCTCTGTGCAAGTCGGGGATTTGAACAACAGGGAATCGGAGATAATGGCAGACAACATCAGACCAGCAATCGGTGCACTCACTTCAATACCATTTTCTTTGTACATTTTATTCAAAATGGTTGCTGTACAACCTACAGGCTCTGCACGGAAATACAGAGGTCCGCTTGTCTCAAAGTTAGCAATACGGTGATGGTCGATAACTTCAACAACAGTCACTTCCTCAATATCGCTTACACTTTGCTGACGCTCGTTGTGGTCAACCAGAATAACTTTGTTTACTTCATTTGCAGCGGTTTTAATCAGACGTGGTGCTGCAATTTTGAATTGATCCAGTGCAAACTGGGTTTCACCATTGACTTCGCCGAGACGAACTGCTTCAACGTCCTGACCCAATTTTGTTTTGAGATCCGCATAGGCGATTGCCGAACAGATCGTATCCGTGTCGGGATTTTTGTGACCGAAGATTAACGCTTTTTCCATATTCATAGCCCTCCGTCAATTCTGATTTATATAAGTTTAACCAAAGAATGTTTACACTTGCCACTCCGATGACAGAATAACCTTCCGATCGCTGTTATCCCCAGATTTTTTGATTCCCTTTTTAAAGGGAAAATCCGGTGATAAAGGCGAACGCTCCGCTTCTCCAGCTTTTTTCTGTCCTCTCCGTTCTCGTGTAAAAAGTTTAGTTGAACTTATATAGAAAATATATGTCATATTTCAATCATACCCTACTGATTATAGCGCTAATAAGGCTTAATTCCAATCCCTTTACAGCGAATTAATTGCAAATCATTCTCAGGCAAGTGATTTTGGAAAATAGCCAAACTTGGTTCATTCCCCTCAAGTCGATATGGTATGTATCCTATTTATTCCATCGTACAACCTTATAAATTAGCATACGAAACTCTGATACGCAACGAAAACATTAAATCTCAGGCTCTTCCGCGCTCTGCCCTTGCCGTACAAAAAAGGTCTGTAGACTGCCGTCTTCGCTAATCTCCAGCAGGTTCAATTGTGCTCCGTAGGCACAACCACCATCAATGCCAATTTTGTCTCCGCTCGGGTCAAACCAAATACCTGTCTCATCATGCAAATGCTTCACGGGGGTGTGTCCAAATACGACTGTCTCTCTAATCGTCGTTGGTCTGGAATAGAATGATTCACGAATCCAGATGAAGTCCCGCTCGGACTGGCTTCTCCAATCCTCGATATCCGGGTTGATCCCGGCATGCACAAAAATATAACCCGGAATCTCGTACACCAGCGGAAGCTGTTCCAGAAAACGAAGATGGTGTTCATAGTGTGTACGTATCCACTTTTTAGCTTCAGCATAAGCTTCCCAATCTATCTGTTGCTCATCATAAGTAAGCTCCAGATCCAGATAACTTGCCATCGTCTGTAATCCACCATTACGGATCCAGTGTTGATCATATTGCTCAACATCCTGGGTTAACGCCTTGACCATCATGGCATCGTGATTGCCTTTGATCACCATAATATGGTGCTGTTGCTGAAGTTGCATAATCTGTTCGATGACCTGTTTGCTGCTTGGACCGCGATCCACATAATCACCGAGTAAAATCAATTCATCCTGCTGCGGATTATAATCTGCAAGCTTAAGCAGTGCATTAAATTCATCATAACAGCCATGAATATCACTAATGACACATCTGCGCATGTGAATCTCTCCTCTCCCTGATCACGCAAGAGTATAACCGGAACCTTGCATGAGCAAGATTCCAGTCTGTTCAGAGTAGTTATTCCCGCTTGCTTACCATTAGTCCTGCTTGAGTCCAAAGGCTTCTGCAATCAAGCCGAATGAGCGCAGACGTGCTTCAAACGAATGGACCGCTGATGCAATAATGACTTCATCTGCTTCATGGCGTTCAGCCATTGCGGTAATTTTATCTTTCACCTGATCCGGTGTTCCCACGATGGAAAAAGAACGACGTTGACGAATCTGTTCCATCTCCATCGCTGTGTATGGATAGTTGTTCACCGTCTCCAGAGATGGGAATGAACTTTGTTCAAGACCTCGTCCAAGGCGTAAGAAGAAAAGCTCATTGCTGCGTGCAAGTTCAGCAGCTTCTTCCTCTGTCTCCGCGCAGAATGCCGAGACAGCAATCATTGAATGTGGTTTGTCATTCAGGATGGACGGCTTGAAATGTCTGCGGTAATGTTTCATCGCTTCTTCGCCGCCTGGTGTTCCGAAGAATTGGGCAAACGCATACGATGTCCCTTGTGCCGCAGCAATTCTTGCACCTTCGGAGCTGGAACCCAGCAACCACACTTCTGGTACCGTGGGAACCGATGGTCCGGCTACCAGGGATGCAAACCGATGATCCTCAGGCAATTGCTCGTGGAAGTATCCGCCCAGATCCGCGATCTGTTGTGGAAAGAATTGTACATTCGATGATTTCCCCTCATTCAGAGCTCTGCTGGCAATCGGCATGCCACCTGGTGCTCTGCCAATCCCCAGGTCAATCCGCCCCGGATGCAAAGCTTCCAGCAGACGGAAATTCTCTGCAACCTTATAGGCACTATAATGAGGAAGCATAACGCCACCGGAACCTACGCGAATTCGATCCGTATGTGCAGCCACATGTGCAATCATAACTTCAGGACTGGAGAATGACAGCGCACCACTACCGTGATGCTCCGACATCCAGAACCGGGAGTACCCCAATTGATCCGCATGTTGTGCGAGTTTCACCGTTTCCTGCAACGTATCCTGTACACTTCGTCCTTCATTGATATGTCCATGTTCGAGTACACTCAGTTTCATATATATTCAATCCTCTCGTCTGTTAGGTTCATAAGTACTGTGAATATGAGATCTGCGAATATTACGCGCTTTTGCTCACTTCATTCTTGCTCATTCCATTGTAACATTAATTATTACAGTTTCAAACTTTAGTTATCCTCTTTATTACCACACTTGTGCAAGAAACATGTAAAAAAACGCCACCAGCTTCTGAACTGGTGACGTTTTTGATCTGACCTATTGCAGAAAATTAATTTATGGTGCACGTTTCGGTAACAGCTTCACATACTCGTCAGACAGTTTCATCAGGCTGAGCACATGTTCATAATCTGCACGATAGGGTTCCAAATCCGTTACCGTCTCGTATGTCTTCAGCGAATAGGCTGTTCCATCGTCAAAGCCTGCACCCGGAATAAACATGATGTCATTGTTGACAAATGACCCCGTCGGCAAGTAATACCGGATACCAAAGGCATTGTGGTCCATGTTGAGCAGATCATGTCCGAAGGCAGTGAATTTCTCATCCTGGAGCGAAACTCCCATCAGATTCATGATCGTTGGCAGCATATCCAGCTGACCGCCAGGCTGCTCGATCAATTGTCCTTTGGTCTGTTTCGGCGTGTGGATCATGAACGGGATGTTGAATCGACTTACTTTACCGTCATAAGGGACGCCCAGATTGGCCTGAATCTGCTGTGTAATCTCTTCGTCAGCAGGCAGACCAAAGTGGTCTCCGTAGAGCACTAACGTTGTGTTATCCCATAATCCGTTCGCCTTCAACTCATTAATGAGTTGACCGATGGCATAGTCCGTATAATTGATCGCTTGCAGATAATCGTGAAGCAGTTTGTTCGTAATAGTCGCAGGAATCGTGATGCGTGCACGATCAGCGGGAACCGTAAACGGCGAGTGGCTCGATGCCGTAATGAACTGAGCATAGAACGGCTGAGTCGCAGCCTGATGCGCAGTCATTTTTTCCACACCTACACGGTACAACTCTTCATCCGATGGTCCAAAGTCATTGAATCTGTCATTCTCGAAGCTGGGCTTGTCGAAGTAACGAGTGAATCCGAGTGCCGGATACATTTTGTTCCGGTTCCAGAAGGTGACGTCATTGACGTGGTACGTCTCTGACTCATATCCCTCTTTCCCCAATAATTTGGGAAGACTCGGCAGTTCGCGGTCACTATACCCTGCTGACATGGGAACAACTCCGGTTGGATAGATAGAGGTGTTCGACATGAACTCCGCGTCTGATGTGTTTCCCTGTCCGATCTGTTGGAAAAAATGAGAGAAATAATAGCTTTCTTTGGCCAGATCATTCAGTACCGGCGTTAACTCCTGACCGTCTAATGAAGCATTAATCGGGAAATTCTGAAAGGACTCCAGTTGCAGTACGATCAGATTGCTGCCTTTGGCCTGACCAAAATATTTGGCTTTCACGGCTGTACCATCACTTGGTTTATCCTGATACGGATACTGGCTAACCAGCTCATTGATCTTGGCAATTGTTTCGTTAATGTTACCATTTGCAATGGCCTCATTTTCTTTGCTCGTCAGAATGGCAGACGATACCTGATAGTTCAGGAAACCGAGATTTTCGGCCCGCACCAGCTCATTATCAATCGTTTCACCTTTGACAATAAAACTGCCAGACAGCACGATGCAGAATGCAGCGGTAAGCGCAACGCCGAGCTTGCCCCAGTAACGTCTGCGAATTCTGCCAAACGTCAAACCGCTATCGCGGTAACTGCTGTGGTTACGCCCGCCAGCACGTCTGCGCATAATCAACCATATTGGCAATGCCAGTACGATGTCTGCAAAAAACAGAAAGTGCTCAGGTCGAACCAGTGGTCCGATACTTCCCCGCACTTGGGCAACTTGCCCCAGCTCACTTAGCGCGGTATAGGTGGGTACCGAACTGAAATGAACGTTATACAGCGTAGCCGCGAACAGAACCAGAGAAAACAGAATATTGAATCCTCCGTATACTGCTCGCTTCCAGCCTTTGGGCACGATCAGATCCAGCAGGCATACCACAGTTAGTGCACCTAATGCGTCAGTTAACAGACCGATGCCGGACAGACCCTGGAAAAAGAAATACCGCAGCAGTGATAACTTCAGCAGCATAAGAATGAATAACACGGCGAATAAGGTCCGTGATGAAGTTCGTTCATTTTTGGAATTATACATGGTCGCTTTCAACCCTTACCCTGAAATTTTACGTTCATTTTACAAAACGCATATTTCAGTATAACAGTTTTCTGGTTGCTATTCCATGGAAGTTCCGTGTAGGACAGGGTGATCGTTACGCAATTGTAGAGATATCCGTGTTCTGCGTGTCCGCTCCCTCTCTCTGTTCCTTAATGGCTGCTTGTGCAGCAGCAATTCGTGCATAAGGGATCTGTTCAGGCAAACAGCTTACGTAATCCAGACCAATGCGGTGGCAGAACGTAATCGACTCCAGATCCACAACATTTTCTCCGCAGATCCCTGTCTTCAGATGAGGTTTTCGAATTCGACCTTGGACGACCGCCATCTCAATCAGTTGTCCGACTCCCTCAATGTCCAGTACATGAAATGGATTATTCGTTACCGCACGAGAGTCCGTATCACGTTGAAGGAGAAGGAGCCGCTTCTCAGCTTCATGGCGACTATATCCAAATGTCATCTCTGTCAGCTCATCCGTGCCAAACGAGAAAAAGTCAGCCTGGCGAGCAATGTGAGTCGCCGTCAGCGCCGTTCTCGGAGCTTCGATCATCGCCCCCACTCTATAGAGACAATGCCGCTTCTCCTCACCAAGCACTTGGTCAGCCACATGATCCACCAGATCTCTCATCACCTGAAGTTCATGCACATGACCGATCTGCGGGATCATAATCTCGGGACGTACCCACCAGCCTTGCCGGATGCCTTTCACCGCTGCGCGGAATATCGCTTCCAGCTGCATATCAACGATCTCCGGGAACACCGTACTCAGCCGACAAGCCTGTTGCCCCAATGTCGGATTATGTTCATGCAATTCACAGACTCTGCGAATGACACGCTCCAGTTCCTCCAGTTCATTCTGATGGTCTTTTTGCTCCTGCCACTCCTCTGCTTGTAACCACTCACGTCGTTTCTCCAACACTCCCAGATCCGGTAACAGTTCATGCAACGGCGAATCGAGCAAACGTATCGTTACCGGGTATCCATCCATCGCTTCGAATATCTGTTCAAAATCAGACTGTTGCATTGGCAACAGACGCTCCAACCCACGCCTGCGTTCGGATTCACTGTCTGCCAAGATCATTTTTTGTACAAATGGTAACCGCGCAGGTGATAACAGCATGTTCTCCGTCCGGCACAGACCTATCCCCTCTGCCCCTAGTAGCCGTGATGTCCTGGCATCCAGTGGATGATCTACATTGGCCAGTACCTTCAACTCTTTCACTTCATCAGCCCAATTGAGCAGTAGTTGCAGATCTGCTGATAAAAGTGAATCTGAGTTGTTATAAGGTGGAGATTCATCATTAGTTACTGGCTGGATCTGTATGGGCAGATGCCCATTGCTCGCTTCGCTGATAGAAGTAGGATTGGTGTAAAGCTTCTGCACTTCCGTGATATGCGCAGGTTGGATGCGAAGAAGTGCATCCTCCTTGGTGATGAGTCCTTCATGGACAAAATCCACAGTACTCCTCAGTGTGGCTATGGAGGATAATCGTGCGGGCTGGGTCTGCACAACATACAACGCGCCGGATTTAATCACAAAGGTGATTTCCTGCACTTCTCCTTTATGCGTCTCCAGCTGGCTACCTATCTCCAGCAAACTTGTGTACAGCTTAGGTTCGTCATTCCGTAAACGCTCTAGGCCGTGATCTGTTTGGCTGGCGTTCCCGGTTGGGACGTATTGTCCTGTAATTCCCTTTTCACCTGTAAGTGGGTTACACGTATATATTGTTCCGGCCCCGCTTGATTCTCCACATTTTCCATGCATCATCGTCTGTATAAGAACAGGAGCGCTTTGCTCCGAAGAGATGTAATATGATTTACGCATGATCTCGTCCTGAGATCTGGATGCTTTAATACGCTGTGAATGATATACCGAACGTACTGCTTCTTTGAATTGAAGTTGAACATCTTGAGGAAAAGGGTTACGCCCCTCCTCTTCAATTAAATATTTAAATTCGGTAATGGTTAATTCAAGTTCCGTTTCATCCCGACCCTTGACGTGACTCGATATTTCTGTGAAAAATTCAGACGGAATTGCATATACCAGCTGTCCATATTCCTTTAAGTAATCTAGATAACATTGGAGTGCATACAACCGATCACCGGTTTGACGTGCGAGTCCTTCCACAGTAATATCATTCAGACCAACATTGAGCAGTGATCGTGTCGCAGTTGCTGAGGCTCGATCCTGGTCCGTACGTACCGCGAGTAGTAGCGGATTCTCCGAATGTCCGAAGAACTTCCCGGTTTGCTGTTCCAGATGCCGGATCGCGTTAATAATCTCTTCCTCTCCTTCACCGGAAAGATGTCCAAGACGGGTACAGAACTCGCGACAGCATTCCGTTGTGACCACAAATCCGGCCGGGACAGACCACCCTGCATGGATTAGCTCTGCAAGATCAGCCCCTTTACTGCCCATTAGCCCTTTCATCTCTGCCGTACCTTCTTCCAACAGAATTACCCGTTTTGTCATTACAGCTCTCCCATCCGCCATTCATGGCTATGCTTGAAGACTTCAAACCCTGCGTTACAGATCAGCCTTCACTCTAATGGTATGTCACAATCGTTCAGTCAAGGACATCCGCTTTTGCATTTTGTGCTCGTTATCCTGTTTTTTTGTAAACGTTACACTAAAATAAGATGAAACAAGCCTTTCGGGTAATTGTATTGGCTCATTCATCACTGGGAAGCAAAAAGAAGCCCCTTCAGCTAAGCTGGAGGAACTTCACATTTTTTAGTATTCACTTACCTCAAACGTCAACACCCGATCAAACAGGATATAATCCTTCCGACTCTTAAATGGCCCTTTGTTGTTGTCGTGTTTATTGATCGCATACGATGCTTTTCCGCTTCCAGCTTGCTTGGCTTCATACCAGTCGATGAAATCATTTACTTCTTTCAAGCTTAGGTCGAATTCCTTCTCCAAGCCCGTTGTCATGGTAACGACGAGAATCGCACGGTCGCCAGGAGGTTGTTCTGGTGTTGGAGTGTCGGTCTCCTTCTCATTCACAGCTAATACAACTTCATTGGAAATTACGGTTTCCACTCCATTAAATATGGCAACAATTTGAAAGTAGTAAGTTTTACCGTATTCTAAATTAGGCACTTGGTAAACTGAACTTTCTTTCCCTTCAATTGTAACCGAATCTTTATAACTCCCTGAATCAGTACCATATTGCAGTTTATATCCTGTTGCATCATTTATTGTATTCCAATTTAAGGTGGCAGTCGTTCCTTTAACGGAACCATTTAATCTAATATCTTCTAAAATACCTAAAGTTATCTCATCAATTGCCAACCAAGAAGACCCGCCTTCTCCATCAATCTTTATTCCTTCGTATTTTCCTTGTGTAACTTTAATTGGCGGAGGTGTGTTGAACCTTTCTGATAATGATTGTGTTTCTTTTTGACTTATAGCGGTCCATTTTCCATCCTTTAGACCATATATTTGATATGAAACCGCTCTAATAGGCTCTGCTGCAGTGCTAATATGAACAAAGTTTAACTCAGTTGGCTCGGGAAATTTAAGCTCTATGCTACCATTATATGTACCAGCATTCCATTCGTTTTTTAATTTCCTATCAATTACATTTTTCGCAACGTAAATAGAATACTCACTACTTGCCTTAACTTCAGTTCCTGTAGGTGGAGAAAATCCAAGCATGCCATCTACCTTATTACTCAATGGAGATGCCGCTCTTGTTGTCGACTGAGAAAACAACAGTACTATAAGCAAAACAGTCATAAACGCCAAACAATTTTTTTTCATCGTTAATCTCCTTATTCATTATTCTTGAACTAACTATAGCGACCTTCCAGATTAACGTCTAAACATAAACTTGCTGATCTATAAATATCAGCTAATTTCTTGAAATTTTATTTTTTATTGGATTTTACACTTCACAAAATACTCGTTTCTATTCATAAAAACTGAGTTTAATTACATTGCATCTAATAAGATACATAGAGATACGAAAAAAAAAGCCTTATGTATAATTGAAGTTAAAGTACCCCCATTAATTGTCTGAAATCATTCTCTAACTCTTCTTTCAAATGAGGTATGGATGCATTTATAGAGTTCCATGCATCGTGCCATACATCTTTTTGTCTTACTTGCGAGTCTTCAGTGCCGTCTATTAATGAATCTCTCATAGCTTCTATAATACGCAAGGACTCCTTAATTAGCATATCTATACTTTCGCAAGTAGAATTACCGAAAAATATCTTATTAAGCTGATAAAACCTCAGAAATTCTCCAACAGCTTTGTATGCCTCTTTTGCTCTATCTTCAAGGTTTAATGGCCCTATGTACTCTTTTGGCCAAAAAGTTTGCACCAACCAATGCTCCATTTTCACTAAATGGCTATACATAATTTTTATCACTTCTGCCCGATCATTATGCAATTTAATATTTCTAATTTGATGCAACTGCAACTCTCTTTGAATTTCATACTTATATTGCTCCACTGATTTATTTAATTCGGATTTGTGGGATTCAACATTTTTATTGAGCCAACTAGAAAATATGGACTTTGTAAGCCAACCAGCCCCACCCACTATCACTGCAGTTTGACCTATTTGAGTAAAAACTTCAGATACAACATCCATAAACTCATCCTTTCAAACAAAATAAGAGGGCCGCCATCAAAATACTGACAACCCCTTTTACCATTGTCTTCGGAATTATTTTTCCCAAACTACCACACTTATCCTTCTGCTTTCGGGTCTCTCATGTCTCCATTTACCTCGCGGAACACTGCTAAGAAATAGCGTCTTAACCCTATGACATTTCTTCCATCTTAAATTGGTGCACCAGGATGCGATCCCTCAAGCCATAAACCTCAGTACATCCTCAATCTTCTTCCCATGTGAGATCACACCGTAGTTCATCCAAGACATGAAATCCACCTCATACACATTACCGCTCTTCACCGCAGGCAGACGTTTCCATTCATCCCTTTCGAGCAGTTCGCGCTCATCTCCTGGTTTAGCAGAATTTCCAGTGTCAAATGTAATCAACAAATGATCCGCATGAAGCTCACTTAACTGGTCCAATCCAATGAAAATCCTCCGCTCTTGTCTTGTCCATTGCTGCACACGGGAGTGCGGAGTCAGTCCAAGATCCTGATAAATTACAGGTCCGACATAGCCCTGCTGATCCCCATAGAGAGTAATATCAGACGCGGATATACGCAAAAATGCCACCGTCTGACCACGCATATATCGTGCTAACCGACTCTTAGCTTCCATTGCCTTGTCCTCATACGCACCAATTACATCTTGAACCCGATTCATCTTTCCCAACACATCGGCTGTTGATCTCAAGACGGAGCGCCAATCTTCTCCCAGATGTTCCACGTAAAACGTAGGTGCTACCTGCTCGAAGCGGTCCAGATTCCATCGATCATATCCCTTGTCCAGCATGATAAAGTCCGGTACATTACCCAGATTAAATTGAGCATCCTGCTGGCTTACATCGAATTCGGGTACGTCATCCAATCCCAAATAATGCTGCCTGCCCCAAGAATGATGCGAACATTGCAGTACAGGTTTTACGCCAAGAGCCAACACAAAGTCCTCCAGATACGGAGCAAAGACACGAACCTCTTGACGGTGATGACGGCGGTATAACCCAGGTGAAATACCAGAGTATTGCTTAAATCGGCGACCAAAATAATACTCGCTGCTGAATCCCACATTCTGTGCAATTTCATGGATGCGATCATCCGTCAGCTGCAATAGTTGCTTCGAGCGTTCAAGCCGAACCGCATTTACATATTCAAGCGGGAGCTTGCCCGTAATCCTTTTGAATTGCCGAGTGTAGCTAGCTCTGGTAAGACCAATATCTGCCGCGAGCTCATCCACGGTTATCGTCTGATCGTAGTGGTCGCCAATATAACGAATTGAACTTTGAAGACGGGCACGGTCATCAGGTACTTCTGTTTCGGGGGCACTCTGGCGAAGCAAGGCACGGAACCACTCCTGGAAACGAAGCTGTACCTCCCATTGCTCCAGCCAATCGCCAGTGACCTGTTGACGCAGTATTTGTTCCAAGGCTTCCAGACAGGAACTCCACGGACTGAAGCTGAGTTGCATAAGCGGCGGTAATAATGTCGGAGAATCTGGACTTTGGGAAAGTTCCTGCTGCTCCTCCGTGTTTCTTCTAGACAAAGCGTTCGAAATATCTTCTTTTATCTCAGCCACCATTAGATCAAGCTTATAATACTGCAATTCACTTCCTGTCCAAGGAGAGCCTTCTATCTTAATAGATGTTCCAGCCGGAACAAACATAATCATTCCTTTTTCCAGATGAGATTCCCGATCTGAGCAAACCATTGAACCCTTCCCAGACGTTACAACAAATATGGCGTGTGAAGACGACATTCTGTATAACAAACGTTTATCGATATCAGATTTATGGTGATCTACGTATTCCATATGTTGAAGCGTGCATAGCCAGGGCATGGGAATCCATTGTATTATCGTGGGGCACATGTTCATCTTCCTTAACTGAGAATTATTATCATTTAAAATAGTGTATACGAAAAAAGAAAGCTCTTCAACCCTGGCTGAAGAACTTTCTTATGGGATCATGCTCGAATCAATTTCATGACTCACTAAAAATGGATTAAGGTCTTATGAAATTGATTCACTTATGGAGTCATTTTTTCCAACAGATCATCAATTTTCATGGAATTTGCTGTAATCGCACCTGATTGCCAATGTGCTCTTTCCATGATATACACCTGATTGTTCTTAACCGCTGGAAGCGACTGCCACAACTTGCTGTCAAGTACCTTCAAAGCTTCCTTGTTCTCAGGGGATGACCATTCTCCATTGGAAGGGAAAATAATAAGATGATCCGCATCAAGTTGCGGGATGGCCTCCTCAGACAAGATTTCCTGATATTCTTCCATCTTGCTAACCAGAGGATGAGGTGTTAGACCAAGCTCGGAATAAATAAATCCGGTAAATCGATTCTTCACACCGAACAACGCCAGTGTGTCATCGTTAACATTCAGCCGGACAACTGCGACAGTCTCGTTTCCAACCGCTTCCTGCAGCTTCGATTTGGCATCTGCAATCTTGGCCTCAAATGCCGTAGCAACTTCTTCACCCTTTTCCGGTTTACCCACAACATCGGCAATGGTTTTCAAAATTTGATTCGAATCCTGCAATACGCTCTCAGGCAGACGATACGTCGGTGCCACCTTGGAATACATCTCATATTTCTCCATATCCACTCCACCATCTACAATGATGAGATCCGGATCATATGCCAACAAAGCTTCAATGCTCCCTGTGGTGTCAAATTGCGGAACATCCAGTCCTAAATAATCCTGTACACCCCACAAAGGATGATACCACTGCACTACAGGTGTAATATCGAGCGCCTTCAGATAATCCTCCACATATATTCCAGCAATCCGCTGTGGTTGAACCGGAATCGTCACATCTCCAAATTCATCCTGTACAACCCGTGTAGCAGGCTCTGTCTCGGTTTCAGTAGTATTTTCTCCAGAAGCTGCACTTTCAGTTGCAGGAGTCTGTTCCGCATTCGTAGCGGTATTTGTACTACATCCTGAAATAACCAGACCCATGAGCAATAATGTGATCGCCCACCCTTTGAAACCTTTAACTAAACCTACCATGTTACCCTTCACCCCTATGTGATCTGTTGATGTAACCGTGAGAACATTTCACATATAATGATTATCATTCTCACCGATTGCTTAGGTGAATTGTACCTTATGCCTCAGCCGACCCACAATGTACATTTGATGCTGTTTTTTTATACAAACGAAAACACCACTGTTGGTCCTCCCCCGCTTATCGCAGGGGCAACCTGCCTTGACGATAACTTTCCAGCAGCTGATCCACAAAGGAATCGTTCGCCGTACCTTGTAACAATGCAGCACCAATTAAACCCATATCATCACTCACATACCCCGCTAACTCAGGTTCGCCGGTGAGAGCTAAAGTCTGTTTAAACGCCTGTTCCCTGCATGCGCGCAGCACCTCTTCTTCAGCTACCGCGGTATCTTGAGCCCATCGTACAAAAGCTTGCATCCACTCGTCAGCAAATGCAGAGGCATCCCTTTCATCCAGGTAAACTTCCACATCCAGTCCTTCGAATGTCTGATGGGTCAAAATCCGTCCTTCGTTAATATCCAACAGTAGCTTCTCCACATCCGTTCTGCTCATTGATCTCCCCTCCAGTTCCTTATCATGTCAAATACATTTCAGGTATAACAAAACGCTTCATCATTCGATTAGGATCGGCTGTAAAATGATCCAATTGAAATCCCTCATATTCACTAAGGATACTTTCAAAGATACGAGCAATCACACCACAATCCGCCAAAGCATTGTGTCTGTGAATTCCATCTGTATTCAAATCGTAATACCGAATCAGAAAATCCGTAGAGACGACCTCGTTAATCTCAGGATGAATGTAAGTAAACATCGCTTTTGTATCCAACACCGGGTTAGTCAACATCGGGAGACCATACTCATCACAATGCCGCTTCAAGATGGGCAGATCATATTCATATCCTGCTTGTGTTACAAGCACGTTATCACCAATGAATTCCTGAAAGTTCTGAAATGCTTCTACGAACGACGGAGCCTCCAACATTTCCTCATTCGAAATGCCTGTTAATTTCGCCACAGCTTCTGGTATAGGTTTGTTCGCACGTGCAAGTGATGAAAATGTTGTATTACATTGTTGTCCTCTTTGGTAATGCATCGCACCAAATTGAGTTACACTCTCCACCACAGGATTAATGCCTGTACCTTCGAGATCAAATATGCAGTACATTCTATCCTGTAATGGAGATACGCTTAGATTTTCAATAAAGTATGTATCAGGCAAAAGCGTAATTTTCATCCGCCAACTCACTCCTCCCCACTATCATTCTGGTTAATGCATTTCTCTTATATAACTCTGTCACTCCCACAATCGGGTGACCTGGACCAACTTTTGCGTTCCATCAAACTGTAACTTATAGATGTCCGGCATCGTAGTCTTCTCCCAGAAATCATAACTGTAGGAAGAATCATAATGTTGTAAAATAAGCGTCATTACATCTCCATGGGTTCCGATGACTACCTTGTGATCCGCATGCCTATCCAAAATTTTCTCGATGACCGCTACTGCTCTTAGGCGAGCCTGTTCACCAGACTCCCCGCCTGAATACGCATACGTAGGATCACGGTACAACTGCTGCTTGGCTTCACGAAAATTATGATGCTTCACATCCGAACTCGACAACTGGCGTTCACGCAGATCTTCCTCCGTCACCACAATTCCACCTGACCAATCTGCCAGAATCTGAATCGTATCTACCGCTCGCCTGTAGGGGCTAGAATAAAACAGTTGAATCTGCTCCCCATGGAGCAGACTGGCAACCGTTCCCGCATCTTGATGACCTTGCTCTGTCAGTCCACGCTCGCGTTCCTGTCCTTCAACATATCGAGACTCCGCATGTCTGACAAAATACAAAAACGTACTGGCCTCACTCATCATCCATCCGCCAACCCTTTTTTCTTCTCAATGACAATCAGGCAGGTACTGTCTGGCAAAGGCGCAGGTTCACCATTTTCCTTCATGAAGATCATTCGTTCTCCAAGTGCTTCCGTGTACCCCTCCTGGAGAAAATGTCGGAACGTAATCATCTCGGCTTGTTCACCCAGCGCTTCTCGAATACAGTTCTCATAGGCTGTCGGCGTGAATATACCGAACTGTTCCTGAATTTCATGCACGTATGCCTCTTCGCCCCACGTATAGGTGTAGAGAAACTCCATTGCATCGTTGATCGGCAATACGACCTCATTGTCTGAGATCCGCTCATATTGAATTGCACGTCCTTGAAAATCCTCTGCATACCGCTCCAGCCAGCGCATCCCATCCGCTTCCAGGAAACGAATCCGGCGCTTCTGCGCCTCCGGCTCACTCATGATCCCATCCCGAATCAGAATTCTTCCTCCAGGTGACAGCACACGAAATGAACTTCTCAGCGCTGCTACAACCGTATCGGAATTAAATCTTCGACCTTCCAGTTCAATATATGAATATAATTCATGCAGAATGGATGAAAAAATAACCGTATCCACTGTGCCCGGCTGCACATATTGCTCCAGTTGCAGGGCATCGCCCTTCATCACTTGCCAGCGATGTCCCTCACGCTGTTTTTTGCGTTCCAGCGCTTCAATGACATTGGCTGAGATATCGATACCAATCGGCCCCACTTCCGGTTTTTCCTGCTCAATCAGATCCAGCAGAATTCCTCCACCTGGACCGATGTCCAATACCCGTTTACCAACGATATAGTCGAGCAGTACTTTTTTGTAATCACCGGAGCTGTTCATATCGGACAAATACGTCTCTTCGTTGTGGAAACGGTCATACGCATCCCGACGCAATCCGAACAGGTCAAATAACAGCAGTACAGCCTTATCGTATAACGGCGACTTTTCCGCTTCAATACAGAATGCAATCAGTTTCTCCGCCGCTGGAGAAAATTCAAAGGTCACGAATAATGTATCCGGCAGATCCGTATGACGTTCAATGCGATGGGTTAGATGAGGATAGACGATCTGCTCCCCTGCCACAATCTGTTCCCACGCATACTGTTCCAAATATTTTTCAATCATTCGTTTCTTGTAAATATTGAGCTTCTTGACGCCCTTGTAGTCGTAATACATTGTATTCATCAATGGTTCGAAGCTGATATGACGAACGATTTCAGATCGACTCTCCATGGATGTGGGATGCATACTTTCGCTGCGAAGCGTCAACAGGAACACTTTCACCATCTCCTGCAGCGAAAAATCCTGCATGGCCGACTCCACATACCATAATGTGCGATGAGCCAGCGGAGCCAGCGCCTGTTCTACATCCAGTTCCGTTTGGAGCCTGGCATAAGCCGTATCCATAGCTTCTCCTTGCCGAATGGATGAACTTCTTAAGCGGGATAACCGTTCCTTCACGCTCCAGTCCTTATGATTCGGTCCAGTGATAATCCAGCCTACAATTCGCTGTACCTCAGCCTGAACCTGATTCCATAACGCTCGATCAACGCCTGCAATAATGCACTCATTTAATGCCATCAGTATGGTGTGCAATTCATCTGTAGTGAGCCATCCTTTGACGATCAAGCCGTGAAGCGGAGCATTTTCGGCAAATGGAATCTCACCCCGTATGTATTGACCAATAAGTCCATGTGTAGCAATTAGAGTACGTATAATCTCATGCCTTGGAGTGTGTGTATTCAGCGCATCATGCTCGCTTATATCCACATTCTTACTTAAGGCATCGCCCGGAGAACCAGGTTGATTTATACTCGTCTCTTTGGTCTTACCGATGTCATTATCCAGGTGCTCTGCCACTGCGTATAAGTCATATAACTGAGCGGACCCCACATTGTGTACAAACAAGTTAACGCCCTGCTTTTGCCATACCCGCCGTTGCTCCCGTGATCCGGCCTTCGCCGTCTCTGACCAGATTAATACGTCTTCCAGAATTTCTCGCACCCAAAAAGAAACCTGAAGCTCCTCCAGTACGTGAAGTGTACGCTCGGTGTAGTCCAGCACCGGATTTGTGCCCTCAAGTTCGGCAATGGAATGAATGCGTTCGAGGTTAATATGGGGTTTCTCCGCTGCTGCCAGCAGTTGCAGCCATAGCTGCTGGGCTTCCGGCGTATTACCTGACTTGTATGATTGTATGGCCTTTAATGAATGCAGCATGAATATGTCCCCTCTCTTTCTCTACCCTTTTTATATAATATAGTTAGATTCGTTTATAGATTTTAAACTATTGTATAACTGGCTCTGTATCCTCCGGTAAAGTACCACTCATTAATATTACCCAGCTTCGAGCCACATCACCCGTAGGATCACCCGACATACCAGTCATCCAATCGATGACCCAGTATTGGTCGCCGGCCTCACTGAGCATAACATTATCGGGGTGAAAATCGCCATGACAGATCTGCTGTTAATCAGACAATGTTTTATTCTTTCTGGACGACATCGAGTGGAAGATCCATTTTATATAAGGTGCTCGAATCGTGAGGCGTTCCGTATGGAAGCTCTCGGGTATCGTTAACATAATCGGATTAAATGAAGATGAACCAATCATATATACATCTACTCCTCCACCTGAAATATGGAATCAATGATCAGCGGTAAATTATCCCTTACGGACACTGCACCGAGTACTGAACGAGCGTGTACCCCCTGATCCCCAAATACCTCCATCATCAAATCCGAGAATCCATTCAGCACTTTATGATGCTCCTGATACGAAGCGGACGCATTAATGAATCCCTGCACTTTAACCACTCTCTTCACCCGATCCAGTGAACCCAACACATCTCGAACGACAGCAAGCACCTCCAGTCCAGCATTCCGGGCAAAATCATACCCCTGCTCTGTTGTGAAGTCTGATCCCAGTTTGCCGCGTTCGGAGGTATCCGGTCCTTTCCCGGATACATACATGATTCCATTCACAATAACGGCATTAGCGTATTTCGCTGCGGGGGCGCTTGCCTGTGGCAAAATGATCCCCAGTTCATTTAATCTCGCTTCAATCATCGTATATTCTCTCCCTCTTTTAGGGTCCTCACGGAACCCGATTCCTTGTATTCCTGCCTATAAACTCTTGGTGATACCTGAACGGTACGTTTGAACATCTTGCCAAAATGAGAGAAGTTACTGAACCCCGCAAGCCAGGCGATGTCTGTAATGGATTCTTCACTTTCTCGCAGTAAACGCTGTGCTTCCTTCACCCGTAACAGATTCAGATAATCACTGAAGGTAAATCCCGTCGTTTGTTTGAACAATCGACTCAGATAATGCGGACTAATGCGAAACATGCCCGCCACCTCCGGTAATATCAGTGGTTTCTGATAGTTCTCATTCAGGTAACGTACAACTGCCTGTGTCTTGGGATGAAGAACCGGCTCACGATCATCAGAGCTTAACCTGCCCAGGTGTTGATTACGATAGGCATGGAGCAACAATTCAACAGCCCGGTGACGGAGCAACAGGTTGCTTCCAGGTTGAGGACGAAGCATTTCATCCACCATTTCGCTAACCATCCGTTCTAGAACCTCAGTGACTTGAGATGGAAACCTTACAATAGGAATCTCCCAACAGAAGGGTTCCTTCAAGCCTTCAACTAACTCGGGGGAAATAGCTATGGCTGCAAAAAGCTCAGGCTTCAAATACAGCACCATCCGTTCATGGTCAGGCATGCCACTCTCCAATGTTTTATGAACCGTATTTCGGTCAACAAACACCAGATCACCAGCCTTTACCCGATAGGTCCGGTCCTTAATGAAATAGATGCGCTCACCAGACAACAGGTAATACAACTCATAATGATCATGCAGGTGGTCATCCGTCATCGAGAAATATCCAATGCGACGATCATATTCGATGTGCAGTAAATCCGAGGGATCATGAAAATCTGCACTGAAAGGTTCTGTCATGTCGCCCTCTCTCCTTTCCATAAATTATAGCAAAATATGCGGCATTTGAAAGCGGTTACGCATAAAATGCGGCGAAAGAAGTACTCCCTTGTTATAGGCTAGAGCTATATTCAAGGAGGCGATAGACATGAGTAACAAGAAACGTTATGTATTAGTCGGAACTGGCGGCCGCGCCGAATTTTTTTATGGTGCTTTGACCCGGGATTATAGGGATACATCCGAGCTTGTCGGCTTTTGCGATATAAATCAAGTCCGCATGAACTACGCGAATCAACTATTGAAGGAAAAGTACGAGTATCCTGAGGTACCCACTTATCCTGCAGATCAGTTTGATCAGATGATTGAGAACGAGAAGCCTGACTATGTCATCGTAACCAGTGTTGACCGCACCCATCACAAGTACATCATTCGTGCGATGGAACTGGGTTGTGACGTTGTCACCGAAAAACCGATGACCATCGATGAGGAGAAATGTCAGGAGATTCTGGATGCTGTCAAGCGGACTGGCCAGAACGTAAGAGTCACCTTTAACTACCGTTATGCACCGCACCATACTAAGATTCGAGAACTTATTCTGAATGATACCATCGGGAAAGTCACTTCCGTTCACTTTGAATGGCTGCTGAATACCCGCCACGGGGCAGATTATTTCCGCCGTTGGCATCGGGACAAGCGTAATAGCGGCGGATTACTCGTGCACAAATCCACCCATCACTTCGATTTGGTGAATTTCTGGATTGGTTCGCAACCGGATACCGTGTTTGCATTTGGTGATCTGATGTATTACGGCAGAGAAAATGCAGAAGAACGAGGTGTAACGCAATTCTACAACCGGGCAACCGGCAACCCGATCGCAAAGGATGATCCTTTTGCACTGCATTTGGATTCAGACGCACATATGAAGTCCATGTATCTGGATGCCGAATCGGAAGATGGTTACCAGCGCGATCAGAGCGTATTTGGGGATGGCATCAACATTGAGGATACGATGGGTGTTCTTGTGAAGTATCGGAACAAAGCGATTCTGACGTACTCCCTCGTCGCCTACCAGCCATGGGAAGGTTACCGCATTGCCATTAATGGCACCAAAGGCCGGATTGAGATGAACATTGTGGAGCAATCCTATGTCAACTCATTGGGTGACAAGAGTAAAGAAGGTGCATTGATCGGTAAAACGTTGCGGGTTCTTCCAATGTTTGATGCGCCATATGAGGTTGAAGTGGAAGAAAAAGCAGGTGGACATGGCGGAGGTGACCCGGTTCTGCTGAATGATCTGTTTGGAGAGCCTGTTGAAGATCCGTATCATCGCGCTGCTAACCACGTGGACGGTGCCAGATCCATTCTGACGGGTATTGCTGCCAATCGCGCCATCGCGACGGGTTTGCCTGTCAACGTCAATAATCTGGTTCGTTTCTAAGTCCCCCAGGTCTGCACTACATTATTAATTTCATTTAAAGGCTGCGCATATCACGCAGTCTTTTTTATACTTTTATAATTAATCTGCACGCAAGTCGACTCGGACTTCTATAACGGGACCGTTCGTATTTTTGAATCGAATCAATAAGCAGACGCTGTGAGGAGGAACATATGACAGAAGAGATATTAAATCGGCTGCGCAACATTTCGATGATGGATCAAGTTCAGCCAGTTAAACCGGAAGATCAGCAGTTATTACAAGAATGGCATGCGTCGGGTATCCGGTTTGCGGCATCGGGCGGACAACTGGAAGCTACGTATTATGCAGCGGTGGAGAATTTGCTTGCTTGTATCCTGCCCATGGGAGACAACGACCCTATTTTACAAGAAGGTGGCATCTATCTGGGATGTTGGTTAGAGAGCACAGGTACCATCAATGCGCAGCTGCTGTCTCGCCTGCTGCCTTCCGTGTCCGAAACAACGTACCTCGCATTTGCCAAGCAGCAAAGAGCAGATGGATTGCTCCCGTATAAACTCACGGCAAACGGACCCTCTTTCCGGCAAATCCAGTTGGTCACTCCGCTGGCACGCAGTGTATGGAACCACTATCAGCTTCATGGCAATCATGGGAAGCAGTCGCCTTTCCTGAACACGATGTATAAGGCTATGGTTCGTTACGATGAGTGGATTGCACGCAACCGTGATACCCGAGGAACTGGCTGTGTAGAGGCCTTCAGTACGTTTGACACCGGACATGACTTATCCCCGCGATTCTGGCATGTTCCGGATACACCTTATATGAATGATGCTTCTGCCTATCATCCGGATTCTCCGATTCTGCCTTTTCTGGCACCGGATCTGACCGCCAATATCTATTGTCAGCGCATGTATCTGTCCCGTATGGCTGAAGAACTGGGAGAATCGGGAACGGATTGGAAAGCAAAAGCCGAGTCTAGCCTGGAAAGTCTCTTCCGTTATTGTTACGACGAACAGGATATGTTCTTCTATGATCGGGATCGCAATGACGAATTGGTCCGAGTCCAATCTGATGTGTTGCTCCGCGTAATGGCCTGCGAGGTGGGCGACCGTGAATTGTTCGATAACCTACTGCATCGCTACCTGTTGAATACAAGCAAGTTTTTTGCTAAATACCCGTTTACATCGATTTCGATGGATGATCCCAGATTTGATCCCTTTTCCTCCTATAACAGCTGGGGAGGGGCATCCAATTTTCTAAGTCTGATTCGGGCACCTCACGCATTCGAGTATCATCATCGATATGTGGAGCTAACCTGGGTAATGCAGCCAATCTTGTCCGCTCTATCCAAAGATAAACGATTTGGTCAGGTACTAAGCCCATGGACGGGAGAACAAGGTTTTACCGAGACGTACTCACCCTCCATCCTCTGTCTCCTCGATTATGTGGAGCGATTATGCGGAATTATGCCTGTTGGATCGAATCAGCTCTGGTTTACCGGACTGCTCCCCATCGACATGGATCATGGTGAGATCGTATCTGGCAACACGGCTTATAGCCGAAAAGTCAACGGAGTAGGATATGAATTGGTCAACACCCCTGATCGCATGACGGTATATCTGGAAGGCAAGGTTCATCTGGACGGCCCGTCAGGGATTCGGCTTGTAACGGATCATAGTGGGCATCTGGAGGTAGTCATCGGAATGAGCGTTCGCACCGTTGAGGGAGAGCTCTTCTATCAAGGAGAGTGCATCCCAATTCGGATCAAAGGAAATGAAATGCAGCGTTACGCTGATGGAAGTTTGAGCACCGAGCGCGATATTGGCATCATCCATCCTACGTATCGTTAATTGTTTGTATGCAAAAAGCGCAAGTTGCCGAGGTTTACTTCCCCTGCACTTGCGCGTTTACATTCTTTATTTCTTATTCATAAGGACACAAGATAGAAAAATTGACTACTACTTCGGAAATCATTCTCTCTCTGGTTACAGAGGAGATGACTTTCACCTTACACCTTCCGGTTCCACGCCGGGTGACGATAAAATTCAATCGTATCAATATAATTTACCGTGAACTGCTGTTCCACATCCGACAAGTTCAACAGTTTGCGGTCGATTTGCTTCATCCCCATGACCACATCATGCCTTAGCAGGTCCATCGCAATTTTGCCTACAAATCCGCCTTCCATCTCTTTATGCTTGGTACGAAACTCTTCATTGTAGATCAGTTCAGGTGTGAATGCCGCTTCGACGAAAGCATTAACGAGCGTAAGCTCATTGCCCTCGATCTGCACTGCTAGATAATAATTGCCACGCTCATCCTTAATGAGGTCTTTATACATCTCTACGATCATGTGAATCACTCCTCTATTATAAAAGAAACCCCGTTAGCCTTAACGAACATGGGCTATCAAACGTACACCTTCCGACCCCGTTCCTTCATATACTAGGTACAAATGGCGAACGGAGGAATACTTATGAGCTGGCAGCATCTCCATACTGGAAAAACACTTCAGCAGCGCCTGGCAGAACTCCAGGGGCACCTTGCAGAACTGAATACTCCACTCTCCGGGTTGGAACCGGGACGTATTCGTCGTGTCTATCCAAGGCAGTTTATCAAAGTAAACCGGCAGTTATTCATTCCACTTAGTCTGAATTCCATTCGGGTATTCGATATTCCTCGAACACGGCGAGGCGTCAGAGTGGGAATCCGCACGACTTTCCCTTCCAGGAATGCATTTAACAATATCAGACTTGTGGGCGTGGGACTGGATTATCTTGAACTCCAGGGAAAAGGCAGAGTCCCTTCCCGTATATTATTTCCTCTCTCCAGCGTCGAGTCGATCTATCGGCCAACCACCGGAAGAAAAAACCTGAAACGGCCTTGTAGACGGAAGTAAAGCTGGTTCTTTTCGCAAGCCATACAATGGTTCCCAAATGTCTGCATACGGGTGCTCCCTTCCAATATATAATTATAACCCATGCAACCACTTATCTGCTGAAGAATCATTTTATGTCAAAAAGCGGTGAGAACAGAACTGCTTCTGTATCTCACCGCTCAGCCAGTTACGGATCAAGCTTACCCTTCACATGTGTACATCAGATGCCTGTCCATACATCCTTGGCATAACGACCTTCCTGCTGAAGCTGATTAAGCCAATCTTCTGCTTGCTTCGCGGATTTGCCATGAATATCAGCGTATGCCTGCTGGAGTGTAGCTTCCACATCAGGTGCCATCTTGCTGCCATCACCGCAGATATACAGATGCGCACCCTCTTCAAACAAAGGAATCAGATGACGGGCATCGTCTCTCATCAGATGTTGTACATAACATTTCTCCTCCCCATCTACACGGGAGAAGGCCGTATGAAGTTTCACAAGCCCTTCTTGCTGGGCTGCTTCCAATTCATTTTTGTACAGATAATCATGCTCGGGATTCCGGCATCCAAAGTACAGGTGGGCTTCGCCAACCTCACGACCTTGTTCCTTCAATACGTGCCTTGCCTGCAAGAAACCTCGGAATGGAGCAACACCTGTACCCGGACCTACCATGATAACGGGAACCTGTGCATCCTCCGGCAGTTGGAAGCCGGATTCCGGTGTCCGCGTGAACATGACGATCTCGTCACCCGGTTTCAGGTTAGCCAGATAGTTGGACGCAATTCCTTTGTATTCTCCCTGCCCACTCCATGCAGGGGCACGCACAACACTAACCGTAATACTCGCTTGATCGGGCTGAACACGTGGTGAACTGGAGATCGAATAATATCTGGCTTTTAGTGAAGGCAATAATTCAAGGAAACGCTCAAACGGCAATTCACATGCCTCATATTTCTCCAGATAATCCAGCATGGAGATCCGTTTGTTCCGAACTTCATCCATATACACAGATTCATCAAGCAGCGCTTCAAGTTCTTTCTTATGCGGTGGACATACGGTGTATGCTGCCATTTCTCTCAACTGCGCACGAGTTGCCGCCTCCTGAAGCTCAACGCTATGACTGAGCAGATCATAGAGGTTCACCGGTTGTTGCAGCGGTAGATGCGCGGCACTCCGACCGGATGCATCCAGAACAAGATGCTCCGTTCCGGTGAATCCATAACGACGCAATACACGTTCCACAAGTTCCGGTGGATTCTGTGGCAGAATGCCCAGATGATCCCCTTCCTTGTAGGTTATGCCTTCAGGCAATTTAATCTCCAGGTGACGTGTGCTTCGTTCACTGCCCGCGTCGTGAAGCTCCCTGTTCTCAAGTACTTCTGCCACATGTGCATCATACGTATCCGCAAGCGGTGTTACGGCGAGCCCACTGACAAACTGTACAGATAGGGAACTGCGTTCGCTATTGGAGCTTGTGTTCAGTTTCAGTCCCATCGTTCGTGCGAGATCTGGCCATAATTGCTCTGTCCAATCCCCCACCTGTTTCTCGAAATCTCCACTGGCATCTGACTCACCCAGCGGTGATAACCGCTCTGCTCCTCTGGAAGATAACTGTTCATCTATTAAACGCGGAATACGCTGATAGGTGCTGGCCCAGTTGTGGTCACCGCATCCAAGAACGGCGAAACGCACTCCTTTGAATTCATTCGCATCTGCATGTTCGATCCACTCGACAAACATCTTGGCATTACTTGGCGGCTGACCATTATAGGATGCACTGACAATAATGACGGCACCCTCCTTTGGCAGTTTGCCAACACGATCATCCAGCGTAGCAACCTCACTCCGGAAACCCTGATATCTGGCGGTATCTGCAATTTCACGTGCAATGCCTTCAGCGGTACCCAGATTGGAACCGTACAGAACAAGCATCGGTGTGTGGTGGGCATTGGTTGCATCCGGCTCCGTTCTTTTGGCAACCGGCTTTGGTTCTTCAACCGCTACACCCGGAACGGCCATGACTGGCTGCCCACCACGCGCACGTACACGAATTGTGAAGTTATCCGGTTTAAGCGTCAGCGTTTCTTTCACTTTTAACTGATAATCCGAATGATCTATGAAGTCAAAATGCTTCAACACCATGCCCAGTACCAGCGTTGCTTCCTGAAGTGCAAACTGCTGACCAATGCAGGCCCGTTGACCGTTACCAAAAGGTTTATAGGCATCATGCGGCACTTTGCTCGGATCTTCGAACCGTTCCGGGCGGAATTCCTCGACATCGTCTCCCCAGGCTTCGCGGTCACGATGCAGCTTGGGAATAAGTACACTGACGCTGTCTCCTTTTTGCAAAGGATATTGACCCGCAAGTACCGTGTCCTCTTTTGCATACAGGGAAAATGCCGGGGCCGTAGGCCATAACCGCAGTGCTTCATTCAAAACCATGCGAACATACTTCAGATTGCGAACCTGGTTGTACGTGGGAACCGGATCTTTCAGAATCTGATCCACCTCAGCTTGTGCTTTAGCCAGCGTATCCGGATTCTTCATCAGATAATAAACGGCGAAGGATAACAGTCCACTTGTGGTCTCATGTCCAGCAATCAGGAATGTAATAATCTGATAACGGATATTCTCATCATCCAGCGTTTCTCCTGTCTCTGGGTCCTTGCCGCTGAGCATATGGGACAACAGATCATCTGCGCCTTCCTGCGGTTTCTCTTTGCGTTCGGCAATAATGTGATCCACCAACGAGAACATGGAACGGATATCCTGTTCAAACTGTTTCTTTTTGGTGATCATCAGCTTGTCTTGCAGACGCAGTCGCTGCAATGAACTCATGGATTCGTCCAACGCACGAACCATGCTCGTAATGAATGGATGTGGTTCTTCCCGATAGAAGCTGTTAAACCGATAGTTGAACCCACACAGGCCAATCGTGTCGAGCGTAAGACGTGTCATATCATCCGGAACGTTAACCGTCTCATCCGGGTTCAATCGTGACCATTTCTGAACCAGCTGCACAGCCAGATCAATCATTTTGTTGTGATATCCCTGCATCGCACGTTGACTGAAACTTGGCAGCAGTACGTTATGGGCTTTTTTCCAATTCGGCTCCTCGGTCCAACTCGTAAATAGCCCATCTCCTGCAAAAGCACGAACCTTCGCAAGGGGTGCCCACACCCGTTTGTCGAATTTGGATTCATCTGTTACCTCAGCGACCAGTTTGTGACCGGAAATATACAATTCACTCCGCCCCGGGTATTCCATACGAAAGATCGGTCCATATTCTTCAGCCAGTTTCACCAAAGATTGCACCGGCTCTTCAAAGTTCAATTGCGGCAAGTTGCCCAGTGGGCCAAATGTTTTTGGTTGAGGCACTGAAATTGGTGGCATGACACTCACTCCTTCTTTCCAAGTTAAGAGTTCTACAACTAAAAAATAATGACTTGATTTACAGACGCGATTACACTTACTCTTCAGATCAACAGATTCAAGTTATTTTTTGCACATTTTCATATTTCATCCAGACAACGATAAAACCACAATAGAACTAACTGACCAAAATGGTATATTGGTCATTTTTGATTAAAAAAAATGGAGGCCTTCGTTATCTTCTTTTACCCTAACATTTCCAGTTCTAATCTTCAACAGTCCCAAAGTCATAGGACCTCAGGACAGGGATTAGGGTATACTTATGATTTCTTCAACAAATTCTGAATAACTGACTCCATCTCTAATGGAGCTACTGTCGTTTCATAACGGCCATGGACGTTCCCACTGCGATCAATCAGGAATTTGGTGAAATTCCATTTGATGCCGTCACCTTGATACAATTCTGGATGCTTCTCCTTCACAAAGGTGTCCATCCACTGTCCTTCCTTCGTGTTCAGATCATAACCTTGAAATGGCGCTTCTTCAATCAGATAACGGAACAACGGATGCATCGATCGCCCAACGACCTCAATTTTCTTCAAGATCGGAAAGGATATCTGAAACTGACTTCTGCAATACTCGGCTACCTCAGTGTTATTCCCAGGTTCTTTGTCGTTAAACTGGTTGCATGGAAACGCCAGAATCTCTAGCCCCTGATCACCATATTTCTCATACATCTGCTGAAGTTCACTGAATTGCCGGGAGTAGCTACACCGACTTGCTGTATTCACAATAAGCAGAACCTTCCCTTTAAAAGCAGAAAAATCACCGTTGTGTCCATCCATAAACGGAACTTGGTAAGAAAATATACTCATCTGTATTCATCCTCCTCTTTCTCTTTTATATCTCATATGAACTCTCTCTTGAAATGGATTATACACCTCCATTATTAATAGGTGAAATATATAATTAATATAATTTTAATAGCTTTTAACTATAGTAGGTAAAATAAAAAACTGTCCTTAGCAGTTAAATCCTGCATCTCGGACAGTTATCAAAATCATGATGCGCCATCACACTCAACACACCGTTAACCCATTATTAGACCATATACAATGCCTGGTCCGTGTACCCCAATGGTTAAATCATTTTCAATATCGGAAGAGCGGCTTGGCCCGGAAATAAAGTGGATGCCTGCTGGAAGATTCTCTTTCCCCGCTTCGTCAAATCGATCCAGCGTCTCACCCAGTCTGGTGTACAGTCGATCTACTGGAATAATGATGATGAGTACCGTAGGCAAGAGACTGACTGAACGACCTTTTTCCGGTGAAGAAAGCACAGTGACCGAGCCTGTGTATGCAGTCGCATAATCCGCCATGACCACACCGATATCAGCCTCAGCTGCCCGGGCCTTCCAGTTCTCATCCGCTTGACTATTCCACACTGAGATCTGTACATCCGGTAACTGCTCTTCCAATCCGAGATCCTGTAACGCCTGTTCATTCTGACGAATGATATACCTGGCACTCAGTTCATGAGATTTGTTGGCTATAAATTGAGATACTTCTTCCATGTTCTGAACCCGGGCGATGTGTGCGCCTACACTCACAAAGTTATCCGTAAATGCTTGAATACGCTTCTCTTCATCCCATTCCAGTTCAGTCCAAAAGTCGGGTGCTCCCCGAAAGGGTTGGGTCGGTGCATGGCGTTGCCTTGGTCTTCTCAATTTCGAAGCAATGTCATTCATGAACTGCTCCTGTTTCTCAATGGACTTCTTCTCCAATTGTGCAAGCCATTGCTGATGTTCAGTGACCATGCTTAGTACCCTCCCCTTCTTCTCGCTCACGAATAATCTGCTCCATACGGCTGCGAACGGAAGAATCCATGGCCGGTTGCTCCTGGTTCAGTTCCTGATCCAGCTTGTTCCATTGTTGCCGGAAGGATTTCCTGGCGAGGCTTGGCGCAACCCGATAATTGTTCCAGCCTTTAAGTGGACCCAATTTGAGTGAAATGCCGTTGTTGCGTACAACTGCCTTCTGCCCGATCTGTCCCAGACGTATGGCCGCACTGAAACGTTTGGAATTGGAAACCACGGCGGCAAAACCCTTCATGCCCATGCTCTCCATTTTGTTTCCATGGCCGTCTTCCACTTTACGCCTACGTAGATAAACGAGCATATCATGCAATGGAATTTTAACTGGACATGCTTCATAACAGGCTCCGCACAGACTCGAAGCACCCGCAATATCATTCCATTCATCAATGTTGCCATTGAGTGCAGGAGTCAGTACTGCGCCAATCGGACCACTATATGTTCCACCGTAGGCATGACCTCCAATATGGCGATATACCGGGCAAGCATTCAGACAAGCACCGCAGCGAATACAATTCAGCAACTCCTGGAATTCAGGATCACCGAGCTGTAAGGATCGACCGTTGTCCACGATAATAATGTGCATTTCATCCGGTCCATCCGCATCCGCTGTTCGGCGAGGACCTGTGATGCCTGACATGTACATCGTTAATTTCTGACCTGTTGCGGAGCGTGGCAACAAGGTTGCCATGACCTCCAGATCCGTCCACGACGGGATGATCCGCTCCATGCCCATCAGTGTAATCTGCGTTTTCGGAACAGTAGATACCATACGGGCATTGCCTTCATTTTCGAACAAAACCATGGAACCTGTCTCTGCAATCGCAAAATTGCAGCCGGTCATGCCGATATCTGCTTCGAGGAACTTCTCGCGTAGCTTTTTGCGAACAAATCCGGCAAGTACCGTTGTGTCCGGCTCCAGAATTTCACCCGCTTCCTTCGATAACAACTCTGCAATCTGGTAGCGGTTCTTATGGATGGCTGGAATGACAATATGAGATGGCGCCTCGCCTGCCAGCTGAATGATGTATTCACCCAGGTCGGTCTCGATAGCTTCAATGCCCGCCGACTCCAACACATGATTGAGATGTACTTCTTCCGACACCATCGATTTGGATTTCACCACCGTAGAAGCTTGATTATGCGCCGCAATATCCAGCGCAATTGCCGCTGCTTCCACCGATGTATCTGCAAAATGAATATGAACCCCGTTCGCACGGGCGTTGTTCACAAATTCATTCAGATAATAATCCAGATACGCAATTGTATGCAAACGAATCTGACGGCCACGCTCCCGCCATTCATCCCAATTTCCATGTTCTTCTGAGGCAGATTTCTTCCCGTTACGCAAACGTTCTGTCGTGAATTTGACTGCTTTTCGCAGAAAATCATCATTCAAGGCCAGTCCGGCACGTTCTTTGACCGTAGTATCCATGACTCCCGGTTGGCTCATCCTGTTCGCACCCCCTCATACAGTAGTTCCGCCAGATGCATTACACGCACCGGTTCATTCCGATAACGCAGATTACCTGCGATATTCATCAGACAGGCCATGTCCAGCCCCACCAATACTTCGGCTTGCGTCTCTTTGACATGATCAACTTTCTCCGTCACCATCGCTCCTGAAATATCGGACATTTTAATGGCAAACGTCCCCCCAAATCCGCAGCAATCCTCCGCGAATGGAAGTGGAACCAATTCCAGTCCTTTTACCTGAGAGAGCAGCGCCATCGGCTCATCCTTCACACCCAGCAGACGGCTGCCATGACAGGATGGATGATAGGTTACTTTGTGCGGAAAATGTGCGCCCAGATCGGTTATCCCGAGTACCTGAACGAGGAATTGAGTAAACTCATAGGCTTTGGCTTCCAATCGTTTTGCCTTCTCCAACCATACTGGTTCATCCGCGAACAGCTCGGGATAATGATGAATCATATACGTACACGATCCCGAAGGACATACCACAAAATCACTGTCGTCAAACGCTTCAAGAATCGTTTTGGCCGCTACCCGAGTCTCATCCCAGTACCCGCTATTGTAGGAAGGCTGACCGCAGCAGGTCTGCACCGGCGGGAAATCCAGCCGAACGCCATGAGCGGCGAGCAATCTGACCATGGCTTCCCCCACTCGGGGATAGATGGCATCGCTGAGGCAGGTAATGAATAAGGAGACCTTCATAATTACACGCTCCTATTAACTGATTAGTAGATAAATTGACTAAGAATATTTACACTGGACACTCCGATGACAGAATAACCTTCCGATTGCTGGTATCCCCAGATTTTATGATTTAGTTCAATTTATATAGATAAAATCTAAAAGATTAAACCGTGATGATACCAATGTCGTATCCGCTCAAACGATCTGTCTGTTCAGCCTCCAATGGCTGATCGGTAACGATCATATGGACTGCATTTAACCCGGATACTCGGGCAAAAGCACGGACACCAAATTTACTGGCATCTGCAAGTAAGATGACCTGATCGGATATGCCAACCATCTTCTGCTTCAGCCTTGCCTGGAGTTCATTGGATTCACTGATTCCTCCACCTTCGAGATGTACACCTTTGCACGACATAAACATTTTATCCACGTGATACGTTTCCAAAGAACGCTCCGCCAGCGGCCCAACAAAAGATAACGAGCGCGATGCCAGCTGGCCCCCTGTTGAGATGACCTCAACCTTGTCACGGTTGCTGAGTTCAGTAGCGATTTGGATCGAGTTGGTTAAGACCGTCAGCGGGAAATCCGGCATATTCGCTGCCATATAACCTGCCGTTGTGCTCGCATCCAACAGAATGCGATCACCCGGATTAATCATCGCCAGAGCCGCTTGTGCAATCCGTTTTTTCTCTTCCGCATGGGTTGTCTCCCTGATCCGGTAAGGGATCTCCGGTTGATCTTCCTTCACACTTACTGCACCACCGTGAGACCGGCGCAGTCGTCCTGCCTGTTCCAGCCGATCCAGATCCCGCCGGATCGTTTCCTCCGTCACCCGGCAGCGCTCACTAAGCTCGGATACACGCATACTGCCCTTTACATTCACCATCTCCACAATCCGGTCATACCGCTCGGCTGCCAGCATGTTACACCTCACTCCCCGCTTGTGAATTAGATGAAGCCGTCACACGCAGAAATCTGCCATAAGCATCTTCCCAGATTGATCCGTCCTGCGGCTCATACACAGTTACCGGAAATGAATCACGAATGGCCTTACGAGCTTCCCAGATATCTTTAAAAGCTCCGCTCGCCATCCATTGCACAGCCATATTCCCGATGGCACTTCCCTCTGCTGGACCTGCCCATACCGGCTTACCAATGGAATTTGCAGTCCACTGACATAACAGGCGGTTCTGGATGCCTCCACCGACCATATGCAATCCGTTGAACGCCTGACCCGACAATTGCTCCGTCCATTCCAGAACTCTTCTATACTTCAATGCAAGACTCTCCAGAATTGCCCGGGCAATAGCCCCCTGATCCTCTGGTACCACTTGCCCTGTATCACGACAATACTGACGTATACGCGTCGTCATATCTCCTGAAGGCATGAACAGTTCATCATCCGGATCAAACAAACTGGCAAATAGGGGTGCCTGTTCCGCCCTTGCCAACAACGCATCATAGCTAATTCCCTGCCCCTGGCGCTCCCACTCCCGCATGCTTTCCTGCAAAATCCATAGTCCCATAATGTTCTTCAGCAGACGGAATGTTCCGCCCGCCCCGCCTTCATTCGTGAAGTTCAAGGCCAGACTCTCTTTACTAATTGCAGGATGATCTATCTCCGTACCCATCAGGGACCAGGTTCCACAACTCAGATAAGCAAATGAACGTTCCGTTGCAGGAACAGCCACAACAGCTGAACCCGTATCATGCTCCGCAACAGCGATCACAGGTATCGGGGACAATCCCAGATCGTTACAGATACTGCTTCGCAATTGTCCAACACGGGTACCTGGCAGCACGGCTTCACCAAACAATTTCTCCGAAATACGAATATGTGCCAACAACTCACTATCCCACTGCCCCGCTGATGGATTGTATAATTGTGTTGTGGTTGCATTCGTGAACTCATTCACCGCTTCCCCTGTCAGGAAATAACGTAGCAAATCCGGAATCATGAGAAAACGCTCTGCTTCATGAAGTAACGGGGAACCGCTGCGTTGAAGCGTTGCCAATTGATACAGGGTATTAAAGCTAAGAAACTGTATCCCTGTACGTTCGAAGATTCGCTGAGAGGTCAGCTCTTGGCGTACCTGATCCATCATGCCGTTAAATTGTGTATCACGGTAATGATACGGGTTACCAAGCAACTCACCATTACTGCCAAGCAAACCAAAATCAACGCCCCAGGAATCGATCCCCAGGCTCTCTGGCTTTTCTCCCTGCTGTTTCACCAAGGTAAGCCCCTGCAACAATTCATGATGCAATCGCAGAATATCCCAGTGCATCCGCTCGCCAACCTTCACTGGTTCATTCTTGAACCGATGAATTTCGCTTGTTTCGATCCCACGATCATTCAGATGTCCCAGTAGCGCTCTCCCGCTCCCAGCGCCCAAATCATAAGCCAGCACACTCACCGCGCTTCACCAACCTTTCGAACCAATCCTATTTTCCAAACCGTATCACTTGATTCAGTCCGTAACCCTGTACTTTATTCTGTATTTGTTGTTTGTTTGTTTTTGTTTAATACTGTTTAACTTTATTTTACGAGTATATCACCATTGTAAGCGTTTGAATACCCTTCGGTTTTTCTTTCTTTTGGGTATAGCAAAAACGACTCTCTCCCACCTGGGAGGAGCCGCAGTTCTTCTTTCACGTATAAAATTGACCTTTGCTTACCCCCGACTGGGGTTGTACATCTCTCTCAAAATGCTTGAAACGTGTCCCCTGATACGTCAGCATCCCTCGATCATTTTCCACCATCATGCCATAATGGTTTCCGCCAACAATCAGTTCAGTGCGCTCCCCATTGTCGAATTCAAATGTAACATAATACCGGGTAGTCGCACTGCTATCGCCGCTTCCACCTGAGACTTCCGTTCGTTTAGCCACCACTGTTGAGTGCAGGGTTAACAAGGCTGCTGCGTTATTTGACATCCCTGAGCGTATGCCTGAAAAAATAACAAAAACAATGACTCCCGCAATGATGAGAAATATGGCACCAATGAAAATCGAAGCAAATGCATTCATTGCAGCAAACTCATTAAATCCCGAAAAAAAACCACCCTGATTGCCTTCAAAACCTGGTACTCCATTCATGTCGTCAAACACACCAAAGCCATCTACGCTTAATCGGCCCATCGATGAGGACACGCTTGTTAACGCCATTCATCATCGTTCCTTTCCCCTTGCAAAAATAAGATGCACCGCCCCCACGCAAGGAAGGCGGTGCATGCAGACAACCCGTTCTGCCTTGTCCATATACTATATGAACCAGATCAGGAATACAGACGTTCAAGTTCGTCGACCAGACTGCCGACATAAGCAACCGCAGAGCGAATCGGCTCAGGTCCGGACATATCCACACCCGCAAGTTTCATTAACTCCTGCGGTGTGAGACTTCCACCAGCTTTGAGTGCATCAAGCCAGCGATCTACCGCAGGCTGTCCTTCTTCACGAATCTGCTGTGCAGCCGCTGTGGAAGCCGTCAAGCCTGCCGCATAGGTATATGGATATAGTCCCATATAATAATGAGGTTGTCTCATCCACGTGAGTTTAGCCCCTTCATCAATTACCAGATCAGGTCCCCAGAATTCGGAAAGGATGTCTCCCTTGAGTTGACTTAACGTCTTTGCCGTAATGGGCTCATCATTGGTTGCGCGTGCGTACACCCTGCGCTGTAATTCACCTTCCAGCAGATGTGTAACGAAGTTATGGTAATACGTGTTCAACAATTGCAAAATGACCCAGCGACGCATTCTCGGATTATCGGAACGCTTCAATAGATGATCGGCCAGCAGCATTTCATTCATGGTCGACGGCGCCTCAATGAAATAAAGAGATGGCCGCGTATTCGTGAGCCGTTGGTAACGTCCCGCAAGCATGAAGTGGCCTGCATGCCCCACTTCATGGGCAAGTGTAAATGCTCCGCGCATATTGTTCGCCCATGAAATTAAGATATAGGAGTGTGAACCATATATCGAGGAGCAAAATGCCCCTGTTGATTTGCCTGCGTTATCTGCGTAATCCACCCAGCGATCACTGAATGCGCGCTCTACGATCTCGCCGTACTCCGGCCCAAGCACATCAAGTGCTTCTCGAATGAGTATGCACGCCTCATCATATGTAATGGCAGGGCTAAATTCAGGATCAAGCGGCGCCTTCAGATCACAAAACATCAGTTTGTCCAGACCCAGCTCACGTTTCTTGAGAGCCGCCAGTCTGCGCATATGAGGTGCGAGTTCCTGCTGGATAATATCCAGAATATTATTGTACATCTCTTTGCTCACTTGCTGTGGGCTGAGAAGCATATCTGTAACATCGTCGTAACCACGCAGCCTGGATAAAACAACCTGTTTCTTCACTTCGGTTGCATAACCTTCTGCGAACGTATTTTTGTAATCATTTAATGTCGAGCTGAATGCAGCATAAGCAGAACGGCGCAGCTTTGTATCAGACGACATCTCATAATTATTTTCATAGAATGACCAGGACAGTGGACGATTATTGTCCTCTCCATCAAGAGCATCGTCAAACGTCATGTCTGCCAGTTTACCGCGCAGATAGATACGGTATGGCGAATCCAGTACCTCTCCTAATGAAGCGAGTACCTTCTCGGTCTCAGGCGTAAGCCGATGTGCTTTTTCTCGAATCAAACGCTCCAAACTGCGCGCATACGGCTCCAATTCCGGAAGCTCTTCAAGATAACGCTCAACTGTTCCCTCCGGCAGATCAACGATCTCCGAATTGACAAAAGACAAGGACGACGACAGATTTGATAGGATATCTCCTGACTTGGCTGAATTCTCAATATTCACCGGATTCGTGCTGTCCTCTGACTGCTTCAAGCGGGCATAAGAAGCCGTCTTGCTGATCCGCTCCTGCAAAGCTTCACGCGCATCCAGACAAGCCAGTAATTGTTCAGCCCCTTCGCCCAGACGTCCTTTGAACGTTTCGATCTGGGCAGCAGCCAGAGGAAGTGATCGAAGCTCCTGCTCCCACTCTACATCGGTTACAAACAAGTCTTTCAGATCCCAAGTCGTTTCTGGGTTTACCTCAGCACGTGTACGTATTTTTTCCATCTTTAGTTGTCATCCTCCTTGCATTTTCCAATATCTCTCATCGTATCATATTCCGCGCATCTATACATGACAATGATTACTCCTTATTACTCCGCTGGCAGAATAGCCTTTCGATCGCTGTTATCCCCGGATTTTTTGATTCTCTTTTTTAAAGGTGAAAATCCGTTGATAAAGGCGAACGCTTCGCTTCTTAAGTCTATTTCTGCCCGCTGCGTTTGGAGTAAACTATTGATCCACTGTCCAAAATTTAAAAGTAACTAAAAAACCGCTGGTTTATGGAAGTATCCATTTACCTGGCGGTTCATTATAGAACTTACTTATTTAGCTTTCTTTCCAAATTACATTTTCACCGTAATTTTTACCCCAGTTATACATTGCGTGCAGGACGGGCATCAGGCTTTGACCGTGATCTGTCAACGTATATTCCACCCGAGGAGGTACCTCTGCATATACCTTGCGTTCAATCAGTTTGTCTTCCTCCAGCTCACGAAGCTGGTTGGTCAGCATCTTCTGGGTAATATGAGGGATTAGGCGTTTCAGTTCACTGAAACGTTTGGTGCCTTCCAGACCCAAATGCCACAAAATAATCAGTTTCCACTTGCCACCGATCACCGCAAGGGTCAATTCTTTCTCACAGTTGATTTCTTTCAGATTAATCCGTTCCTTGACTTCGGCTGCCATGGCTCCGAGCCCCCTCATCTTCAATCTTATATCGCGTATATTACACATATCACGGGGACACTTCACACGAGGTAAGTTTTCCGCTCCATGCATGATGTAATAAGTACATTCATTCGATACAGCTATCTATTAATTCTACTACAGCCTGGTCGGGATGCAAAGTTTAACTGTAAATCAAGGATAAAACCTATACAGATGAATGATTATGTATCGCAGAAAAGACCAGAACCCTTCATAATCAAAGGATTCCGGTCTTTCATCTATTCACTATTCCAGGTTCGCGTGGCGGCCAAACATATCCGCTCCGGTCATACCCTTCATTTCCATCATCGTAAGGATGAGAGCATCCATGCCGATTAACAGTCCTTGTTCGAACAACGAGCCCATCGGCTGAATGGTTACTGCCGCTCCGGAAGTTGCTGTGTCCTCTTTGGCTGAAGCCGGGAGACGCACTACCGTAGTTGCCAATTTCCCAATCGTGGACTCTGGCTTAATCGTAATGAGACCTACAGGCGCACCAGCCTGATTAGCCTTTTGAGCCATGGCCACCAGACTGCCTGTCTCTCCTGAGCCAGAGCACAGCAAGAGGAAATCTTTCGAGCTGATCCCAGGTGTTACGGTTTCGCCCACCACATATACACGAAGCCCCATCTGCATCAGTCTCATGGCAAAAGCCTTCCCCATAAGTCCTGACCGGCCTGCTCCTGCTACAAAAATCTGTTCCGCAGCCAGAATGTGCTCAGCCATCGCTTGCATCTCTGCATCGTCGATCTGGCTTAACGTACGTTCCAGCTCCTTCAAGATGTCAGCTGCGTACTGTGTTTTGCTCATCTGCTTACCCTTGTTTAACGAGACGTTGCATTTCAGCTGCAACTGCCGCTTTGTCTGCTTGTCCTGTGATACCGCCACCTACAATAACCAGATCCGGTTGTGCTTTGATTACTTCTGGCAATGTTTCCAGCTTGATTCCACCAGCGACAGCCGTTTTAGCATTTTTCACAGCAGCTTTGATCGTTTGCAGATCTTCGAACGGGCTTTGTCCTTCAGCTTGTAGGTCATAACCTGTGTGTACACAGATGTAATCTACGCCAAGCGCATCAATTTCACGAGCACGTTGTTCCAGGTTAGGCACGTTGATCATGTCCACAAGAACTTGTTTGTTTTGTTTCTTCGCTTCTGCTACTGCACCTTTGATCGTACTGTCATTGGTTGCCCCAAGCACAGTGATTAGATCCGCACCAGCTTCAGCTGCTTTCATGATTTCATAACCACCAGCATCCATGATTTTAAGGTCTGCAAGAACTTGCAGATTAGGGAATGCTTCTTTCATTGCTTTAACCGCGTGCAAACCTTCATTAATAACGATTGGAGTACCAATCTCAACGATATCAATATATTGTTCAACCTCTTTAACCAATGCGATACCTTCAGGGATATTTACCAAGTCAAGCGCCAATTGCAATTTCATCATTTATTTCTCCTTTGTTGTTCAAATATGATTCGTTCCTGTAAAAATAATAATCAGATATTTAGCCTGCACCAATTTGTCTGTTCAGATGCATGCAGTGTTTGTTTTGGCTACTCACTCATTGTAGACCCTGACTATCCATTCAGGAAGTACGCACTTTGAAGTGGGGTAGTTACTTGCACGATACTATTGATAATTGTTCGTTGTTAGGTGAACCTATATAGAATTAATGCTCTATTCCAATCCACACGCTTACAGCTGAACAGCAGCCTAATCTTCCAATTATATATTCAATATAAAAGACCCCGCCACATGGCAGGGTCTTTATCTTTATCGTTTCATTTTCAATCCAGCCAAAGCTGGTTTAGAAATTTATCATTTTACAGATATACAGGTTTCACGCATACCGGCTTGGATACACCTGTGCTGTGACCAGTGTATTTCAGACGTCCGCTCTCCTGATCTACCGTGAATGTCACGAGGTTGTTCGTATCGCGGTTAGCTGCAATCAGCAATTTGCCGTTAGGTGTCAGCGCAAAGTGACGCGGGTGCTCACCTTCAGCAGATACATGCTCAACCAGTGTCAGGTGACCTTTGTCTGCATCTACTGCAAATACAACGATGCTGTCATGTCCACGGTTAGAACCATATACATAACGTCCATCATTGGAAACCGTGATTTCGGCTGTTGTATTCTCTTTGCCATCATATCCATCAGGCAATGTGGATACAGTAGACAATTCAGTCAACGTGCCCGCTGCTGCATCATATTTGAACGAAGTAATGGAAGAATCCACTTCATTGATAACATAAGCGAATTCACCATTCGGATGGAATGCCAAGTGACGTGGGCCTGCTCCCGGATGTGTTTTGGTTTCACTGTGCAGCACAAGTTCATTTTTGTCTGCATCAATAGAATAGATCGCGATGTTATCTGCGCCGAGATCCTGTACCATCATGTATTTACCATCCGGGCTGAAGAATGCGGAGTGCACATGTGGCTTGTCCTGACGTTCAGGATGCGCACCTTGTCCTTCATGTTTCTTCTCGTCCAAGAGCGCTCCCACTTCACCGTTATCCGTCAAGGCTTGCAGACCTACCAGACCACCGTGGTAGCTGGAGAGAATCAAGTATTTACCGGAAGGGTCACGCTGGATATGACATGGTGGAGCTGAAATGGAATTATTCCGGTTCAGCAACGTTAATTTTCCTGTAGAAGGATCAATGCTCAGAGCTACAGCTTCAGACATTTTATTGCCTTCAGCTGACGCTGTTTCACCAATCGCATACAGTTTGTTTCCTTCAGCATCCACGTTGACAAACGTTGGGTTTTTCACTCCCGCGATGCCGTCAAGCTTGGACAAGCTGCCTGTATCCTCATTCAATTCATATGCATAAATGCCCTCATTTTCCGCTTCGGCGTAAGAGCCGGCAAGTACGAGCAAGCGTTTTGATTCACTCATTACAGTTTCCTCCTCTATGTGTATGTAATCTTGTTGCACCTCTTCTATAATAAATCTGCCATATCAAAATAGCAATCCGCTGTCGCTGCCCATCAGGGAAATCCTTAGTTAAACAAGGCGATTACTACACATCATCATACTGAAATCCATTCATATGAGATGCATCTTCTGCTATGATAAGATAGGTTTTTCATCCAGAAGGGACTGAATTGCATTGCTTCACTCATTTTTACTCACCTTATACCATGTGTTCTTGCCGATATCACTTCCCGTGATCGGAGGTATTCTGTTAAAACGCTTCAAGAATTGGGATACCCGGTCGCTCTCGACCTTTTCCCTTTATATTTTGAGCCCTGCTCTCATCTTCAATACATTGCTGCATGCAGAGATTACCTGGACGGACGTCACCAGCACGTTCTGGTTCTCTATTATTAATCTGATTGCTCTGTGGGCCCTCGCCGAGCTATTAAGCCGGGTTTTCCGTCTGGGTGCAAGCGAAAAAGCGGGTCTCACCCTCGTCTCCACGTTTACAAACTGCGTGAATTACGGGCTCCCGCTTGTACTGCTTGCCTTTGGTCAGCTTGGACTGGACAAGGCTTCGGTCTACGTCATTGGACAGATGATCATTGTTAATACGGTAGGTATCTTTTTTGCCGCGCGATCCGAATTCACGGTGAAAGATGCGATCCTGTCCGTTTTCCGCATGCCATCCATCTATGCTGCTGGCATCGCCATTGTGCTGCGTGCGTCCAATCTGAGCCTGCCTGAAGCGCTGGATGGAGGGATCTCCATGCTGGCTGCGGGTTACTCTCCTATCGTTCTCGCCATTCTGGGAGCACAGATGCTCAGACCCAAAGGTGCAACGGTACCTTGGTTGCCCAATGTACGCCGAGCTTTCTGGACCGGACTTGTAGTCCGTCTCGCAGCTGCGCCAATCCTGTCCTGGCTGATACTGACCGCGCTTCAGGTCGAAGGTACGTTGTTCAGTGTACTGCTGATCCTCGCATCGATGCCGACCGCAGTGAACGCTGTTATTTTGGCTGAACAGTTCAATGCTTCTCCGCAGTTTGTATCCCGCTGCATTCTGTGGACCACCGCTGCATCCATGTTGATGCTGCCCATTATGATTGTGATGGCTTCCTGATTAATACCGGAGGTGATACCGAAGCGATATCCGCTTGTCGGCGTTTCTCCAGCCGGCGTTCATAACGCCGGTTGAGCGCTCTGACGTAGAAGAATTTTACGACAAAGTACGAAATCACACCCAGAATGACACCAAATACGGACATGCCTGCCAGAATATCCAGTCCACCAAGCAACAATTCACTCACGGCCGACCAGTTCCCGCGAAACAGCTCCATGAATGCACTCTCATGTACCGGTCCCTGTCCCATGCTGTGCGCAGGCAAAATCCATGAGCCAATTTGTTTCGCGAGCGGCATCAGGATAATAGGTAAAAACGTAAGTTTCCCGATCACATTACCAACAATGGCTGCTGGCACCGAACCCCCAGACAGTCGCACAATCGGATAAAATACGAGATATATCAGGGAAGCCGTCGAGATCACGATCAGTTCCAGTCCAAACCCTATGGCAAATCCGGTAGATACTTTATGGGCACCTCCGGGAGCACGTAACAATTTGAGAAAATTCAGCTTCATAACACGTGTTAAACGTACCCAGCGGTTAGTCTTGCGCTTCTGTGTGTTCATACCGAATTACTCCTTATTTTACACAAATGACAACTTGAATCGTCTACTCTTCAGTATATCACACCGCGTTAGCACCTGTAGTAACAATGACCGGTTGTGTCTCCATCTGGATATTACCTGCCACCGCTCGGGAGATCATACAGGAGGATTCAGCCTTATGCGCCAGGCGCTCAGCCTTGGTCAGATCCGCTTCCGAAGCATCTTGGCTGAGTACAATCCGGGGTCTATGTACGATCCGTTCGTACGTAAATACGTTATTTGTAACATCTACCGTTGCTTCCGATTCAAGCGTTAATTCATCCGGCGTAATATCCGAACGCTCCAGCATCGCTGCCAGCGTGATCAGGTAACAGGTGGAGGCTGCACCCAGCAGCATCTCGTCCGGGTTAGTTCCCGTACCGGGTCCGCCCATCTCCTGCGGAATCGATATGACCGTTTTTAATCCACCTGCATCGATTGTTCCCTCACTGTTACGCCCACCATTCCATACCGCTTTCAGATGAAAAGGATGTTTCATGACATTCATTCCTTTCTTGTTTACACACGTATACACGTAATATTCTGCTCGATCAATGCGCTAACGTGCTCTTCATCTACACCCTGATCTGTAATCACTTTTCCCACACTGCTCATCTCAGCAACTCTGGTAAACGCCTGTATGTTAAATTTGCTGGAATCTGCAAGTAAAATGACCTCATCCGCAATATGGATCATCTTCTGCTTCACCAAGGCCTGTAATTCATTGGATTCACTGATGCCTTTGGTCAGATGCACTCCTTTGCAAGACAGGAATACTTTATCCACATGATAGGCATCAAGCGAACGTTCGGCCAGCGGTCCTACAAAAGACAGTGACTTCGAAGCCAATTGCCCACCTGTGGCAATCACACGAATCTGCTCCTTGTTACTCAGCTCTGCGGCGACCTTAATCGAGTTGGTTAATACCGTCAGTGGAATGTTCGGCAATCCTGCCGCCATGTACCACGCCGTTGTACTTGCATCCAGGGCGATCCGGTCGCCGAATTCCACCATTTTCACCGCTTCGCTTGCAATTCTGCGCTTCTCTTCTGCATGGGCTACAGCCCGTTCCGGATACGGAATCTCCGACTGTAACTCATCCTTGTATTTTACGCTGACCGCCCCGCCATGGGACCGTCTGAGCCTGCCCGCCTGTTCGAGCTTGTCCAGATCACGACGAATCGTCTCTTCCGTCACCCCGCAGCGCTCACTAAGTTCGGTCACACGCATGCTGCCTTGCGTATCCACCCATTCCACTATTTTCTCATACCGTTCAGCTACGAGCATATTCCTTCACTCCAAACCGTTGATTATCCAGTTGATCCTGTTCATCCATCATACCACAGAGCGATGACAAGGAGAATTTGGACCATGTGCAAAAAGAGGGAGCTTTCGCCCCCTCCATTCCAGTTCTGAAGTGTATCTTATTTATCTTCTGCCATAGGGAACCAGCCCGGTGTGTGGATGATTGCATTCCACAACCCGTCAGGGATAACCAGACGTTCCTGATCGGATTTGGTCAGAATCGTCTCGATATCTTCTTCACGTCCGCTCTCGATTTTCTCAACCCAATCCGGTTCGATAATCAGTTCACGTCCAATGGCTAGCAGAGGTACTCCCGTTTGGAGCGCCTCAGCGGCCTGATCAGCCGTATGAATTGAACCTACGCCGATAACAGGCAATTTGCCGTTCACACGATCCAGGATGAATTCCATTCTAGAACGTGTATCTGCTTCGCCACGTCTTGGCTTGGACCAGAACTCGTTCACAGAGACATGAAGGTAATCCAGATTTTTATCTTTCAGCGCATCCACTAGTAGGTACGTATCTTCCATTGTGAGTCCCGGTGTTTCCGGTTCTTCCGGAGAGAAACGGTAACCAATGATGAACGGCAGTTTGGTATGTTCGGCAACCACTTTCTGAATCTCATCTACTACAGCAAGTGGGAATGTCAGACGTTTCTCTACACTTCCGCCCCAACGATCTTCACGTCGGTTTGAATGCGGGGAGAAGAATTGCTGGATCAGATAACCATTAGCACCGTGAATCTCAACACCATCAAAGCCGGCTTCGATTGCACGACGTGTCGCTTCACCAAAGTCTTTGATAATCGAAGTAATCTCGGCATCCGTCAATTCTCTTGGTTCAGGAGATCCTGGACGCTCACTTGCAACCGCACTAGGAGCAACCACTTGACCCGCAGGTACAGCTTGTTCAGGCGTCAGACGGCCCGCATGGAAAATTTGCAATACAGCTACGGAGCCCTGTTGTTTCATGGTATCAGCCAGTTTTTTCAGACCAGGAATGAAGCGGTCGTCATATACGCCAAATTGAGCCGGGAAACCAATGCCTGTCTCTGTTACATGCCCTACAGCCGTAATTGACATGCCCGCACCACCGGTGCGACGTGCATAATAAGCAAGTTCAGCGTCGGATATCGTACCATCAGCATTCGAGGACATATGAGTCATGGGAGCGAGCACGATACGGTTTTTCAGTGTAATGCCAGTCGGTAGTGAAACTTGTTCAAACATCTGGTTAAACTTTGGATTCATTCGTGGTTCCCTCCTGATTATAAATATCTCTTTTAATAGATATATGAATATATGCGTTCGCTTACTGTAATGATTATAGTTACGTTTCACTGCAATTGCAACTTTTCATTTTCAGAAAGGAAAAAAAGAGCAGAGTGTCTCCAGACTCTCAGCCCTCTTCATTTTCTTCACATCTTCCAAAGGATACTCAGAAACTCCGAACGTAAGCCAGCTTCTGATCCATCTCTTCCACGCATTCGTAACAGTCGTGTTCATCGTTGGCGACCATTGGTGTTACCGGATACAGATTCATCTCTGTACTGTTATACGATTTCAGTAGCGGTAACAACTGAGTCACTCGTGTATTGGCAGGATCAAGCCAGGTGTTGATCTCTTCTTCGGAAAGGATCGCTGGCATTTTACTGCCAAACTCACGTGTAACCATGTTTGCGCCTGTCATAAGCATCGTGCAGGTACGTAGCGGCTCTTTCCGTGTATCTCTCCACACCTCATATAACCCAGCAATACCGAACAGGCCACGATCCGGCATAACAACACGAACCGCATAACTTTTTTTGCCCTCTTGCCGCCAGTAATATAATCCATTGCAGGGAATAACGCAGCGCTTGGTCTCTACCAGTTTGTAATAGGAAGGATTCTCATGCACTGTCATGAGATTTGCGTTAACGGCATCACGCCCCCAGAATGGAATGAACCCCCACCGGAACTCATCCAGTACACGCTCACCATCCTGATGCAAAATAATCGGCGTATGCTGGGTTGGGCTGATATTGTATCGGTTTTTGTAATAATACATCACTCGCTGAATCTTGAAATGATCTCTGACATCGTCCAAATCGGCTGCCAATGAAAAACGGTTGCACATGTTCAAGCACTACCTTTCCCTATGAGAAGTTGAACGTATTGTTTGTAATTTTAGGGAAATTATTCATGAACATTGAACAGGAAATGACTTATTTTGACACCATTAGGGTCGGATCAAGATATATTTCATGTTTTTCACGACAAAAACAACGACCTCGGACTCATTTCAACTCCAATATTACTTGTTACTATAATAGAGAATAAAATACATTTATTGGAGGTTTTAAGTATGAAAAGGAAGTTTTTGATGAGCATCATGTTGTTCTCAGCGATTGCGATGTTTGGCAGTACCATCTATGCGGCAACCTTTCTAACCTACGGTTACCCCAGCACCACCATTCCCATTCGTACGTATAATTACGCCTCCGCATGGCAGACTCCCATGGACACTTCCCTTACCAACTGGAACAATGCAGGTGCCAAAGTTAAATTCACCAAAACAAGTAACTCCCCAAACACCATCACCGCAGGAAACTTCAATAATACAGCATATGGTGTCAACTACGCCTCCGTCTCCGGCAGTCAAGTTGTAAGCTTCCGCATCGAACTCAATGCATCCACGATCACCCCTGACGCAACCAACTTATCCAACTTCATTCAAAGCGTATTTGTCCACGAACTCGGACACTCCATCTGGCTCGGTGACAACCCGACAACAAGCAGTCCTTCCATTATGTCTTACTCCCGTAACCGCAATTCCATGACCCAACCTCAAACTTTTGATATCAATAACGTAAAATCCAAGTACTAATCCGCTACGAACTTATCCCAAAAATCCAAGGAGGATTCCTGTCCATGAACAAAAATCGAGTATTAACGCTGCTTCTCTCTTCCATTTTCATTTTATCTGCTGTTGGATGTTCTTCTGTTACACCTACCGCGTCCCCATCCGCTACACCCATGACCATTATAGCTTCTGAAGATTACCCGAGTTATGCCAGCATTGGCGACCTGTCCGCGAGAGCAAATACCATTGTGAAAGGCAGTGTTGTTGAGACTCGTGTGGAAGCTTTAAACGATATCGTACAAGTTACCGGTGCTGCCAATGAAAACGAGTTAAACCCTGCGTCCGATCCGGGCGGAGAGCCAGCTTCTTTTGACAAAATCTATACGATCCACACGATTCAGGTCGCTGAATCCTATAAAGGCGGTTACACTGCCGGGGAAAAACTTGAAGTGAAGCAACTTGGCGGACAACTAGGCAACACCGAGATTATTAATGATGACAACCTCAAGCTGATTCCTACCAAAGACTATGTTCTCTTCCTGGAAACGTATGAAGACACCCCTGCCAGCCTGCTCAACTCCGTTCAGAGTCTCTACGTGATCAAACCTGCCGCCAAGTCGAACCAGCCGGGTCAGCAACAATCACAGTCAGAAGTCATTGTGAGTGCAAACCCCGAGAATGACCTTACACTCCAGCTGGAGGATCTGCAAGAAATTCAGAACGAACAAAAGAGCGAATAAACTCTTATACGGTAATCACACTGTTATTTCATCTCCGTACAGGCAGCTAATCCCCTCTACTGTTCAGTCCTACATAAGAAAATGAAAACCGTGCTGCTCAGCAAACTGGGCGGCACGGTTTTTTGAAGTTCCTTATTTAGATGGTGTATTAAGTCCAATAATCCATTCAGCCAGATCCTGTGTCTGTTTCAACAAGGCAATAGGGTCACGGAACCAGGATTGTTCTTCCGTCCATATGTACACTTTTCCATTTTTGATAGCAGGCAATGAACCCCAGATCGGATCTGCCTGAAGGTCTTTCAACTGAGACTTGCTGGTCAGCACAATGTAATCTCCAGCGTATTTGGAGAGCAGTTCTATGGAGAATTCATGATAGGCGCCCTGCATCAACTCGGATGGAATGTTCTTTGGTGCTTGCAAACCAAGCAATTCGTAGATGTTACGCCCTCCCCGGCCCGACTGATTGCCAAAAATGAAGACTTGGCGATCATATTCCTGCATAACGGAGAATGTAGCATCAGCTGGAACAACACTCTGCACCTCCTGCTTGATTTTGGCAATCTCCTCATCAAAATCAGCCAGCCACTTCTCTGCTTCCGCTTCTTTGCCAAGGACTTTACCGAAATAGTTCACTTCGTCCTTGAGTGTCGGAAAAGTGATGGATGCGATCGAAACGGTCGGAGCAATCTTGCTATATTTCTCATAAGCCGCCTTGTCCGGATTCAATGTAATAATAAGATCAGGTTCCAGCTCCATCAATTGTTCAACGGAATCCCCTATCGTTTCAAGACCATCCATGTGACCTTCCAGATAAGGACTGTTCATCAGAAATTGGCCTCCACCAATCGGTTTGACACCAAGAGCAAGCACCGTTCCCAGATAATCTATGGCAGCAACTCGCTCGGGATGTGCAGGAATCTCTACCTCACCAAAGGTCGTATTTACCATTTGGGTTTCCACGACTGCCGGTTGTTCGGGTTCAGCCGCAACTTCGGATGTTTCTGCCCCCTGCTGGGCTGTTCCACAAGCACTCAATGTGAGTACAAGCGCAAGCGACATAATCGCTGATTTAAAATGGTTAAACATGTTGATTTCCTCATCTCCCTTATATTGATAATGATTATCATCATCAATTAAAGGATAACGTTCATCCCCTCCTGTTACAATGGATTCATTTGTTGCATTTAATGTACTTTTTGAAACTGATTTCGAGTTTTCCTGCTGCTTCAACCGATATTGCCCCGGTGTGATACCGATCTCTTTTTTGAATATACGATTGAAATAAAACGGATCCATATAACCCACATACGCAGCAATCTCCTGTAATGAAGCTTCTGTGGACGCAAGCAGACTCCTTGCCTCACCCATTCGTAACCGAATCACATATTCTGTCGGTGTACATCCCATCTGTTCCTTGAATTTGCGTGATAAATATTGCGGACTGTAACTCAAGGACTGGGCAAGCAAATCAAGTGAGATGGATTCCCGGTAATGAGCTTTGATATATCGCAAAACCTGATCGGTAAGCGAAGGCTGTTGAAATTCGTTAGACATGCGACTCCGCTGTAACAAGACAAGCTGTACCAGTTGAAAAAAATACACTTTGACCTGAATTTTGCCCACTCGCTCCTGCCCTGACCAACATTCATGTATATTCCGCACAAGCTCACGCAGCTCAAGTGTATGATCCGGCACTGTCGCCCAAGACTCTTCAAACGGATTACGCTGGTTCAACATCATTCGGTACTCCACAAGCACATTGGAGGGCAAGGTTGATTTGTACAAAATCAGATGTACCTCCATAACCCCTGTCGCTTCAAGTGTTAGGCGTCTTCCTTTTCCCCCATGCAGCAACAAGAACTGGTTTGTAGTCCATACCTCTTCATTCAGCCAGACCTGACCCCTGCCTTGAACATACACAAATGCACTGGTAGGTAACACATAATTGCGTATGAACTCGTGTGTTGCGAGTGATATAAGACGCACATCAAGCACGCGAACCTGAACCTGATCCCACAGCTTGATGTCATTCTGAATTCCCATATAAACTCCCTCTCCTAAGCGATCAAACACACACAATACCTTGGCATTGTGACTAAAAACCTACCTATAATTGATAATGATTATCAATTATAACAATGATGGAACCATCTTTGAAGCCTACCTCCGTTTTTTGTTAGATGCCGCAAAATAAAAAACGGTCGAAATCCCTCATAGAGAGATCTCAACCATTCTAAAATTATGGCCTTATTATGTTTTGATAAAGTCAGCTGCCCTTCTCTACTCGACAAAAGACAGTAAATACCCGTATCTTTCTTCCTCCATCTTGTCTAACGGAATAAAACGGATCGATGCACTGTTAATGCAGTAACGTTTGCCACCACGATCTTCGGGACCATCATCGAACACATGCCCGAGGTGGATGTCACCTGCCCGGCTTCGTACCTCCGTGCGTTCCATCCCAAAGCTCGTATCCGTTGTATAGGTAACAACCTCAGGTACAATCGGCTTTGTAAAACTCGGCCACCCGCAACCGGAATCATACTTATCTCGACTGGTGAATAACGGCTCTCCCGTTGCAATATCCACATACAGACCGGGCTCCTCATTATCCCAGTATTCGTTACTGAACGCATGCTCCGTATCATTGTTTACCGTGACCGCATACTGTTCGTCTGTTAATCGTTCCTTTAATTGTTCATCTGTTGGACGTGGATATTGAGCCGGATCAACTCCAATCTCCAGGTCATCCAGGACAGTCATATCAATGTGACAATATCCGCTCGGATTTTTTTCCAAATAATCCTGATGGTACTCCTCCGCCAAATAATAATTCTGCAGAGGCATTACTTCCGTTACGATGGGTTGGTCATATTTTTCTTGCTCTGCCTCTACAGCCTGCCCGATGATTTTGGCATCTTCAGGCAACGTATAATATATTCCAGTCCGATACTGAATGCCACGATCATTGCCCTGCTTATTCAAGCTGGTAGGATCAATAACTCGAAAATAAGATTCAAGCAATTTCTGCAAAGATACTTGCTGCGGATCATATTTTACATGAACAGTCTCCGCAAACCCCTGGTCCCCGCGTATAACATCCTCATAGGTTGGATTCTTTCCTTCACCGTTGGCATAACCGGAAGTCACATCCTGAACCCCTGGAATACGAGCCATATATGCCTCCACACCCCAGAAGCAGCCTCCTGCCAAGTACAGGTTACTCAGGTTTTCCTCAGAGACACTCGATGCCTTGACAGGTTGAGTGGATATCGAAGATGAAGCTGAATGGCTCTCACCCCTGTTTCCACAAGCAGACACAACTATCGCTATAACAAGGAGGCACAGGCCCAGCAGCGTCCTTTTCATGACACTTCCTCCCTTCTCACAAAATCTCTTGTAATGACTCCATGATCTGTTCATTGGATGCATGCCCTGGCTGCGATTTCGTTAAAATACCATCAGAGCCAATATAAAAGGAACTAGGATATGCTCTTACGCCAAATTTCTTGGCCCATACACCTTTCTCATCCAAAAGAACAGTTATGTTATCATACGGCTGTTGGTCAAACCATTCGGTAAACGCTTGGGAGGATTTCTCTCCTTTGTAGTCTGGCGTCACAATCGTAATGACTTGAAAATCATTGTTTTGACCAGCCAGACTGTTCAGGTCTTCCAAACCCGCAAGGCAGATGGAACACCAGGAAGCCCAGTATTTCACATACACTTTCTTGCCTTGAACATCAGAAAGTCCAACCGTGTTTCCTTTCAGATCAAGCAATGAAAATTCAGGAGCCGTCTCGCCCTTGTTCATCATGGTTGACGAACTCATATCGGATGTTGATGCTGGGGCTGATGATGACCCCGTTTGTTTTGATTCAGTTAGCTGTGGTCCACATCCGCTCAAGATCAACAGGACTCCGGCGAATACGATTACAGATACCATCCATTTTCGTGCCATCTTCATACCAAATTCCTCCAATGATTATTGAAACCAGGTCACCAAGTTGTTTAGTCGGTCTGTCATTAACAATAGTCCCATGATAATAAGAATACAGCCGGAAGTTATTTTGATGACACCCATGTACCTGTATAAACGACGTATCCGCTTCATAACATATTCCGAAAAAACGGACAGAATCAGAAAAGGAATCGCTAACCCAAGGGTATACAGGAACATGAGAAACCCGCCATACAGTGGAGACCCTTCTCCTGCGGCGATACCAAGAATGGCCGCCAGCACAGGCCCGATACAAGGCGTCCAGCCAAAACTAAACGTCAGACCCAGCAGGAACGCTCCGACATACCCTCCTCGTCTGGCATGATCGTTTGACAGCTTTCTCTCCCGTTCCAGCCAGGATAGTCGGATCAACCCGGTTTGATAAATCCCAAAAAGCACTACGATGGCTCCGCAGATCGCAATAAACACAGGACTTGAGATCAAATTACCAACGATGCCAGAACCAAAACCGAGTAAAACAAATACCAGGGACAGCCCAAGAACAAATAAAAATGTCCGCAAAACAAGTATGGACCGCAACCGAACCGAATTGGTGTCAGGCTGCTGCTGATTCGTACCGTTGACCATGCTTCCGGATAGATAAGACACATATACCGGGATCAGCGGCAGAATACATGGCGCAAAAAACGATAACAATCCTGCACCAAAAACCCCGAAAAGAAAAACCAAATCACTGGTCAAGTCATTCACCACCTGAATAAATACTACGTTTGATTAACCAAGGTTAACGACTGACGTAGATCGGAAGCGTGAACCAGAAGCAGCTTCCTTCTCCTTTTGTACTCTGAACCCCGATCTCTCCACCATGGAGTTCCACAATCGATTGAGCGATGGCAAGGCCAAGCCCAGCCCCCCCATTACTCTTGCTGCGTGATTTGTCAATTCGATAAAAACGTTCAAATATACGCGAAGTCTCCTCCGCTTCAATGCCTTCCCCTTCATCCGTAACTGAAATTCGTATAAACGGCCCCTTTTCTTCGGCAGCCAGAATGATTTTTCCTTCAACAGGAGAGTATTGAATGGCATTTTGCAGCAAATTGGAAAGGACCCGCTTCATTTGTGCAGGCATCATGACCGCGGCTGGTAATTTATCGGGCAAATCGATTTCAACGTTCAGCGTTTTCTCGGCGAGGTGAAACGAAAAACTCTCCAATGTACTGAGCAGCAACTCATCGACGTGACAAGGCTGAGGGTCAAATACCTCCCCTTGCGCTTCCAGGCTGGATAATTCAAACAAGTCTTGAATAAGCCCTCCCAAACGCTTCGTCTCAAGTCGTATCGTGTTCAGGTAACGTTGAAAGGTTTCTTTATCCTTAATGACATCATCCTCCAACGCTTCGACGAATGACTGAATGGATGCCAAGGGAGTCCGTAAATCATGGGATACATTGGCGATCAACTCTCGTCTCGCGGTTTCTGAGTGATGCAGATGATCAAAGCTTTCCTTCAGCTTGGAACTCATTTCATTAAATTGCTGTGCCAGGAGCTTAAATTCCTGCGTACCGATGAGAGGGACTTCCGTATGGAAATCCCCTTCGGCAATTCGTATTGTCTGCTGTGTAATTCGCGCAATTGATTTCTCTAATGGCTTAGTCAGCAAATATTGAAGAATAAACGAAAGCAAGCCTACCCCTGCCGTTATAGCCGATAACCAATACAATTGTTCGATCGTAAGCAGCATTTTGGAATAACTGATGAACAAACAAATTAATAATACGCCAATGCCCGTGAGACTGGACAACACCAAGTATGTGCGAAGTTTCATGAACTACCACCCGCAAACTTGTAGCCTATGCCCCAAACTGTTTTAATATATTTTGGATCAGAAGGATTCTCTTCGATCTTCTCTCGTAATCTCCGAACATGTACAGTCACCGTTGTTGTATCTCCCTCATAGCTAAAATCCCAAATCTTGCTTAACATCTGGTTACGGGAGAACACCTGACCCGGGTGACTTGCCAGCAAATACAACATCTCAAACTCTGTAACGGTCAATTCAATTACCTTCCCGCTGATATGCACTTCACGCTTGGTAAAATCAATGGTAAGCCCTTCATAATTGATCGTATATTCAGATGTTGTAACAGGTGATGCCTGCGCAATTCGCATTCTCCGCAGGATTGCCTTTACTCGTAAGACGAGTTCTCTCGGACTGAATGGTTTGGTCAGATAATCATCCGCCCCCATCGTCAGTCCCATCAGACGGTCCTGTTCCTCACCCCGGGCCGTCAGCATTACAATGGGCACATCCTCAGTTTGCCGAATCTCGTTGCATACTTCCCAACCATTCTTATGTGGCATCATCAGGTCGAGCACAATCAAGCTTGGCGTTTGGCTCTGCCACAGCTCAATAGCCTCCAAACCGTCCTTGGCCGTCACGACAAGATAACCTTCCCGTTCCAGATACCTGCGACAAACGTCCGTAATATTTGTATCATCATCAGCAACAAGTACACATTCATTCAAACGAACCCACCCCATATTCCAGAAAATACATTTGAGCCAATCATATCATATGGTGATGGCGATGCTTAGCCCTTAAATTACTTCATTCCCATGGCGGGCATCATGTATTGTTTAATTACAGACTCAGCCGCATACGAATTCCCTTCAAGGATGACAGGCATCGATTTCAAGTTAACTTGCATACCGTCTACCATGATTTTTTTCGATCCAATCCACAATTTAATCGTTTTTCCCGCAGGCATCATCGTTTCTTCCATCATTTTGTCATCTTCCATCTTCATGTCGTCTTCCATCTTCATGTCGTCTTCCATCATGGTGTCGTCTTTCATCATCTTGTCGTCCATTTTGCCCATATACATCAGAGTTACAGATCTATCCTTGCTGTCCCACATAATGCTGTAATCATACATTTTCGCCGCCTGTCTCAATTGAACAAGCTCCATGCCATCCTTTTTAATCGTTTTCATATCTGCAGCACTTGCCAATCCAGAAAAGGCCATAGACATCATCAATACCGCTGCTACCATCACTTTTTTGCTCTTATTTGTTTTCATCATTCTTATCACTCTCCATTCGTTTATTACTTACATGGATTACAATAAGCAAGACAGCTTACGATTCTCTAAGCGAAGTATTACGAAACCATTACGATATATAAATGGGGTCAGGTTTCAATAAAAAACGGTTGAAATCTCTCTTCCGAGAGACTCCAACCGTTTCTTCTAGGTCAAACGAATAAAATCAATCATGGATCGAACCTCGATCGGTCCCGGATTTGATATCACATCATTAGACTGCAATCCCTCTCTGGAAGTGAACTGCACCTTCACCGGAATGCCAGGAATCAAGTCGAAGAAGTTATCTGAGAAGACACCCTCCACATCCGAAGATAGCCATACCTGTTTAGCAATCACGTCACTTTCCAGTACCAGATGAACGCCGTTCTCATCCGCTCCTCCGCTTACATTGATGTTTGCAGGCTGCAGAGCAAGGTCTTTGGACGGTACAAAATAGTGTTCCTGTACGATATTCGCAGCACCTTCCTGTTTCAGATCCAGGCGCAGCAGCGTGTTAGCTGTATCATGACCTTCAAGCCATTCGACGTTACGTAATGACAGCACTCGATCACCTGTATTAGGTGCCAAGGTCACGTCATGTGTTTCATCACGATGCACCGTTCCATCGAACCCGAGCAAACGAATCTGTAACTGCCCTTTAACAGGTTGTAATTGATCCGAGATGATATATATATCTGTTGTATCTTCTTTTGTTCCATCTACCGATACCAACACATCGCTGAAGCTGCGTTTCGCATAATATTGCAATGCTTTCCAACGACCAAGGTAGTCCATACCTGCCCATGAAGCCACCGGCCAGCAGTCATTCATTTGCCAGTAAAGTGTGCCCATGCAGAATGGTTTGCGGCGACGGTGCGCTTCAATGGCTGTCTTCATTGCTTCCGCCTGAAGCACCTGGCTCATATACAGGAACGATGGGAAGTCCTTCGATTCATGCATGTACATATCCATGTACTGTTTGATCAGACGATTACCTGCCCCATTCTTTTGATGAGCCAGCATGACTTCCGACTCCAGAGCCAGATCTTCTTCTTCCGCGTAAGTGCGTACTGACTTGTACTCCGGGAAAGACTGGAATCCGTATTCACTCATGAAACGACCCACATGCACGTTGTAGTTCTCGAATGGTTCTACATTGTGCCACACGCCCCAGTAGTGGATATCCCCTTCAGCTGTGGATGGGTGCGCATGCTGCGTCTCATCCCCTGTCAGTGATACCAGTGGTGAGGAAGGCCAGTAATCCACACCTGGCGCATACGCTTCAACGACTTCTGGCAGCAAATCATGGAAGATAGCTTCGTAATCGGCCCAGATGCTTTCACGCTGCTCGGCAGTAAATTCCTTTTTCCAACCCCAGCCACCATTCTCAACATAGTGAGCCCAAGCCGAATCAATCTCGTTATTCCCACACCAGAGTGCAATACTTGGATGGTTGCGCAGACGTTTCACATTATCAATCGCCTCATGTCTCACACTGTTCAGGAACGCTTCATCTCCTGGATACATGCTGCATGCAAACATGAAGTCTTGCCATACCAGGATTCCGTATTCATCACACAGTTCGTAGAACACATCCTGCTCATAGATTCCGCCACCCCACACGCGTAGCATATTCATATTAGACTCGGCTGCGGATACGATCTCATGACGATAACGTTCATGAGTAATTTCAGTGATGAAGCTATCATTTGGAATGTGATTGGCCCCTTTGGCAAAGACCGCAACACCATTTAGTTCAAAGTAAAAGGATGCTCCTGCTTCATCTTTGTCACGTACCAGCCGAATGGAACGAAGCCCCGTCTTCACTGTAGATTCAGCCACAGCTCGCTCACCTTGAAGCACTTCGGTAAGGAAGGTGTACATATGCGGATCACCAAGCCCACGGCTCCACCACAGTTTCGGTTCATCAATGGAGACTGGAATCTCCACAGTCTGAGTTCCGGGTTGTAGTGATACGGATCTTTCCCATCTCTGTCCATCTGCGCCGATACGAATAATCGTATCTAGCGCTTGTGATGTCTCGACTTCCACAACAGCTGTTAATGAAGCTGAGGTAGCGCTTACTTCATTTTGCTGGATATACACATCATTGATTCGTACCTGTGTCCAACCTTCAAGACGTGCTTCACGCCAGATCCCACTGGTTACAAAACGCGGACCCCAGTCCCAACCATAGTGATACGGGGCTTTACGTGCAAAAATACTTACTCTCTTGTCGCCAAGTCCGCCAACATCGGACTGATCATTCGATGCAGGTAATGCATATCCGAGCTTCTCCAGCTTCGGCAGATCTTCCTGAATTGGTGACCGAAAACGTATTCGGAGAATGTTACCGTTTCCCTTCAATACAGACTTTACATCTGCCTTCCATACTCGGAACATATTATCTGCTGATAACACATGCACCTCATTCACATACACATCCGCATATGTATCCAGACCATCAAACACCAGTTCCAGATGTTCCTGCGAGAACAACGCATCGGCAACGTCAAATTCCGTCTGATATTCCCAATCTATCTTATCAATCCACTGTACTTCCTTCTCGTTTGTTCCATAAAAAGGATCTGGAATCTTGCCCAGCTTCAGCAAATCTGTATGCACACAGCCGGGCACCTGAGCCGGCATCCACTCTTGATCTTCGCAAGCCTTGAACGTCCAATTCTGAAAAACATGTGATTGTATTGTGCTCATGACAGCCTCCATTGTTGTTAGAGTTGGTAAATATTATTTTGTTAGGTTTTGTTATTATAAAAACAAATAACTTACAAAACAAAATTAACACGATATGCTTCTTATAGTCAATCTGTTTTGTGATTTAATTTGTTAAATAGTTTCTGCATAACAAAAAGACATGAAGCTCTAACCTCTCCATGTCTTTCACCTCATTTCATTTACATGTATGATCATTGTTAAAATGAGCCCGTCAATTCATATCCCATTACAGTATACTGGCGTTATATTCATCACGAATAATTAATTCCGAATAGATCAGCTTGCGTTCATAAGGTTCATCCAGGTGTTTGATCCGCCACAATAGCTGGTCTACTGCTCTCGTTCCCAGATTCTCTTTGTTAATATGTACCGAAGCAAGAATGGGTTCATCCGTCTGCGTATTGTCAAATCCGGTTACGGCACAACGTTCGGGCACCTGAATGCCTCGACTTTGGAGTGCCTGAATGACAATGACAGCTGTATGGTCATTTGCACACACGATAACTTCAGGGATATCCTCCAGCTCCATTTCAGCAATGGATCTCCGGATCTGATCATACTCTGGTCCCAGCAAGCCGTCTTGCTGTTCCCCCTCCAACTGTTTCTCTTCCAGCACCATACGATATCCAAGCCAGCGTTCTCTAAAACTTGCTGCATCGGGCAGTTGCCCGGCAAACTGGAACCTTCTATACCCTTTACCAACGAGCATGAGAACCAGTTCTTTCATACATTTCATATTGTCCGTAAAAACCGAGTCTGCGTATATGGCAGGGTCTTCATGATCCACCATGACAAGCGGAATACGCAGTCTGTAAATCTCCAGCAATACCGATGTCGAAATGGTGCCCACGGTAATGACTCCGCTGATTGCTTCGGGATTAAGGACCGAGAACATCCGATCTGAAGAGGGTTCTGTCAGTGTTAAAATATCCATCCCCTTCTCATTCAACCTCTCAGAAATGCCATCAAACACAGGCCCCCAGTATAAGGAAGCTCGATTCTGAGAACGAATGTTGGGGAACAAAATCAATATGGTGCCTTGTCGCTCCGCTTCTGGCTTCATCTCCGTTGATATCTGTGTCTCCCCCGGATAACGCTTAGGCTCAGTTCTGAAATACCCGAGCTGCCCCGCTGTTCTGACAATCATCTCGCGTGTATGCTCACTCACACCAGGCTTGCCCGTCAGCGCACGGGAGACTGCGAATTTGGATACCCCCGCAGCATCCGCAATTTGCTGCATCGTTACTCTTTTGGCCATCCTACTCACCCGTTTTTCCTAATTTTCCATTCAGTGTAGCATAAAAAACAAAAATCAACAAAACAAGGTTATGTTATTCTGTTTTTGTTAGGTAGTAGTTTATCTGTTTCACAAGGTGTGCGACATAACCAAAAAAGGCCCTCTCCCCACCTTCCATAGAAGATGACGAAAGGACCCTTTGTCCGCCAATTATACGCCTGGTGCTCCCTGATCGCCGAGTTCCGACTGTAAAACCGGGCGTTTTCTGCGCCAGAAGATAGGCTGTGGAAGTTTGATCTCTGTGATCAGAACACCAACCAACATCAAAGCTGCTCCCGCATACCCTTGCAACGTTAGCGATTCCCCTTGAAAGGTAAATGCAAAGGCTGCTGCAAACAGTGGTTCGAGTGAAAAAATCAGACTTGTTCTTGTGGGAGAGGCATGGCGCTGCGCGAGTGTCTGCAGAATGTACCCCAAGCCGCTACACAAAACACCTAAGCCAAGAATGGCTGCCCAGGATTCAGCCGTATCGGGCATACGTGGCGTTTCCAGCATAAATGTAGCTGCAATTCCCCACATCGCTGCAACACCCAATTGAACTGTCCCCAATGTTAACGGATCATGCTTCGGTGTGAACTTGCCAGCAATCATTATATAGATGGCATACACAAGTGCTGCTAGTATGCAGAGAATATCTCCCGTGTGCAGACTAAGCTGATGCTGAAGCGTCAGCAAGCCAAGCCCGGTAACGGCAACCAGGATACTGAGTGTCAATCGTTTATCCGGCATACGACGATGCTGGATCGTCGTCAGGATCGGTACAAAAATAACGGCCAAACTTATTAGGAATCCCGCTTGGGATGTCGTGGTTCGTTGCACACCATAGGTGATGAATACAAATGCAGCGAATAAAGCTGTCCCCATAATAGCGCCTGCCACAAGTGTTCTGCGATCCATGTTAAACAACCGCCGATGAAAAAGAAGTCCTGCCGCAATAAAGGCAATTCCAAAACGAAATGCGACCAGATTCAATTCTTGCATGGACTCTAGACCCGATTTCATAAACAGATAGGAAGATCCCCATATAACCGTTGCGAGCAGCATCTGTATGTCCGCTCTTCTTGTTGTCTGACCTTGACTAACCTGTACACCATTCATCTTGCTTCAACCTTCATTCTATGTATTCTGATCTGTGTGATCGTGCGTCAAACTAACTCGCCTTGGCAAGTATAAACCATCTCTTTGCATTATTAAAATGAATATTTATAATGGATTATATGAAATAAACTCATGTATTTAAAATGGGAAGGAACGGAACCATTCATGTCACTGATCAAATACGAAATATTGAATACCGTTGTGGAATATGGCAGTCTCACCAAAGCGGCAGAAGCGTTGAACATCACCCAATCCGCAGTCAGCCATGCCATCGCCAGTCTGGAGACAGAATGTGGTTTTTCCCTGCTCCATCGCAGCCGCTCGGGTGTGCGGGTTACCGCTGAAGGGGAACGCATTCTGGGATACACACGTGAGATTCTGCGCTGGACGGAACTGATGAACCAGGAAGTCTCCCTCATTCGCGGCGCTGAGATTGGTACGGTGCGTATTGGTACCTTCGCAAGTGTCTCCACACAATGGTTGCCGGGCATCCTGAAACAATTTCGCCTGCGCCATCCCGGAATTGAGATTAAGCTGTGGGAAGGCGATTATGCTGAGATTGAGGGCTGGCTAGCTGGAGGTGCCATCGATCTCGGATTTCTGTCCCTCGGCGATTCATCACCTTTTGAGACGATCCCATTACAAAAAGACAGGATGATGTGCATCCTGCCTCTGGATCATCCTCTCGCCTCAGAGGAGTCTGTTTCGTTTGATGTTTTACTGGAACAACCCTTTATTCTGCCCAAGTGGGGCGGAGATAACGAGATTGAACGACTGATCCGGCAGCATGCGGCCAAGCTCAATGTCGTATATGAAGTCGCAGAAGATCAAGCCATTATGGCGATGGTCCGTAATGGCCTCGGCATCAGCCTGCTTCCGGAAATGGTTCTTCAAAATCATACCGATTCACTCGCGCTCGTGCCACTCTCTGGAGATCCTTATCGTACAATTGGCATGGCCTGCCCATCTTTGGGCAATCTATCGCCCGCTACGCGGCGTTTCATTGAAGAGGTACAACAGTGGCTGGGCCAGGCAATGTAAATTTGGAGAACTCACCACTTGTATCGTTATGATCGATTTCTCCTATCCGTTACTCACAAATTGGATAACACCAAGAGTCAGCAGCAGTACAGATATAATCGCAATCGTGATGCCAAAACCAATCAGGAAGCGCACGCTAAGTGAGCGTTTGTTCTGATGGCTGCCTCCCAGGTTATCCAGCTTTCGCTCAATTTGATCCAACCTTTCATTTACCTGTTTCAGATCTTGATTGGAGTTCATTCATCCATCTCTCCCTTTTCTGTGTATTCGATCTATTCCCACACCCGATCGAGCTGATCTGCGTAGTAACGGATGGCTCTGTTATAGTCATTGATTCTCTTGTCACTTGATGTGTCCGCAAGTTGCACGAGCAGTCGTTGCATCGCTTCTGCATGTTCACCCAGATTGTAGAGCACCATGGCATAGAAAACTTCAAATTCCCGGTACGCCGGGAATTCTTTCATCCCTTTTTCAAACCAAACCTTTGCCTGCTCATACTGCCCAAGCGTTCGATATGTGCTGCCCAGCCCGAGTATCGCCCCTGCTCTGTCCTCACCAGAAAGACCAAGGCTTAGCGCCTTCTCATAATGCGGGACAGCCTCCCGCTCTAACCCAAGCGAATCATGCGCCCAAGCCAGCTGATACCAGACATTCGCATTCTCGGGTTCTTGGACTGTAATCTCTTGCAAAAGTTCAATCGCTTCCTGCACCTTGCCTTCTTGTCTCCATCGCACGGCCTGTTCCAAATTACTCATGCTGTCACTTCCCATCTTGCATTATAATTTCCACTTATATGATTCAATTGTTTTATTATACCAAAAAAGCACCCTATAGAATATGTTGTAACAACTCAAGGTTGTCCAAACGCTATTCCATAGTGTGCTTTTTCATTCGATGCAGCCAGCTAGCTTAAGCTGAAATCTCTCTGAAAACGATCTGTTCATCGTTTAATTATGACCATACCGTATTCGCTACCATGACAATAAATACAATCATGAGATAGTTCACCGAGATCAGAAAGTTCACTTTTGCCCACTTCTCATCATCCTGTGTCTTCAGTCCGCTAAGTGTATGCACAAACCAGATCAGTCCACCGACCAAAGATACAATCAGAAATACCAGACCTACGTAGTCGTAATAATACAACAGAAATACAGCAGGAAGCAGCAGAAAAACATAAGGAATCATCTGAAACTTGGTGCGTTTCACCCCTTTAACCACTGGCAACAACGGGAAGCCCGCAGCACGATACTCCTCTACCCGGCGAATACCCAATGACCAGAAGTGTGGTGGTTGCCACAAAAATAATAGTGCAAAAAGCAACCAGGCACCTGCATCAATCTCATTGGTTACAGACGTATAACCGATGACAGGCGGCATCGCTCCCGCAATTCCACCCAGCGACGTGCTCCACGTCGAACTGCGTTTCAACCACATCGTGTAAATCACGATGTAAGCGAACCATCCAAGCAGTGCCATCCAGCCTGATAACGGATTCACCAGGAGATACAGTACTGCTAGTCCTACAACACCAAGGATAATGCCATAGCCAAGTACAAACCCTGGCTTCAGATGGTTAATGTAATCCATCCTTTTTTTGGTGCGCTCCATCTTTTGGTCCAATTCACGATCCCAATAATTGTTGATTACACAAGCTGAAGCAATAACCAAGGTTGATCCAATCACGACCATGAGCAGAGATAACCAGTTGATATCCCATTTTGAAGCTACCCAGAATCCTACCGCCACCGCAAACACATTTAACCTTAGAAGTCCGGGCTTAGTTAATGCAATCATGTCTTTAAGCATGAGGCTCCTCCTGAACTATGTAAAAACGCCATTCCAATAATGATACATGTACCTACCATTAATTACAATCGCTTTCATGAATTTGTCATAACCAAAAAGCATCCCTCACGGTTCCAATGAACAGGAGGAATGCTTGAATGATGAATTTCATCTTATTTTATGGGATGTATTGTTGCACAATTTTAGTAACTTTTCCGTCCTGCACCGTCAGATGATACGGGAATACGGACAGATCAAGAATACGGGTATTCTCATACAACGATTCGAACTTGGATAATGTCACAGGTTCATTCCACTGAATGTCTGCGCCCTGCATCGTACCATCCCGATCATACAACTGCATCAACACTTCAGCATTGGCACTAACCTCAACCTGTTCCTGCTCTTTGCTATCATTGACAATATAGTAACCATCTGGAGCACCGTCTATACCAGCTTCCGGATTACGCTGTGCAAAAATCGCATCGGCTTCTTCACCCTGATACCAGCCAATCTTGTCTACTGTCATAAACAATTTGCCGTCTTCTATATGCATACCTTCAACATAGGCTGTAAACATCTCGGAGTTTGCAACTTGAGCTTCTTTCGCAGAAGTTTGTTGAGCGTCCGTACTGCCTTGAGCATTCGCAGGGGTAAGTAAATATGTAGTCAGCACAATCATGCCAAGTAAAGCAACAACTGCACCGATCATTCCTAGTTTCCATTGTTTTGTCGCGTTCTTCATAGGTAACATCTCTCCTTAATATGAACGTTACTATTCCTTAACCGGAAGTCTTGCTTCTCAAACGCTCATGTGAACTATCGATTCCAACGTTCTTTCTTTTCCTATCATACTTCGAACAGGGATTATAAAAGTATCAGCCAGATTAAAAATAGTTACAATGTGCGTCATCACTCCTGTCTGTAGTCTCAGCAAACGGCAATAACCCCTGAAGGCATCGCCATTCAGAGGTTATTTACTAGGGGTTTGTCTTTTAAACTCAGGCAAGTGATACGTTGAAGGATGTCTGTGTCCAAATCATCTTGAAGTCCAAGCTACCTAGTCCTGACGAATGGTCCAGATAACTAAGGAATCGAGGACGTCTTATTTGGTCTTCTGGCGGTCCTTTTATTTTGTAAGGAACATGAGACACGTTATTTGCCAAAATTTCCTGGAAATACGCTATTAACGGCTGTTTATACTAATATAGCGTGTGTCAGATTCCTTAGATTGCTGCGGGGCTTCCAAACCCCTGAATAAGACGTCACAGGTTCGTTAGCGCTCCCTCTATCTGCCCTGCTCCAGACACGTTCAGAGTCACGCTCCAGATTTTGGCAGTTTTTTGGCAGGTTTGAAGACCTGCTCAAAGTATTTCCTATGCTTACGCATAGATGCTAATCTTAATGATTGGGTGTGGAGCTTTGTGCCAAACGAACGAGCATATGAGCCAGCATGTGGCGTTCATCTTCCTTGCCAACATTCCACAGCTCCTGAAGCAGTTTTTCTTCACGATTACGGGGTTCCTCCCGAGCTGCCAGATAATCTGCTACTTTCTCGGCAATTTTGGCCATCTGCTCCTCACTTAGTCCAATCGATTCTCCCATGGCAATTCGCTTACCCAGGTATTCTTTGAATGCATCAAAGTTCTGTAAAATCTGTTCTCTTTCTTCCGGCGCAATCTTCTCAATTGCATTGTCCACCTTGTCAGTTGAAACTTGGCCATCTTTATGGATTACATGATTTTCTTCATTCATTTGAATAACCTCCTGCATAATAGTTGTTTATTGGTTTCAAGCTTTAAACTTAATACTCATTGGTTATCTATAATATAAACGTATTGCTGAAGTTTAATCAGTACGTTCAATTCTGTATATATCTTCTATATATGAGCAAGTACACGTTTCAAAAGAACTACAGCGGTTAATCGTTTACATATACGTAACGGTGTTTGGATATGTTAATGAACACCTTATACAATATCGAACCAGGAGGGATTTCCCATGCGTGATAAAACCAAACATGAGAAGACAAACGATGAACTTGAACCAGGAGTGAATACCGTTATCCATCCAGACAAAAATAATCCCGGGCCAACCGATATGATCGAAGGCGTGGTTGGTGATATCGTGGACAACATTCGCAAAGATTTCTCACATAACTCGAAGAACGAGAAGTCTTCTTCCAAGTCAAAGGATTCATCAGACAAATAAGCGTAATCCTTTTCTCACTAGCAAAAGATAACTCAAAAAGTCCTCCTGCCACATGTATGGCTTGGGAGGACTTTTTTGGTAATGAGCAATGGAATAATCAACCTCGTATTTTAAGGTGAAAATTCAACGTGAATCCTTGTTCATCTGCTGTAACGCCTTATGAATCCAGATCGCGGCAATGGAACCTTCACCCATCGCAACGGTTGCTTGCTCTGCGTGCAGGCCCAGATCCCCTGCAATCCACACATTATTCGCTGCCTGCAAGCTGCGCGGATTAGCTTCTACATGTTTATTATCTGCGATTACAGCTCCCAGCTGCTCCGCCAGTTCATAGTGTACCCGGTTGCCTCCAAATGCGATAAATCCACGCTCCGACTCAAAAATCTGTCCATCTTCGGTCAGAACACCGGTGATATGGCCATCCTCAATCTGTTGTACTTCCTGAACAGCCGCTTCCAGATAACGAACTCCCGCCTCTTTCATGCTGCGATGCAGCTCTGCAGATATGGGAGCCTGCTCATGATTGATATATAACAGATCATTCGTACGCTGAATTAAAATCATCGCCATATTGGCACCTGGTTCACCAGATCCCAATAGTACCGTACGTTGATCCTGAATCTCATAACCATCGCAATCAGGGCAGACATAGACTGTACGGCCCAGCGTAGGGGTTAGTCCCGGAATGTCTGGAACTCTATCCGTGAGCCCCGTTGCCAATAACACGGTTTTGCTCCTATATTCAGATCCGGAAGTACCGAATAATTGAATATGTTCTCCCTGACGTCCCGCTTTAACAATACGGTCTTTCTCAAAAGATACACCGGTCCGCTCTGCCTGCATCCTGCCTCGTTCTCTAAGCTCTTCACCGGATACCCCATCGGGGAAACCGAGGATATTATGATAAGTCCGGCACAACGTCGATCTGCCTTCTCCCGCGTCGATTACCAACACCTGATGAGCTGAATAACGTCCAAGCTGAATGGCTGCCTGAAGCCCTGCGAACCCTCCACCTACAATTATGCAATCAACCTCTCGCATGCTCCTTCTCCTCCTGAACTTCCATTTATCTAATTTAATTAAACAGTTTGTCCTTATATACATTAAACCGTTCAGCCAAGCTTAAACGATTCCTCATATTCCTTATCTTATACCAAAATAAACAGGCCCAAACCATCCGTAGGAATCACGGTGAGTTTGGGCCTATAAGATTTATGATTACTTAGAAGTTATAAGATTCAAATCGCGATGCATTCGAGATGGCGTTCCATACATCCGCTGTTTCGCCGCCCATATACCAGTAAGCCAGTCCAGCAATTTGCCGTTGCTCACTCATTAACACTTTGGCTGATAACGAACGACTGTCCTCTGCCCATATATATCTTGGCTTACCATTACTGTTGTACCCGATAATATATTGAACCAGACTTGCATCCCATCGTCTTACAGATCCCGTAGCATGCGCACGCATTCCCTGGTCTGCCAGTGTAATGTCCCAAGAACTGGTTGCCGGATTCACGGAAGACCAGTCTCGTGTATATAACGGAAGGGCCAAAATTGTTTTGGCACGTACCACCTCGGAGAGCATGGTATCCAAAGCCTTTTCTACCCATGGAAGAGACGCCACTGATCCTGCTTTCGGATCACCGTTCCAGTGTTCCTCGTATCCCATCAGCACCATATAATCTGATACAGCGCCCAGTTTGGCATAATCAAATGCATCCGTCCAATCAGTACCCAGGTCGGGCGAAATGTCCACGGACACCACAGCACCGAGTGCGTGCAACGTAGCCGTCAAAGAGGTCACAAATGCCGTCAGCCCTTCACGATCCGCAGGATCAACATTCTCGAAGTCCACATTAATGCCGTCCAATTTATAGGTTTTGACATAAGCGGCTACCTGTGAAATCACTGCCGCTCGGTTGGCTGAGCTGGATAACATCTGATGGGTAAGTGCCGAATCGGAACGATTCCCAAGTAATGGCCATAGCTGCCTGTCGGTGGCTGATGCCCAGGAGATCAATGCAGGGTCCGCGTGATCTGTTACTTTCATACTGCTGTTCAGGAAAAACCAGCGTGGGACAAGTGTGTTGACCTCAGACTGTTCCACTTGTTTCTTGAATTCAGTTGTAGTGGAGTTATATTGCCAGCCCAGCTGAACGCCAAGTTCATCCCCACGTTGTAACTGCTCAGACCATGTTTTCTTTTGTAAAATGGCATCGAGCATTACGGCTGCTTCTTCTCGCGTTACCTGGTCATGTGGTCGAAACACGCCTCCGCTTCCCCGCATTAGTCCAAGTTGATATACCGTCTGAACATAAGGACGTGCCCAGTCCGAGATATCCGCTGCGTCAAAATACGTTGAAGATAAGAGTGATGTCTCTACGGGTTGTTGTTTTAACATTCGAACAAGAAGGGCAGCCGCTTCTTCGCGCGTAATAGAAGCATTAGGCTGGAACGTTCCCTGACCCTTACCCTCCAGAATAAAAAGATTCGTCATGGCGGCAACATTGCCGTAATACCAAGCATTCATGCTTATATCCTGATAGGGATTAATATTATTTTTAACGGGCTTCAAACCTAGTAATCTCACAGCAAACGTCGCAAATTCTGCACGAGTAACGGCTTTCTTCGGTTCAAACGTAGTCTCTGACGTACCGGCAGCAATGCCTTTTGCCACCAGATGTGTAATGGCATCCTTGGCGTAACTGGTGTGCGTATCCTGAAACTGTTGCTGCACGGTTGCAGCCTGAACAGTAGAGCTGTATCCAGCCACCGATCCAAGTGTTAATAACCCGCATAAAACCATTTTCCATATCCGTTGGTTCGTTATGTCTTTTAATCTATTATTCACATCAAAAAGCCTCGCTTCATTGGATTACGATCAACTATCATCGTATCAAATTGAAGCGAGGCCGTATGTGGTTAAATGTTGGGAAATGCGAAGCTTACTTAAATCAATTTCATAACTCATTAAAATGAATTTATGTAACTAGATATAGACAAATTGAAACGTTTTGATCTATATCTAGCCTTGATTGAAGCAGCTAAAGGTATTATGAAATTGATTTATTTGTGTACTTTTACGCGCTCTTCAATGGGTTGGAATTCTTTCTCACCCGGTGCTGCCGTTGGTTTACCAAATGGCATCTGAGCGATCAATCTCCAGTTCTCAGGAATGCTCCATTCTTGCTTCACTTTCTCGTCAATCAACGGGTTGTAGTGCTGCAAAGATGCACCCAGACCTTCTTGTTCCAGAGCAGTCCAGATTACCAGTTGCAACATACCGTTGGATTGGTTAGCCCAGATTGGGAAGTTATCTGCATAAGCTGCAAAATTTTGTTGAAGCTGTGCGATCGCATTGTTATCTTCGAAGAAGAGAACCGTACCATATCCGTTGCGGAATCCAGTCATTTTTTCTGCTGTGGATTTGAAGGCTTCTTCATTACCTACCACTTCACGCAAAATTTCTTCTGTGTGATTCCACAATTTATCATGTTGTTCACCGAGCAATACAACGGCACGGGATGTTTGTGAGTTAAAGGAAGTTGGTGTATATTTCACCGCTTCTTCTACGATTTCCTGGATTTTAGCATCCGAAATTGTAGATTCCTTGCTGATTCCATAATAAGATCTTCTGTTTTTCAACGCATCAAAAAAAGTTGTCATTCTTATTCGCCTCCCAAAATTTTTTTTCAATTGCCAACATAGTAACTATAATATAGTAACATACATTAGTCAACAAACTAATTTATTTTCACTAAATATACATTCACCGAAAACATTTCCACAAGTTTGCCCAACACAGCAATTGAAATTATCCTTCGCCCGTCTTTTTACGATAATCCGCCCGGTATTTCTCTTCCGTAGACGAGTTACTTTTTGTCTGATCTTTATTCTTCTCTTCCTGAGCTTCCATATTCAGATCTTCCATCGGAATTGGATCTACAGTCTGTTCTTCTTCATGTCGGTCAAGCAGACTTTCGTGCTCTGTCTTATATTGTTCAGGATTGTCACGGGATTGTTCCTGTTGGGTATCGTTGTTATTCTGATCCGGTGTGCGCTGTTTCATTCATATTCGCCTCCTCTGGGTTCATTACCTTTCTTTACCTGTTCTGCGTGTCCTCTAAACACAGTGGGATGCATTCCTCAAACAAAAACCAACAAAAAAAGCCAACCAGACAAGCTGGTTAGCTCAAAGACGACTTCTATGATTGGCGATGCAATTGGGTACGGTACAGATCAGGCGAACATCCCACACTTTGTTTGAACATGCGGCTAAAATGCGAAAGGCGTTTGAAACCGGACAATCGACTTGCTTCTGTCACGGTGATCTCAGGCTGAAACTGAAACAAAAGCTTCGCCTGATTGATACGGCGGTCATACAGGTATTTAAATATCGTCAAACCTGTCATTTCCTTAAACATGCCTGCCAGATATGGCTTGGACAGATGTAATTCCAGTGCCAGATCATCCAGACCAATGTCCTTCATATAATGGGTATCCACATAACGAATAATGTGCTGGACATGCCGCTCCCTCTCCGATGAGGGAAGTTGTTCCTGGACATCACCCTGGCAGATCTCTGCTACAAAATACAACAGATCACACAGTCTGACATTCATTCGCTCTTGCCTGAAATTGCTCTGACTTTGAGACAGACGATGAAAATCATGCAATAGAGCTTCGAATTCAGAGCGGTGATCTCCCTTCAGATTGACCCGACAGTTTCTGAGTTCTTCAAATGGTCTCAGGACCTCAGCCATACGGTCCGGATGCAGGCTGCTGCGAATGGCAGACGGATCAAAATGCAGTGTGCTTCGCTCATAAGCACTGCCTGGCTTCGGATGTGGTCGATGAAGAGTCAAGCCATGCATTAACACCAGATCACCCGGCTCCAGGTTATATACCCGGTCTCCTATGATGTAGGTACATTCTCCATCATGAAAATAATAAATCTCATAATGTGGATGTGAGTGGAATCCATCTGACTTGCCTGGGTTAAATATGCTGGTGGATCGGTAACTATACTCCAGTGAAGCACTAAATTGCATCATGCTCGGCACATTCATGCACCTCCTGTTCGGAAGAGGGAAACGATTTGTATCATGCCCCTGTAGGATATATGAAAGTGAAATTATAGAATCTGTTTAATACTTTCTTGAATCTCGTCGATGGAGTCGATAGGTTCGAAGCGTTTGACCACACGACCCTCTGCATCAATCAGGAATTTCGTGAAATTCCATTTGATTGCATCGCCGTGTAACTATTCCGGTGCCTTCTCAGCCACCATTAATTTCAATAATTTGGCCTGTATATCTGTTTCATCAAAGCCAGCAAAAGGCCCTGATCTTTTCAAAAAGTCGTAGAGCGGGTGCGCCGCTTCTCCATTCACATCCAGTTTGGAGAACATCGGAAATTTCACACCATAGTTAATCTGGCAAAACGATTCCGCTTCCAAACTGCTTCCAGGCTCTTGCTCTGCAAACTGGTTACACGGGAAACCAATAATCTGAAGTCCTTGATCCTTGTACTGGTCATACAGCTTCTGCATGTCATCAAACTGGTGCGTATATTTACATTTACTTGCCGTGTTTACGATGAGCACAGGTTTTCCTTCATATTGATAGAGTGGGAAACGCTCTCCACTGGTTCTGGTTACGGTAAAGTCGTAGATGGTTGGCATAAGTCTAGTGCACCTCGCGTTAGTTATGTAGTCATACAGCATCATATGTCATTGTTAATTATATACGAAGTTTGAACTATTGTATCGGAGAAGATATTGATCGTTCAGATTAGACTCAGAGATATTTGAAATTATATCGATTACTCAACTGCTCTAATACTCATAACATATTTGGTTCTGGGCAGATACTTTATTTCCAGTGTTTTATCTCGATTTTCCCAGGCGATATCCCGAGTATTAATCAATTCCATTTGATTTATTTCGATGGTTTGTTCCCTCCATTTCTTGCCCATGGATCCTATGTAGTTCGGTTTACCTGTTACTGTTTCGTAATCTTGGGAGAGATAAGGACCTATATCCTGAATACCCGACACTATCTTAGGAGCAAAAAGTAATATCAAGCCGATACCAAAAATGATGCAACAGCACTTGAAAGATATTCGTTTTACGATGTTTTTTATCTGCTTCATGCCATGAAACAACCCCATACCAAGTGTAAATACTGCCATGGCTGCTCCAATCAAATTTAAAAAGATCCAACTAGGAAAAAAGGTTAGAAAGAACGAAGAAACACCAACCAATATAAAAACAATAAATATGATTATACTCATCTTCAACAACATCCTCTTCCTTCATTTAAATATGTCCCATGAATCCCGATAAAGAATCGCCTCCAATGGATAAACTCAGATCATGGATTAATTCTCCCTTTCAACAGAAAACCCTTCTGCCGCGAAAATCTCTTCGTTCAGCAAAAGGGTTATTATATGGGATCACAGTGACAGCAGCTTCAGCCCTTCACGGCACTTCCGGCCACGCCCTGGATAATATAATGCTGACCTACCAGGAAAACGATGATCATCGGAATAATGCCTGCCGTGGCAGCGGCCATCATGCCGTTGTAATCTACATTGTTCTCCAGAATAAAGTTCTGCAGTCCGAGCGGCACGGTGTACAAGTCTTTGTCGATTAGGAACACTAGCGCATTTTCATAGTCATTCCAATGCCATGAGAAATCAATAATGGCCAGTGTAGCCAGCGCTGGCTTCGCCAAGGGCAGAATCAGCCTGAAGAATATGCGCAGGTGACCGGCACCGTCGATGAACGCCGCTTCCGAGATCTCTGAAGGCACGGACAGGAAGAATTGCCGCAGCATAAACACCCCAAAGATCGTGAACATTCCGGGCAGGATCAATGCCCAATGCGTATTATATATGCCTACCCATTCAAACATCAGGAACTTCGGTACAAAGAGTACCTGCGGTGGCACCATCATCATCGAGAGATAGATCAGGAACAGTGTCTCCCGCCCTTTGAATTGAATCCGTGCGAAGCCATAGGCTGCAAAAGCCGAGAGAAATACAGCTCCGACCGTACTAATTAGCGATATTTTCAACGAGTTCAGATAATACGTCGCAAAAGTATCCGCTCCGCTCCAGACCTTAATGTGATGCTCCCAGTTCAGGCTGGAGGGTATCCACTGGATGGGATAGGTGAATACGTCCGCAGGAGATTTGAACGACGTGCTGATCATCCAGATAAACGGCATAATCATCAGCAAAGCAAACCCGGACATCAGAAGTGTCAATATGATTTTTCGAATCTGGCTCAAGGACTCCATGCGGACTTTAACTTTAGGTGAATGTGGAGCTGTGGGCTTCGCATTCGCGGCAATTTGTTTCTCCATAACGATCCCTCCCCTCCTTAATAGTGAACCCAACGTTTCTGACCGAGCCACTGCAAAACAGTGAATATCATGATGATGGCAAAGAGTGCCCAGCTTATGGCGGCAGCGTATCCCATCTCGTAATATCGGAAGGCATTCTGGTAGATAAAAAGTGACAGCACGGTTGTACTGTTCCCCGGTCCACCTTGAGTAATTGCCTGGATAATACCAAAGTTTTTGATCGTCATAATCAGCCCCGTAATCAGTAGCAAAAAGGTCGTTGGACTCACAAGCGGCCAGATCACTTGGCGTATCGTCTGCCAAGGACGGGCTCCATCTATCCGTGCAGCCTCAACCAATTCCTCCGGAATTTCCTGCAAAGCGGCCAGATAAATAATCATGTTGTAACCCAACATGAACCAGATCCAGATGATATCAATCGCATACATGGACCATTCGGTTGTTGATAACCATCCGGGTGGATTCGTAATACCGATCCCCCGCAAGAAGCCATTAATAGGCCCCGATGTTGGCTGGAACAGCAGCATCCAGACAAAAGCGATGGCAACGCCGCTGGTGATATAGGGCATGAAATAGAGGGCACGCAGCGTTTTTTGCCAATACACCGACTTGTTCAGCGCCACCGCCACGATAAATGCCAACCCCATCGATACCGGAACCGCTAACAGAAATACAAATGTATTTCGCAGCGCCACGCCAAACAGATCATCATTCAACATCCGGCGGATATTGTCCAGCCCGACGAAATTCGTCTCCGGGCTCATGAATTTGTAATCAGTGAACATGAGATAGAACGAATAGACAGCCGGTATAATAAAAAACAACAGCACGCCAATCATATTGGGCCCAATAAACAGATACCCGAGTCTGCTCTGCCGTTTCATCCAGGATTTATGCATATGCTCCCCCACTCCTTAACATCTGTTCTGGAATTAAGCATAACAAGATGTCCTCTAACATTTAAGGAACATAACCCTGTACCTGATATCACAGATATATGTATTTCGGCAGTGCCTTTCGGGAGGGAAACAACATGGAATTGTTCTATTGTTTATATAGAAAAAACCGCCCCATTGGGACGGCCTTTGGACTCATTGCTTTTGCAACCTATTGATTCTGCTTCAGCCAATCATTATGGCGTTTGACCATGTTCTGTACCGTTACTTCGGCAGTCTGGTTACCGAGGAAGAACTTTTCATACTCCTGTGCACGCAGATCGACCACTTCCTGCGCAATGCTGCGGACAAACGTAGGTGTCTCGTCACCGTACAACACAAATTCCAGAGACTCTTTATCATAAGAATCGGCATAATCGCCAAGCAGATGATCGATCGCAGTCTGTTGATCAACCGCATTGGAGGAAGGCAAACGTCCACCCGCAGCCATCGGCATCATTCCCCCATCGGCGTACCATTTCAGGAACTCCCATGCGGCTTCTTTATTTTTCGACTTGGAATTAATCGCAATAAAGTCACCAAGTCCTCCACTCTTCACCATATCTGCTTCTTGTGCAGCCAGTCTCGGTACAGGGGCAAAGGCAATTTTCCAATCCCGCGGGAATTCGGTCATGTTGTTCGATGTGCGGATCAGCCATTCGCCGATGTTGATCATGGCAGACTCACCGCCAAGGAACATGTTCTCCACCGGCATTTTGGAAGTCAGCTGCTCTCCGAGCGGAGGGGTGGTTGCATCCTCCTTCATCATTCCGTTCAACGTCTCCAGCCATTTAGTGACGAGCGGATCATCTAGGTTGGAAGTGCCGTCTGCCTTAACATAACCGTTCTTCACCAGAACGGAATCGAGCGGGTCTACATAGGAAGCGGTATGTTGCACCAATCCGTACTTGAAGCCAGCTGTCTTCAGTTTGAGTGCATATTCACGGGCTTTATCCCAAGTCCAGGCTGTTGGTACGCTCAGTCCCGCTTGATCAAGCGCTTTCATATTTAAAGCGAAAAAGGCAGCGTTTTTCTTGGTTGGCATCCCGTAATATTTGCCGTCCACTTTCCAGGAAGCCGCATCTTCACCCATTTTCTCATCAATGTTGTAATCGGTGAACTCGCCCAGATCCAGTGCTGTCCCACCCTTGATGCGTTTATCCAGATTTGTGAGGGTATAGTTGACATACAGATCAACGTTCTGCCCGGTGGACAGCGCTGTATCCAGCTTCAGATTGCCATCATCATCATTCACAAACCGCACATATTCCACCTGAATATCAGGATGCTCCGCATTCCAGGTATCCACCACTTCCTGTGGACCATTCTCGGGCGGCACCGCGCCCCACATGGTGAGCTTCACTTTTCCCCCTGCCGCTCCACCTCCGTTATCTCCACCGTTCGTCTCATTTTTACCTACACAGCCGGCAAGCAAGCCCAGCATCAGCGCACCTACGATTAATCCCGTTAATCCTTTTTTGATTCTCATCTGGTCACATGACCTCCCTGAATTGAAGTGTACCTTCCGTTACATCGTAGCAGGGACCTTGCTGGGTTCATAAGATACATATCCATGATTCGGATTGAACAAAAATACGGATTTACTTGTGCTTGCCTGAGCACTCGGTACACATATTCCTTCTACTCATCCTGTGAGTCACGAACGATGGCGATACTGGCTGGGCGTGCAACCGGTCCAACGCTTGAATATTTTAATGAAATAATTATCACTTCCGAACCCTACCCGGTAACCAATCTCCTGTACAGGAAGGTCCGTCTCGCGCAAGTATTCAGCCGCTTTCTCCATCCGTACCCCATGCAAGTAATGAATCAGGGTATGGCCGGTTTTCTTTTTAAACAGAGCACTCACATAATTCTCGCCCATCATCACATATCGTGACATGGATTTGACGGTAATGTCCTGGTCGTAATGCTGCCCGATATACTGAATTATTTTGCTAATCTCCGGATGTTTCACAATCGGCTCACGAACAGGTGTAAATGGAAGATCCGTATCAGACGGGGGCGCAGAAGAGACCGTAAGAGAATCAGGCGAAACAGGCGTTGATGTGAGAACCGGTGTGGAAGGTGGCACTTCATGATGATCTGTCTCTGTCCGGGCTTCAGTTGAAGCTCCCAGTTCTGCACTTACTTTACGGAGTGTATCACGCAGTGAATTCACACTCATGGACAGTTTCAGAATATAATTGGAAGCCCCGTATTCCATTGCACGACGTACATATTCGAACTCCCCCATACAGGTGAGCATGACAAATTTGGTTTTTAACCCGGCCTGACGGGTCTGTTTGAGTAATTCCAGACCATCCATACCTGGCATGACAATATCGGTCAGTACCAGATCCGGTGTATCCTGTATAATCATCGCCAGCGCTTCGGTCCCGTTACCGGATTCTCCGATGACCGTGAAACCCAGCTCTTCCCAAGAAATAATCTCTCGCACCGACTCTCGTACGAATACCTCATCCTCTACAAGTAATACTTTCCACATGCCAGATTCCCCTCTCCAGTCGTAGGGCGTTTCTCAAAACTCGCGAAGTGCATCTTTTACCGCCTTTTCGCCCCATGCTTCGTCACTTTTCCTTGACGTGCCTCGGCACGCCTGCGGAAAACTTCCTTGCTCGGAACGAAAATTCAGCAAAATCTGCTTCCTTCGGAGTTTTCAGACACGCCCTAGTCTGATCGCTTCTGTAAGTAAGGCGTCGACAATAAAAAAGGAATGCTGAACCTCACTAATGTCCCCGGCTTGGTATCAATCACTTCAAGTTCACTTTGGCCTTTGAACAATAATCGCAATCGTTCCTTAAGGTTAGACAGGCCAATCCCCGGACGTGTGCGGGTCATCTGCTGACGCCGGGATTCCTCCATGCCAATTCCGTTGTCGGCCACCTCCAGCATCAGCTTTCCTGTGTCTTGCCTGTAAATGCTGATACGGATCTGACCAAGCTGTTCCAATGGCCCGACACCATGATGAATGGCATTCTCCACCAGTGGCTGCAAGCTCAGCTTGGGCACGAGCGCATATTCCAGTTTATCGTCAAATTCACAAGTCACCTCAAAGCTATCGCGGTAACGAATCCGCTGAATATGAAGGTAGGCTTGAACCAACTCGATCTCATCCTTCAGGTATACCAATTCGACCTGTGAATTCAGGCTTACCTCCAGTAATTTGCCCAAGGAAACACACATCTCGGAGATCTCTTCATTCCCGCTGCGGATCGCACTCCATTTCATTGTATTCAATGTATTCAGGAGAAAGTGCGGATTCATCTGGGCCAGGAGCATATGAAAATGTACCGCTTCCTTCTGGCGTTCCTCCGCCTTGAGTCTGTTGATCATCTGATTGGCATCATCCAGCATCGTATTGAACGTACGGGTCAGTTCCAGCACTTCTCCGCGGCTGCGGCCTTCAGGGATACGGACCTTGAGGTTTTTGCGTACTACCTCCTTCATCTGGTTCTGCAGATGTGATAAAGGCCGAGTGAACGTCGCCGAGATCATAAAGGCCATGAGCACAAATGCTGCTGTGAAGCCAAAAAACGTTAAAAAATAGCGCTGCTTAAGCCCCGATATTTCCGTAAACAACACAGCTAGTGGAATACGATTTACCATGTACCAGTCCAGTGACTCGATGTATACGTAGTTAATCAGCGTATCTGAATCATTATCCGTCAGATAGGCCTCTGCCGGATGAAGTGCAATTTCCCGGGTCACGTCTGGGGAAAGTACCGCTTTTTCGGACGAGCGGGCAATCGTTTCCCCATTGCCAGTAATCAGGAAATACTCCTGATTGCTCTGCGAATCCTTCAGCATAGACTGAAACCAGTACGAATAATCGATGCTGATCCGTGCCATTCCGTACCTTTTGCCGCCACTGTCCTTCATATACGCATAGAGGGACAAGAGATACGGGCTGGAGGATAGCTCCCGCAGGACATGGTTGGTATCCCGGGCATCCCAGCGGTAGAGCAACTCTTCTGATGGATATGAGTTTGAATCAGTGTTGCCCTTGATGAAGGTCATTTCTCCAAGATGCTTGCGAAATTGTTCCCGATAAGGGCCATAGGCCAGAGCCTTTTTGGGCAAATACGAAGTGTAAACGTTATCATGAAAATCTAACAGTGTGAAGTACACGGAAGGATTATATAGAAAAAAGCTGTTGTTGATCATCTTGAACTTCTCTTCCACCAACGACTTATTCTCAAGCGGAGAACTATTGTCTGGAGAAGTCAGGGCGTTTCTTACGGCTGAATCCTGTTCTAGAAAAATCAGGGTTTTGAATGCAATACTCATCTGGTCCTCCAGAGAACCATACATCTGCACCAGTTGCTCGTGGCTCTGTTCGCTGATTTTTTGCTCAACCAGAGATTCGATCTGTCCATAGTTGTAGACATTAAGTACGCTGAATGGTAGCAGAATCAACACCACAAACGCACCAAACAGCCGATACCTGAGCTTATGCGGCAAAAAGGTCTTCCAGTCGGGCTTTGTCATCCCCTCAGCGCTCCCCCTGCAATTATTGAGATCATTATACCATCAGTTCCCCCGCTTCGGCCGGGGCCGGGCTCATTCGCATGGATATGTGATACCAGTTGCCAGGGACGGGATACGGATACACAGATTTGTTCTATTGCATTAAATTAAAAAAACCGGAGATCTGGGATCTCCGGCTAGGCTGGGTATAACGACTTAGCAAATTAGGATATAGGCTCCACTCCCCAGACAAGCTCGCCGTTCCGGTAAAGAGTTACCTTGGTCCAATCGGCAAAAGAGGTCTGCAGCGGGTTAAAGGAATAATCATCCCCTTCGCTGTAATTGGACCAGTCTGCTTTGTGCAACCGGGTATGTATCTCCCCAGAGGTTCCTCCGACCGGGATCACGCCTGCTCCGGTACCGAACTTCAGTTCCAGATAATGGTCCGCTCCAGGAACAGGTGCAGGCAGTTTCACTATGCTGCCGCTGATCTGACTGCCTCCAAGCTGTGCATAATCACAGAAAAAGGATTGTTGTTTCTCCCCGTCCACTGTATACCAGTAACGAATTGTCAGTTCATTCAGGCTAACTGTGGAGGTACCGTTATTGTGAATGACAAACTGCGGTTTCATTTGGTTATCGAGCAGATTTGTATCCCCTGCACGATAGGCTAGAGTCAGATTACCAGCAGGCTCTGGCGGCCCTCCACCCTGGACCTTTGCGGAAGCTTGAACAGAGTTCACACTCTTCCCAACGCTGTTAACCGCATTCACCACATAGTAGTAGGTGGTTCCAGCAGATACCGCCATATCCTTATAGCTTGTTCCCGATACAGCGGCCACAGATGTATACGGTCCGGCTGCTGTCAGCGACCTGTTTACCGTATAGGAGGTCGCACTTGCAGATGCACTCCAGCTTAGATTGATGCTGTTGTCGCTAACCGCAGTGGCGGTCAGATTCTGCGGAGCGGCTGGTACTGCCTCGACCTGGACCGTCTCTAATACGGACCAATAGGCTGGCTTGGACTGGAGTCGCTCGTCGAAAAGCAGCGGCCAGTTGTTGCGGGCGACTGGGAAGGTTCGTAGCCAGGTATTGGCATCATCCTTGCCCCACAAAGTAACATTTTTGACTGTGTCCGTATGCCTCAGGAAGATCTGGAACAGGGACTTGTACAGCGCCGCCTGCTGTGTCTTCAGTTCTTCCGGGAAGATATCGTAAGATTGCGAATCATTGGAATATACACTTACATCAAGCTCAGTAATATGTGTTTCGAGGCCCAGCGCCTTAAATTTGACAATGGAACTCTCAATTTCCGAAAGGGTTGGATAAAAGAGGCTGATGTGTGTTTGATGGCCGACTCCGTCGATAGGCACACCCTTGGCTTGAAGGCGAGTGATCAGATTGTAGAGGGCCTGGCTTTTGGCCGGCTCATGGGTATTGTAGTCATTAATAAACAACTTGGCATCCGGGTCGGCTGCATGGGCGAATTCAAATGCTTTCTCAATATATTCTTCCCCGGCAATCTGGTACCACAGACTGCGCCGCAGGCCATCCGGCTCGGAGGCATCAATGACTTCATTCACAACGTCCCAAGCGTAGATCTGGCCTTGATAACGCTCCATTACCGTCTCAATATGCTGTTGCATCCGTTCATACAGCACCGTTTTGCTCACCAGATTGCCGTTGGCATCGTGGAATACCCAATCCGGAGTTTGTGTATGCCAAACGAGGGTATGCCCGCGTATCTCTTGTCCGTTCGCTGCTGCAAAAGCGACTGCGGCATCCGACCCGCTGAAATTATACATACCCTCTTGCGGCTCGGTACTGTCCCATTTCAGAACATTGCCTGGTGTCAGACTATCAAAATGCTTCGTAAGCAGCTGCTTGTCAGGTTCGGTCAGCAGTTCATTGTTCGTGAAGGCCGTCCCAATTCGAAACTTGCCCGCAAAAGCATCCTGTAGGGAAGGAATGTCTTCTTCGATCACAATGGGTCCGAGATCTGGCAGCTTCTCCAATCGGAAATCATCCACATAAAAAGAAGCTGTGGCACGGTCTGGCACTTCAAAATAAATCGATAACTGATTCGCTGGTTCCAGCATTTTAAACTGTGCAGTAAGCTTGGTCCATCCGCCTGCGGATGCGGTACCGAATGTTAAATTTTCATAATGTGTTGTATCTGGCAGGGTACGCTGTAAAGACATATTGAGGTTTGTGCTGGACGCTCCCGCCGGAAGCTTCACCCAGCCAGTGAACACATACGTCTGTCCCACCTCCAAAAGTTCTGTCACATCCAGCGCTGGCCCATGCCATGTCATAGCACGCCCGCTCACTTCCAGTCCATAATCTCCGGTACGAGCTGCAACGGCGCTTGCATGAAGCATTTCTACTTCACCGCGTCCGCTCCAGCTCTGGACCGTGCCATCTTCAAAATCATGACTCAGAATCAAGGTATTCTCCCCTTCTGCCGCATGAACAGACTGAGCTGCCCAATACGAAGGAACTAACAAAGTTATCATCAAAACAAATTTAAGCGCTTTCAAAAATATCATTTTTCTCACCGCTTCCATTCTCCTTTATCGAATATTAGGATGAATTCCTTATTCCAAAGGCTAAGGCCATATCCACCTCCTTGGTTTTAATTATAAAATCAGAGTCCTCATTCAAACGGATACGGGGGGCATACGTTCGGATAAGGACTCCATATGGTAAATTATAGTATAAATTGTCCATGATCTACAACTGAAATGTACTTCCCCCTCTAATTTCGGTTAGAAATGCAGTATCCGTTGCTTCTGCACTCATTCACACCAGCTCCTCCATAATCTGACAACCCGTAACGAAGGTGTATACCTGGTGCTCCGCTGGCTTCAAAAGTTGTCTTCAAGCTTTCTGCTCACTTCTTTCAGCCTACACCCTGTGTCTCCTGCGATACTCAGATGGACTTATGCCCAACGTTTTGGAGAACACTCTACTCAGATAAAAACCGTTCTCATATCCGCATCGCTCGGCAATTTGGTTAAGGGTCAGGTTGCTGTCAGCCAAGAGGTTCTGCGCTTTTTTCAGACGGACCCGTTTGAGATAGCCTGATGGCGTCTCCTGAAAAGCTTCCCGGAAACGCCTTGTCAACTGCACCGGACTCAAGGCCAGTCGCTGTGCCAATTCCTGAAGGCTGATCTCCTCTTCCGCCCGCTCCTCCAGTAGCGCTGCCGCTTCAGCCATTCGTGCGTCTTCGGTAAATCTCCGCTCCTTTAAGCGATTCTGTCTGCGTTCCACCTGATACAACTGCCACAAATCCATCATAAAATGTGTCTTCCAACGGGCAACTCCCCCCTTATTCTCCTCACTGTCCTGGCGTAAATAAGCGTACGTCGAGGCTAACCGCTTCGTGTCATTAATCAGCGATTTTCCAGCTGGTGGCAGAAACTCCTCCTCCTCCAGGCTACTGCTAAACTGTAAATAGTGAAATGTCAGCGGGGTAATGACTGTCCGCCGAAAAGGAACCGCCGGGGGGCACAGCACCAGATCGCCAAAACTCGCTTCTCCGATCTGACCCCCAATCTCATAATGGAATATTCCCTCTTCGACGGCAAAAGCCACCCAAGTCGTATAGATATCTTCCGTAAGAGCAAATTCCCCTTTTTGCTTCCAGTAGATGTGGTTAAGCAGCTCCATGACTTGACCACCCTTTCTGTGAAATAAAGTATATGTTTGATGATAGTATAGTGTATTTAAAAAGTGAATATATAAATCTAAGATGAAATTATAGATATGTAGTTGGAGTCAAGGTGGATCTAACTTCAGTTAAGGAGGTCACAGATATGAAACAAGAACATGTACAATACGACATCACCGTCATCGGCGGAGGACTTGCTGGTGTATGCGCCGCGATAGCCGCTGCCCGCATGGGGCAGCAGGTGGCGCTGGTGCATAACCGCCCCGTGCTTGGCGGCAATTCCAGCAGCGAGGTTCGGGTCTGGGTGTGCGGTGCCACCGCCCACGGAATTAACCGCTATGCCCGCGAGACGGGTATTATGGGAGAACTATTTGTAGAGAATCAGTATCGTAATCCAGAGGGCAACCCGTATCTCTGGGACTTAATCATTCTGGAAGCCGTTCGAGCTGAATCCAACATCAGCCTGTTCCTGAACACGGATGTACATGAAGTCGAGGCTACTGGCGATGGGGATGAACGAAAGATCACCTCTGTCACTGGCTGGATGATGGGTTCTGAGCGCAAAATCCGATTCGAAAGTCAGATCTATCTGGACTGTACGGGTGATGGATTGGTAGGCTTTCTGGCTGGAGCCAAGTTTGCACTCGGCCGGGAAGCCCGCAGCGAATATGGCGAAGAGTGGGCACCAGAGGTGGCTGATCAGATCACGCTGGGCAGTACACTCCTCTTTTATACCAAGGATGCTGGTGCGCCTGTCCGTTATATTCCGCCTTCTTTTGCCAAGGATATTACACAGACCAGCATTCCGATTCGCCGGGTCATTCGCAGCGGGGATTCCGGTTGTCATTACTGGTGGATTGAATGGGGCGGTGAACATGACACCGTTCATGACAATGAGCAGATCCGTGATGAACTGTGGTCCGTGATCTACGGGATCTGGGACTATATCAAGAACTCCGGCAAGTTTGATGCAGATCATATGACGCTGGAGTGGATTGGTTCGCTGCCTGGCAAAAGGGAGTACCGCCGCTTCACGGGTGACTATGTGCTCACCCAGAACGATATTATCAGCCAGCGGGAGTTCCCGGATGCCGTTGCCTTTGGCGGCTGGTCCATTGACCTGCATCCCCCGCAGGGCATGTACGCCGAAGCGAGTGGCTCGAAGCATATGCATGCCGATGGCGTATATCACGTGCCGTTCCGCTCGCTGTATTCCGCGAATGTGCGGAATATGCTCATGGCCGGGCGCGACATCAGTGCATCACATGTCGCCTTCGGCACAACGCGCGTCATGGCAACATGCGCGGTCATCGGCGAAGCCGCGGGTACGGGCGCGGCGCTCTGCGCGTCCATGGGGGTATCGCCGCGCGAGCTGCACGCGAGGCATTTGGCGGTGCTGCAGCAGACGTTGCTGCGGCAGGACGCTTCCATCATCGGGGTGCGCAGCCACGATGAGCTGGATCTGGCCCGGCGTGCCCAGGTTACAGCCTCCAGCACGCTGACGGGCATCGCTCTTGAGCAGCCTGGCGAGAGGTACCCGCTGGGTACGGATGTTGCCCTGCTGCTGCCTGTGCATCCAGTGCTCAGCGGCCTGGAGCTGCTGCTGGATGCATCCAGCGATACCGCGCTGACGGTAGAGCTGTGGGATACGGGGCGTAAGGAGAACTACGTCCCGCATTCGTTACAAGTTACGGCGACCGTTAACGTGACGGCGGGAACCGCGCAGTGGGTGAAGCTTCCGCTCGAATGGCGACCGGAAGAACCGCAGAATGCTTTTATAATCATCCGCTCCAATAAAGCAGTCTCACTCTACCATTCGACAGAAGCACACAGCGGGGTGCTAATCTTCTTCAAAACAGAAGAAAACCACGTGTCCAAAAATCTGGAGGATCATGCCACGGATCAGCCTGTCGTATTATGGTCCATGCAGGGGTTGGCGCGTCAGCCATTCTGCTGTCGTACCCTCTCTGAGACTTCGGCCTATTCATCGGACAACACGATCAACGGTTATCATCGCCCATACGGTGGGCCGCAACAGTGGATGTCGCAGCCGATGCAGTCTGGCAATCCTGAATGGGTGCAACTGACATGGGAAGAGCCACAAACCTTGGCTGAGTTGCACTTGACGTTTAATGATGATGTAAACGAGGATCTGGTTAATCTACATCACCATCACACAACATTCCGTGTAATGCCTGAGCTGGTGCGTGATTATCACGTGGAGGTACTGACTCCGGCTGGCGAATGGACACAAGTCGCAAGTGTGCAAGAAAATCACAAAAGAAAAGTTATTCATTCCCTGGATGTCCCTGTGTCAGCTCAGGCTCTGAGAATCATAATTGATGCCACAAATGGCAGCAGATATGCCGAATTAATCGAGATTCGAGCTTACTAAACAAAAAGGAGGATACAGGAAACTGTATCCCCCATCCTCCACACAAAGTCCACCTTATTCTAGTCGGCGGTTGGAACCCGCAAGCCCTCAATCAGAATAAACAACGTAAGTGCTTGTCCATAACCCATCGGACTGATCGCTATATCTTTATAAAACTGAGCATCCTGCCCCACAGGTGTACCATAGGACACCTGCTGTACAACGCCGTTATCATCAATTTGTTTCAACACCGCTTCAAGCGCACTCAAGCCATTCTCGCGATAGGATTCATCCAGGTATCCATACCGAATTCCCTTGAGAATGCCGTATCCAATCGCTGCTGTTGCCGAGGTTTCTTTGTAAGAGGTTGGATCATCCAGCACAGTGTGCCACATGCCATCCTCACCTTGAAGCTTGCTCAGTGCTCTGACTTGAGCGGTTGCTGTATCCAACAGATATGCCTTTAGCCCGTCTTCGATCGGAATGATATTCAGGAAATCCATAACTCCCGCCGTATACCATGCATTGCCTCTTCCCCAATGAACAGCACCATAGTTATGATTTTCATTGAAATCCCAGCCATGATAGAACAATCCGGTTTTCTTGTTATATAGATATTTGATATGCACAAGGAACTGTCGTTTGGCTTCTTCCACCATGTCGGGTTTCTTGAAGTATACCCCTGCCTTGGCCAAAAATAGCACCGTCATAAACAGGGTATCAATCAGAATTTGACCATCATTGGCATCTCCCGTGATCATATGTTGAAACGCACCATCTCCGGTTCGCAGCAGTCCATCCATGATCCAACTGCTCCACTCCTCACAGACCTGTTCGTACTCCTTGTTTCCGGTCAGCTCGCATAATGAGATCAAAGTAAGGAGCGGAGCGCAGGTGTTCACATTTTTTTCCGGTAACCCTTCCATCAGCCTTGCATTATACCATGATTCCAGAAATTCTAGCACTTTGGGATCTTTCGTTGCCTCATGGAGCTGAAGCAAGCCATACAGACCGACACCTTGCGGCCATTCCCATAGATGTATGTCGATTAGTCCGATGGGAAACTGTTCATTGATGCTTGTGTTTTTCATAGACTCCATCGCTTGGGATACCTTGCTTATTCTCTCCTGTAGCACCATTTGATTCAGCATGTTGGTTATCACTCCCTTGGTTTCTTACACACGATTCAGCGCTCCATGTCCAGTAACTTCAGTTGTCCCTTCACTCCATAACCTTCGTGTATAATTTCCTCTTCTTTAATAAGAAAAGGCTTGTTCATTCCCCATTGAATTGGACCATATACCGGGTCTGTTAGAGTGAGAGTTAAAGCTTGATTATCGAATTGCGGGCTTGCAGAACGAACTTGGTTGATAAAAGCGTCAAATGACCCGAATTGCTGTTCGCTTCCTGCTCTTATAATCCAGGCGTTACGCAAGCCAGGTGAAATAAGCTCACGTTTTCTTGTCACCCCGCTGCTCTCCATACTCGTCCCGTTGGCCGCATATATAGCTGCATAACCCTTATCCAAACGGGCAAAGTGCCAGTTCTCATGCCTTACCCATTCCGTGAAGGAGTGAGTAGGAAAATAAGCATGTGTCCAGTCAGAATTGTGATCCGCAGGAATATCAAACATCATCAAAGCGATCCCCTCATGCTGAACAACATCGGGCAATATCCCATTCCCAGCCCAGAAGCAAGGTCGACCATCCCCATGCTTGTATATTTCTGCCGGATGATTCACCCAAATCAGCGCCTCAGGTGACAGAGATAAATGCTGGACATGCTCCTGATAACCTGGCTTGCCTGGACGAAAGCGAATGATTGAGGATAAGGAGTATTCCCTGGTCCGACAATGATAGAGCTTGGCATAACCTCCCTTGCCCTGCTGATTGGCGAACACCAACTGCTGATTGTCCCCGAGCAACAGATGCTCCTGATATTCTGCTGGAGGACTGTAATCGGATAAACTCAAGGCAACATTGCTTATTGAATAATTGTTTACATTGCCAACGCCATAAGCGATCCAGCACATTGAAGTGGTTCCTGCTGCATAACCACCCAGCAGTTCCTTCTCATAGCTGCGCCCAAACGTTGTGGACAAGACTCCTTGATGCATCTGAACAGTAATATAATAGAATAACAGGTCCATTGCCTTTTTGGCTTGCTGTCTGAGCTGTTCATTATGGGCAAATTCATAGATATGCAATAGCCCAACCGCATCAATCGGAATGTATGCACTTGAATTCCATTCTGCCAATCCTTCATCCAAAAAGCGCTCAAACCATAATGCAAGCCTCTGCTCTGCTTTTTGACGGTGTACTTCACCGGATTCACCACTGTTGCTGAACATTTCATCCCCAAACAGCTGTCCGGCTAACAGTTCATTGGTATGGAACAACAAGGCATGGTTCTCACTGAAGAACCACATCACATCATCGCCAGGTTCATCTATCCAATATCGATAGCCCAGAATGCTTGCTTTTACCCGATCCCAGAACGATTCACTGAACAGACCGCTATTTCGCTCATCTCTCCAAAGACGGAACAGTCCCACCAGATAGAAGTCACTGCAATCCTTCCGTTGCTCAATCCCTTCCACGCCCTCAAGCAAAATGTTCTCCGCTTCTTGCAGATTGCCTCCTGTTTTCAACATGGCGATGGCCTTATGAATATTGGGACTGCCCTTCTCGGCAATGCATCGCAGAGCCAAGGATTTGCGGGCTTCAATATCCGCAGCTTGCTGAGCTGCCTCATCATAGCTGGTATCATAGGATTGGCAGCCAAACTTCTTGGTTAGTACAATATTTGAAACTGAAATGGCCAGCGTGAAATATACGTAATGATGACCGAGTTGATTCGTATGTGCCAGGACCAGGTCCGTTTCCTTTTCGGCGATGTGTATCGTCTTATTTTCGGTGCCATCAAAAAAATTACCATACTGAATATCAACCTCTCTAACGATGTCCGGCAAGGGAAGCGGCAGCTTGAGCTTAATCTGCTCACCTCTGAAGAGATCCGAAGGAAAATAAGCCTGTTCGAGGGCTTCCTCTGCGGATTTTACAGACTCCGCCAAATGAGGAGCAATAGGCAGGGAAATCACCAATTCTTCGTCTCCCAGGTATTCCACCGCGAAAGCATACATCGTATCCCGCTCAGCCAGATCCTCCCAGCAGGCATAGATCTCATTGATTCCAGCTACAAGTTCAGCTTTAATAACGATTTCCTGCTCCTTGTTACGCGTGAGTGGTGCAAAGTCCGTTACCATTTCCCCATTCACCCACAACGTCAGACTGCCATAGGTCTTAATCCGCAAAGAGGCGGTATGAGCAGTCGGAGAAATGAGTCTTGTCGCCGCGTAACTGCGCAGATGTGTCGGTACAAACCAAAATCCTGATTGCTCCACCCGTGGATTATTCCAAGGTGAATACAGTGCCCAAGGCATTCCGTTCTCTTCTCCAACGAAATCGTCTCCCGGGCTAGGAAACTCGCTCCATTGATCAAAAAATCGGTTCACAGGCTGCGTTCTCCTATGTTCTACAAATTCCTTTCTGCATGGATTCTCATGAATGGCAAAACCGTCGATTAGCCAATCATTAATATCTCCCTCCATCGTTGTTGGAACAAAGGCAACAGGCTTTGTATATATGCCGCTGATCATCCAATGATTAATGACCTGATTGTGACCTAATTTCATAGGTTTATAATTCAAGGTATCCATCCCACTCCGGGTGGTATCTGACATTCAACTCATCCTTTCATTCCTGAAGTAATCATACCGCTGACAAAATACCGCTGGAAAACCATAAAAACAATCAGTACCGGAAGCATCGTGATGACGGACATCGCAAGCAAACTTCCCCAATCCACGTTGTATTCACCAATAAAATTAGAGAGCGCAAGCTGAATCGTATATTTCGATGGATCACTAATCGCAATTAATGGCCATACAAAATCATCCCATCTCCACATGAAGGAGAAGATTGCAAGCACCGCAAGAATCGGCTTCGCTATCGGAAGAATAATGCTCCAGTAAATTTTCCATTCGCCCGCTCCATCCATCCGGGCAGCTTCCAACAGCTCGTCCGGTACGGACAACAAATACTGCCGCATAAGGAACACACCTGTTGGGGTTGCTGCTGGCGGGATAATAATCGCGAGTAGGCTATTATACAACCCCAGTGCACTCAGCACTTTGAATATAGGGATCATAATTACCTCAATCGGAATCATGAGTGTTGAGACAAAAGCAATTAATATGATCGCGCTTCCGCGGAAGCGATATTTCGCCAATGCAAAACCTGCCATGGAGTTAATCAATAACAGTAGCAGCGTTGAGCTTACAGTTACGATCGTACTATTCATAAAATACAAGCCAAAATCGCCTTTACTGAATGCCTCCTTGAAATGCTCGAAGGTGATTGGCTGCGGCCATAACTTGGGAGGGAAGCTGTACAGATCGCTATTCGTTTTTAGAGAAGAAATCACGACCCACAGGACAGGCAGGAGCCACACCACTGCGGCAACACTTAACAGACTGTAGATGAAGATTTTGACCATAGGCTTCATTACCATTACGTAGCCCCTCCTTTCGATAGACGGAATTGCAGAGCCGAGAATCCACCAATAAGGATAAACAGTATCACCGACATGGCACTGGCCAGACCGAGCTCCTGTCTGTTAAAACCAATTTCATAAATATATTGAACAATATAGGTAGTATCTTTGCCCGGACCACCACCTGTAAGCGCAAACATAAGTGGAAATGCTTTGAACGCGTCAATCAGAGTCAGCATAACAACAAGCAAGCTTGTGGGCTTCAAAAGCGGGAGCGTGATATAGCGAAACACCTTTATTCCCGTTGCCCCGTCCAAGCGGGCAGCCTCATAATAATCCGTAGGTATAGCCTGCAAACCCGCGATAAAAATGACCATAAAAAAGCCTGCACGTGACCATACTGTCGCGATGATTACAGCCGTATTTGCCCAAAAGGAAGAGGTTAAAAAGCCGACAGGTTCCACACCAACCACGGTTAACAGATGATTCAAAATGCCAAATGAATCTCCGAAAATCCACTTCCAGGTCAATCCAACGATAATGTAAGAAATCATGGTCGGCCAGTAAAATACGGCCCTGAAGAACCCGCGCATTCTAATCTCGCGCGCAAGCAGCAAAGCAATGCCTAACGCTGCTGCATATATTAGCGGGACAACAATTGCTGCATAAATCCCCGTTCGTCCGATGGTCGACCAAAATTCCCGATCCCCTATAATTTTGATATAATTATCCAGCCCGTTGAATTTCATTGGGTTCAATCCATCATAGACATGGAAGGAATAATAGAGGCCCAATAAAGAGGGAAATACGATAAAAGTTCCAAAGATCAGGAGGTTGGGAAGTATAAACAGATAAGGAGCAATAACGAGCTTCCTGTTCTGTTTTGCCAGCGTATTTTTGTTTAATCGTTGTCCTTCACTCATCTGCTTGCCCCTTCCTTATGCGTTATTCGAAAGGGAGGCTTCACAGGAATCGGTAAGCCCCCGTATACGAATTAACCAAAGCGCTTTACGTTTATTGACTGCCAATAGCCTCGTTAATCAGCTTGGCTGTTCGATCCAATGCCTCCTGCGGAGTTGCCTTATCGGATAAAACCTCAACAATATTATTTTTCAGGTCCGTTGAAATTTTGGATATAATCGTCTGTCTGGACCAGTCATTAGCTGCAAGAGGCGAACTGTTCTTCAGTTCATCCGCGAAAATTTCAAACATTTCCTTGCCGAATTCATAATTCAATACAGAGCTGTCCTTGCGCGGACTCATAAACAATGATTCCTGGTTATATTTTGAATTCACTTCTTTGGACGTTAAGTATTCAATAAATTCTGCCGCCTCCTGCTCATATCCGCTGCCTTTGAATGCCATCAGAAACTTCCCGCCTGGCACTGAAGAACGTTGTGTTCCTTTTGGCATATAGGTGACTCCCCATTCAAAATCGGTGATATCCTTGTAATTGCTGATCATCCAGTTGCCAGCCCAGTGAGTAGCCACCGTCCCGGAACGGAACAGGTTGTTCGGATTTTCCCCTCCGAGCCATACGGATTCGGGCATGATCCCTTCTTGATGAAGCTGCTTGAACTGCTCCATGCTACGGATTCCGGCTTCACTGTTAATCGCTGCTGCAGTGCCATCCTCTGTTAAGATGCTTCCGCCATTCTGATACAAAAGAGTGGACCATCTATGCGGTGTGACATCCCATACCATGCCATAACGTGCTCCGCCTTTGTCCATAACCTCTTTTAACGCAGCTGTGTATTCATCCCACGTCCATACCTGGTCAGGAGAGGTCGGTACTTTGACACCAGCTTTATCAAATAAGGTTTTGTTATAAATAAGCCCATTCGCTGTAACATCCATAGGCGCCGCTACCAGCTTGTCATTAATAACATAATAAGGTTTAAGTGAGTCAATAAATTGATCCTCGAATTGGTCCGCATTGTCCACGTAAGGTGTCAGATCAACCGCCTGATTAGCAAATGATCCGGTATCCGTGACCCGGCTCAGGGCAGGTGGCTTTCCACCGGATAACATTGTTTTTAATTTGGTTTGGATATCCTTGAAGCCAACTTCAATCAGGTTGATTTTAACCTTGGTATTGGTCTGCTCATACTCTTTAATGATTTCCTTGATGACTTCTCCTTCTTTTCCGTCAGAGAACCACAGGAAATCCAGGGTTGTTTGTTTTGGATTAGCATTGGTACCTGAATTTCCGCAAGCAGTCAATACGATGAGTAACATGACCAATACCATGCTAGTGATGAGCTTAAACGTTGTTCTTTTTGTCATATCAACATCTCCTCGGAAGGGTCTAATGAATTTTGGCTTCGTTGAGCAATTCACTTTTACGGAATAACTGTGGTGATACACCCACATATTGTTTAAACGCCCTGCTAAAATATACAGGTGTGTTAAAACCTAACGTCTCAGATATGGACAAAATCGGTGCATCCGTAGACAGCAACAATTTTTTGGCCTCTGCAACTCTTTTCCGTATAACATAGTTGCTTATGGTATATCCCGTTGTCTCTTTGAAAGAATGACAAATGTAGTATTTATTCAAATGGAGTGTTTTGGACAGTTCATCCAATGAAACATTCTCCGTATAGTTCTGGTTTAAATAATGAAGAACCCGGCTTACGCTTGTCTGCTTCTGGGAAGAACATAAGATAGGATTGGCGGATTGCTCACTAGTTGTTTTCCGGTAAATCCGCAGTAGCAATTGGGTAAGACTTAATTTGACCATTGTTTTGTACCCTGTATTTCCTGCCCCCATCTCCTCCTTGATTCCCTTAAATATAGCTGTGATATACTCACGCTCCTCCGGAGGCCAATGCACCAATAACCCATTGGGATGACGGAATATGGACATCAGATTCTCTAACTGACTGACAGCAAGCATGTCCAAAAGCAATAATTCCGTGAAATTGACAAAACTTCGCTTGTACACCATTTCTCTTGAAGGATTGATTCGGTGGGGCACACCGCCTCTGAATATAAACATATCTCCAGGCAGCGGCTTATATATTCGGTCACCGATTAAAAAGGTTGCATCTCCTTGAATAAAATAATGTATCTCATACCCATTATGCGTATGAACAGGCCATTCATCCTGAAAATTATCTGCTTCTGATCGCACATAAACTTCATTTTCCTGCAAAGCAATATTCGTCGGGGTGTGTATGGTTAGCATCAGTAAAGATCTCCCTTCCCAGAATATAAAAAGCAATATAGTTTAATAATTTACAATGATAGCGCTTTACAATGAATTGTATCACAGTTATTTCGATCTAATCTGAACTATATTGCTGTATTGTTGATCACAATTGTTGAAAATGATTAGAATGGAATTCATAGGGATTCGAAGATGGAAACAAAAAAACCGCTGTCCAGCCCGTAGGCTATCACGCGGTCCATTAGCATTACCTTTCAAACCCATTCATCCCAATGGTTTTCAAGAAAAATGACTTCTTTCTCATAGTGGGCCAGATGACCCTCTTCGACCATCTTCATAAAAGCGACATCTCCATCAGCCGCACGATCAGTCAGTGTTTTACACATGAAACGGATACGGGATATGACCCAATCCTTCAAATCTGCTGGAACACTCAGCCCGTACGTTGCCATGAATAAGGCAATCCGTTCTTTTCGAACAGTTCCGTGCGCCTGACTGGTGTATGGCATTACACCTGTTCCATCCACCTCTGGTGAGAAATCTGCGAGTGGAACGGATGTATACAAGACATAGGCGATATCCCACATTCGCGGACCCGGACCCGCCATATCAAAATCAATAATGCCTTGAGGACGGCCATCCTTGTACACCACATTATACGGCGCAAAATCGTTATGACATACAACTTCATCTTCTGTTATGCCTGGATATCTGTTCGTTGAAACTGATGTTGTTGTAAATCCAACGGTCGCATCATGGTAACTTCTCAACAGTTTTGCGACTTCAATCAAAGATTCGTCTGACCACATATACTCTTCTAGATCAGGGTAGTCATTGCCTGGAACGATGCCTTCGAGGTAAGAGAGCGTTTCTCTCCCCTGTTCATCTATTCCCAGAAATCGAGGAGCTTGATCATAACCAACTTTTTCGAGATGTAAAAGCAGTTCAACCACATATGGATTTGGTTTCGTATGCCGTCGAACCGTCTCACCTATTCTGACGACCTGATTCACATTACCTCCCGATAACACTTCCTCCTGTTGGGCCACTTTCATCCCTCCTCAAGCTAAACTTCCTTGCTATACCCATGATTACGATTTTTCTTATAACTCCCGGGGAATCCCGCCACCAATAGTATGAATCCAACAAAAAACATGAAGTATACGAGTAAACCTGTTGGATGCTCGTTCATCTGAGCAAACTGGGGTACGTTCGTCCCTCCTGACGCATATCCTGCTTCTACTATAGCGACAGAGACTCGGATTGAAATTCTCTCCATCGTTGAAATAAACACACTGCCAAGCATGAGGACTACACCCAAAATCTTGTTGATATTATTCATTTCATGCCTCCTTGATTAACCGTCCACTTTTTATGAGGTTATCTACTTAATGTCTTTCGATTCTCTAGTCTATATTCCTGCATGTTATATTCACGGTCCGTTCTATATCATCATATCAAATAGCGGCGTCATCACTGACGCCGCTGTTGACGCTCTCTGTATAAGTTACGTTGCTACCACTTGGTGCAGATCCATACTATTTTCGAAAAAGGCTGACCGTTCAACATAATACAGATCATACATCTGTTCATTCAAATTAATCCGTTGATATACATTTGGATACACATCATTGGCTAACTTCACATAAGGCAGTTTTTGTACTGCTTTTCTGGATCTTATATTCTGCTTGCGTATCTTCATAAATACCGTTTCAATCCCATGTTCCAGAAACAATTCAACAAAAAAGGCTGATTTGGCTTTTTGGCTATACCCATTTCCAAAAAACGGTGAACCAATCCATGTGGCTAAAAAACCAGTTTGATGCTCAATATGATATAGATCAATGGTTCCAATAGGCTGCCCTGTTTCACTCAAAATCGTTCGGGAAATCACTGTCTTTTGCTCTTCTTCGACCATCAATTGTTTGGTCAGGAATAGATATTCTTCATACGATTGGCATGCATAACGAACGTAAGGAGAAACTGCGGGGTCCATCATTAAGCTGTACAGTGAATGGCATTCCTGCAAATCACGTTTTTTTAACATTCTGTCTACCACCTAGTCCTTTTAGTTCGCTATATCAAGCAAATTAAGTATATAAAAGCTATTGTGGGATTTAATGAATTCTGTATGTGGCTTATGTAAAATGCATTGGTAAATGTTGTTCATCTTCATCTCCGGTAGCACAAAAAAACGGCATGTCCCTTTTACAGGAACACGCCGTTTACACGGATACAGCCAGACAGTAATTTATTGCATACCTTGCATGATGGCATTAATGATATTTTGCTGCGTCACGGTTTTGTTTGAACGGTTAAACAATGCGAATCCATGTTGACCGTTATGCCCGTTATCCCAATAAACAGGAACCATTTTGTATTTTTTAGCTTTTGCGGTAACTGCATTTGCGTATGCAGCACGATATACATTGTTGCTGGAATCGTAGGACGTTTTATCAATAGAACCGAACTCACCAATCACTACAGGATAGCCCTGAGTCACAAATTTGTCGTACATGGACTTGAACTGCGATTCAAGATAATCCTCTTGGCCCCAAGTAGACTTCTTGGCAGGATTCGTAGAAGTTGCACCCCACTGTGTGATATTACCGTTTTCCTCACCTGCAAAATCCCACGGAGAGTAATAATGTGCCGAGATCATGATTCTCTTCTGCGAACTAGGAATAGCCGAGGATCTGTAATTATCTGTCGGAAGAGCAAAGCCATAATTACCAACAGTGTAGTCAATATTGGTATTCCAGCCTGGAATCAGCAACCATCTGGCATTGTTGTTACCTCCAGTCTGACGAACCGTATCCACGAAGATTTGATTGTATGCGTTCAGATTGGCGTAATACGCCGAGTTTGGATTGCCATAGTTACCATCAAATACTTCGTTCATGGATTCGAAAATAAGACGGTCATTGTAGTTGCTAAACTTGGTGGCAACCTGCTGCCACACCTTTTTATATTTTTCCTTAATGGCAGTCTGATTGCCACCATTCACGAGCAGCCATCCACCCTGTACGGAATTATACCCATCACCATGAATATTGATGATCACATACAGACCTTCATTGTACGCATAATCCACAACTTGCTGAATTCGATTCAGCCATGCCGCATTGATTGTATAATTGGGAGCGCTTCCAATGTTACTCAAATAGGAAACGGGAATACGAATGGATTTGAAGCCTGCCGCTTTTACCTTTTTGATTAACTCTGGAGTTACCGTAGGATTGCCCCAAGCTGTCTCATTCGGTGTACCGTTCACCGATGCTTCCAGCTGATTGCCGAGATTCCATCCTGCACCCATCTCAGACACGATTTGCGAAGCGTCCGCTGCTGATGCTTTAGCGCTCCATCCCGTAAAGGCTACCGCAGCCACTAATACCAGTGCCAAGCTGCTGATGCCAAATTTCTTCCATTTTTTGAACATAACCATACCTCCGCTTATTCTATTATTTTTAACAAGCAGTGCAGTTAATCTATCCATACAGATTGAATGATTCGAGAATACGTGCCTCCTCTCTCTATCGATCAAACAAATAAATTCTTCGTTCACCACCAACATAATAACACATTTATGGAAAATAAAGCGATATCTTTGTTGTTTTTTGTGACTATTTACTGCAAAATAATCCATCTATCCGTTTAAATGGATTGCTTGGATTTGTTCTCTATCAAAATCAATAATCATAATGTGATCGCGCAAAATATGATCTCCGCAAGATATTGTTGCGCCGTAATCGGCTATACTGTTAAATGTGATATCCACACGATAGACTTCAATCTCATTAAACCAATTCTGATGTACTTTTTCCTGAAGTTCATTCTCATAATAATCTCGAAAGACAGTCTCACAAGTTGAAAACCACTTAATGTAATCTTCTATTTTATGAACAATTGAATCTAACGGTGTATAAGTGGACACATATATTCGAAATTCATTTAAATCCTCATCCTGTATGCAATGTTTAAATAACTGCACAGTATTTTGCAGAGTGTAACACCGGTAACTCTCATCACTCTCTTCTTCAAGCTCAATGAATTCATTTAACAATATGATCTTGCTCCTCTCAATACATATTAAAATAGCTCATTTAACCACTTTACGAATTTTTCTTTCTCTTCAAACTGTGGGTAATGCGCTGACTCGTTGAATACAATGAAGTCTTTGATCGGTGCATCCAATACGTCAAAATAATCACGTGCTGCATTTGCAGTGGTCATATAATCATATTTACCCGTTACAAAATAGGTAGGAATCTCCAGATGATCAACAATATCAGGTAAATTTTGATCAAATGCTTCCCTCAGTAAGATGTCTTGTGAACTGAACATCCCTGAGTAAAAGCGAATCATATCCAGCCCATTGTATTCGGGATTAAAAAGGAATCCTGAAATATAATCTCTATTCTCATGGATGAGCCTGGCTGCACCACCGTACTTTTGCAACAAAATTCTAGGTGTAAGTTCCTTTCCTTGCTCGATCGAGCTGCGAATTAGCTCCAGTTTTTTAACATCATCTTCATTACCAGCTTGTTTCGCTTGCTCGTACGTGTACTCCAAACTTTCCAGTTCGCTCTGAAGTGTATTAGCCATCTGTCCAATGCCTATATAAGCGTGAAACTGAGTAGGTGCTTTAGCCGCAGCTTTCATCCCGATGTATGTACCAAATGAATGACCGATTAATATAACCTTCTCTTGACCTAACTCCTTAGATACATAATCCCTTAACGCTAACAAATCATCTACTAATACATCTGTTGTGAGATTCGAGTAATCTTCAAAAAAGTGATAGGACTTTCCACTCCCACGTTGATCGTAATGCACGACCGTGAAGTGTTGCTCAAGCTCTTTCTGATACTTCCTTACGTATGGAATCTCCGAGCATCCCGGCCCGCCATGCACAAAAATCAGGATAGGGTTAGTCCGATCAACACCCCTGATCATGACTTCATGTCCTGTACCGTTAATTTCGACCTGCTCTAACATGCTGATGCTGTTTTCACCTTTAATTTTGGGTGTCCATGTGGGAAATATCAGAGCTACTATAACCATTAAAATAATACTAAGTATGCTGTATTTGAGTGTTTTACGTATTTTTTTGCGCATGTAATGCTCCTTAAATAATAAGTTTCATTTGTAATTCTACCAACGGTTCCTTTATCGTAACGGATACAACAATTCAACGGGTTCTATCATCAGCTCTTCTTGGAAGATGTAATTGTGATCGGCTCCTACGATACGTATGAATGGTGCCAAGTATCCCAACCGTTGTCATGTGCCCAGCTCCTTTATCATGTGTATATCTTTCGGCTCTTTGTCATAGAGTTCTTGATCAATCTCACTTGCAATCTGACTGCCCTGGCTTCTATAAAAGGATACCGCTGATTTCGTCTCTGTGGAGGAGATATACAGATACTGTGCACCACGTTTCTTAGCCTCTTCACCTAACTCGTTTAGAATACGTTTTCCAACGCCTTGTCTTCTGTACCCGCGTGAGACATACATCAAGTCAACTTGTAATTGATTTCGTTCTTTTCCTCTATATTGATGTGCCAGTACTCCAAATCCGATGAATTGATCGCCAGCAAACGCACCATATGCCATGCCACCTTGTTCTAATTCGTACACATATCGATTTTGAATCTCTTTCAAAAGCATCTCATCCCAGTTTGAGCATTCATGATTTTGTTCAAGTTCAACCAATCGGTTCTCTCTCATTTCATAAATGAGATCAATATGTTCCGAGCGATCTATTTCCTGCAGCTGATTCATATCATCAAGGGTCAACGTTCTATACGTTATCATGGTCATTGCCATCTCTCCTCTCCATGTTATTTCTAAGATCCTATGGCTTTATTGATCGAAGTCTGTATTTATCAAAGACCCTTTTATCGTACAAAATAGTGTATTCCTTGTTCTCTTCAATTAGTTTTGACATATCCATTGGAACGGCTATTGTTCTTTCAAGATTATTAAAATTAATTACAGTCATTTCATTTTCACTAATCTTTTGAACAGTAACTGCTTCAAAAATTGAAGTTCGAAAGGAATTCCATAACAAAATTAAAATCAATAAAAGTAATAGTGACATGATGAGTCCCTTATTCTTATTCACTAGTTCTTTTCATCTCCTTTAGTTTCAAAACAGAGTTCCTCCAACTAAAACTAGCTTATTTTAATTTCAGGTAACTCATTCAAATGATTTATTTCGATAGTGTATTTCTTAAGCTTATGGTTCTCAAGTCCATCCCATCTGTCTGAGAAACGATAAAACATATCTCCGAAGTTCATCCCTTCAGGTAATACATCCACAAGCTTTATTTCATCGATTTCAGACTCCGGTAAGCTCTCCAACAATTTAACCTCAGCATAAGAAACCATACCAAAGCTCCCATTCCATTCATATACACCATAAGGTATTAATTCGAAATGTACTGCCCCTGTCTCTTCATAGAGTTCTCGACTTGCCGTGTGTAAAATGGTTTCCCCTATTTCTTTGTTGCCTCCTGGGATCTCCCAACCTCCTCTTTTCCTATTTTTTATAATGATGAATTTATTATTGTATTTAGCGATCACAACTGCAAATTTGATTAACTCCGGATCAAGTTCATCTAGATCAAACCAGTGGCTCATGTTATCTCTCCCATAAACAACTATTCTTTCAATATATAATTGTTAAACCATTGAAGTGGTAACAAGCTATCATCGGATATAATCGTTGTGAATACCGCAATCAATCCTCGCTTTTGGTTAACAAAGATATATTGCCCTCTGAAATGTTGAGTCTATCATTTTATTTCCAACCTGTAGATCACTTCATCATCTGAATTGGTTCTATTCTCACTAATGAAAGACATACTGTTATACAAATTCTGTGCTATTTCGTTATCACGTTCAACCGTTAATGAAATAACCTTGCATACCGGATGCTGTTTCGTAATGTAATCTAGAATGGCTCTTATAGCGCGCTTTCCCATTCCTTTGCCTTGATAGGATTGATCGATTTGAAAACCACCAATCCAGTAATTATCTGTACTATCTGGCGTATAACTTAGATAAAAGAAACCAAATACCTTCCCATCAATCTCAAGTACGTAAGGATCAAATGCTTCATCCCACGGTTTTATATAGGCGTAAGCGATCCCCTCAATAACAGATGGAACTAATGAGACTTGGTGTTCATACAAAGAGATCTTCAGCGCCTCTTCCCAATTCTCTCGTGTGACTGGTTGTATTCTTATATTCACCACTGCATCTCCTCTTTCGACAATCCTTGTTTGATTCTAAAGTTCTTTTCAATTTCACTTACAACCACTTCCAAATGATGTTCAATCAACTGTATCGCTTGTTTTTTATTCTTCGTGATTGTTGCAGTCTTATGGTTTTTGTTAATTGTACATATAACTTCTTCTATATTATATTGATGGTTCCATTTCACAATCATCTTGCATAAGTTCTTGAATGACTGCTTGTAATTCCACGGTTGCAAACCCATTCTGGACAATACAAACCTTTTTATAATCCGATAATCTCTAATGAAAACATTTGGAGCTAATACAAAAATCAAATCCGCTTCCTGGATGGACGCTATTGTCCAATCTTTGCAATGTACTCCTTCTATGATCCAAGCTTCTGAACTGACAATAGACTGGACTGATTCATCCCTAACATGTTCAGGATATCTCAGATTTTCGGCACTTCTGTCCCAGATGAGATTGTCTAATTCATAGCAAGGAATACCGTATTTATCCGACAATTCTTTGGCTAATGTTGATTTCCCACTACCGCAAGATCCAATAATTCGTATTCTCATACATATTCTTTCTTCAGAAATGCATAGATAACATTATCAACAAAGCGATTTTTCCAATAATAATGTTCTTTCAATATGCCTTCTTCACTGAACCCAATTTTCTCAAGTAACTTCCTTGATCCCGCGTTCTCTGGTTCGACAAATGCTTCAATTCTGTTTAATTCAAGGTTCTTGAATCCATATTCAACGATTTTCTGAGTTACCTCGGTCATGTAACCCTGCCGCCAGAACTCTGGTGCTAACTCATATCCCAACACAGCTTTATGATGTTGTTTCATCCAACCATGAAATCCGCATGTTCCAATAATTCTGTTATCCGATTTCAAAGCAATTCCCCAGCGGATGACCTGACCATTTTCGAATCGTTCAGTCCATCTTTGTATGAGTTCTTCTGCTTGTTTTGTATTCTTAAAACTTTCTACATCGTAGAATCTTGTAACTTCATCTGAAGAAAAAATATGAAATATGTCTTGGGAATCACTCTGTTTAATCTCTCTTAACAGCAGTCCTTTGGTTTCTAGTTCAGGAAATGGAGTCATATTCACTTCACCTCAATCGAGTATACTGCTACATTTTTCCCAATTATATCTACGTTCTTCTCGTGTTTCATGCCATTCTTTTGCGCGACTTTCATAGAACCCACATTGCCATGTTGAATTAAAGATATTAATCTTTTCTGCTTCAAGTGATCCATGCCATATTCTTTCCACGCTTTTGCTTGTTCATATCCGTAACCCATTCCCCAGTATTGCTCTATAACCCAGTAACCAACTTCAAGCTCATCATTGCCTTCAATGATTTGAAGAATCAGTCCAGAGGTTCCAATTAACTTGTTATCCTCTTTATTAAATGCGAGGAACAGCCCTTTATCATCTTTATTCCAGTTGATGAACTTTTCCAGGCTTTGCATGGTTTCTTCCTTGGTCCAGGGTCCTCCATGTCTTATAAATTTCATCATATTTGGCTCACGTGTCATCTCAAAAAGTAAATCAAAATCATTTTTGGTATATTTCCGAAATATAAGTCGTTCTGTCTCCATCTTTCTCTCAACTCCTTCTTCATTCACTTCAAAATCGTTTGTTCGCGCTCTACTGTCGATGTGAAAAACACTTGCCTAATGTCTTCTCGAAATACTTCTTTATACCGATGTCTTCCAATCTGATCAAACCGGGCTTGAACTCGCTTTACGTGTTCTGTATCTGATTTTATCTTTTTCTCAATTTCTTCGTATCGTTCAAGAGTATCGTATTCCCACATCGCAAAAATTTCGCTAGTTTCATCATCGATTGGTGTGTGCCATCTCCCAATAAGTCTTGATCCGTATTTCAATTGGGATGGCAGCAAAATATCATTAAATAGAGCATTAAACTCATCTACAAAAGAAGTCGCAATAATATAGGTTTTTCTCCGATATATCATCATCTGTACCTCCTTATGAGTAATAGAAGCTATACACCTATCTCGTCACGATTCCCGATGTAATTTTCATGTTCGGAGCATAGGTTAACCAAGTTGATAATATCTACTAAATTTTCAATCTTCCGTACACGTTGAACCAAAAACAAAAATTCAAGATAATCATCGTTATAGTAAAGCCACCGCATATTTCTCAGATATTCAATTTGGTCATCCCAATAGTAATCAGACAAGGCAATTCCCCTGCTTCATAAATATGTAATCGTATTCATAAACATTCAAATATCATAGGGAAACGGACTAGAGCGTGTCTTCAAACTCAGGCAAGTAAACAGTGATGGGTGCCAGCTTACCGTCCGAAAATTGCTGAAGTTCAGAGTGACTGATGCTGGCGAATCGCCAGGCGATTTTCTAAGGAACACAGGACATCTTATTCGGCCTTCACGTCCTCTTTTAAAATTGTAAGGAACATGAGACATCTTATTTTCCAAAATAATCTGACAAAAACGCTACAAAAGGCTATTTTTTCTGGTATAGCGTGACTCAGATTCCTTAGATTTCGGAGGGCGTTTCAAATTCCCGAATAAGACGTGTCAGGTTCGTTAGCGTTTAATCCCTAACACTAAACTCAACGCTATACTAATGCATATCAACGTATGCATGGGATGGTCTATCAAACCTTAGCAGTTAATCCCATGTTCCTTTATCACCAAACCGATAGTTTAGTCCTCGTATCATTCTCATCCGTTATATATTCGAGAGATTCAAATCCCTGTCTATTTATATGATTATATAATTCATCGACTTTCTCTAAATCTTTAAAATAAACCGTGACGTAGGTACTATCGATTACAAGAAGAACCATCTGACACTCACTCTCCACATAATCTTCATAGGTGATTACATCTGTTATTTGGCTGCCTTTTGGAAATGCTTTTAAATTCGAAAATATTAAATAATACTCGTTGTTATCAATGATCTTCTGTAATTCTTCTCCATTCATACCCATAATCATATCCGGAAAAAGATCATTTCCTAACGTATCATCAACAACGAAATAGGAATCCTCCTCACCAATAAACCAATCGAAATTAGATACTTCCATTGGTTTTAAAATCTCCCCAAGAAAGCGACCATAGGCATTTGGTATTTCAAAACGTATTCCTCTGTTCATCTGTTCACCCTCTTATCATTTTCAATTCGAAGCACAATAACAGTGCAGTTATTTCACCCGATACTTCTCATTATTTATAATTCCACTTACTATTTCAGGTAATTGTGCTTCTGTAAAATGATTAGTATACAGCTTGTTATCTACTCTCAGATCCGGATGATTTTCAAACTCATCCAGCAGAATTATACTTCTTTCTTTCATTTGATATTCTTCTGCTCTTAGACGGTCTCTACGAATAATGGTTTGACGATCAACCATTAATACAACATAGATTATGCCAACATGATAGTCTGCCAATTCTGTCATTAATCCATCAATGTCTTCCGGAAGGGCCACATAGTCCAGAACAACATCGTATTTATAATCCAATAAGTTTTTCACCAGACTAGATATATTTTTCCAAGTTAAGTCGTTTGTATCCTTATCAAGCCAGGGTTTACCTCGCCCTTTGACCGGAAAGTGACTAACCGTATCTCCAGAAATGTAGGCACTTTTATCTAAAGTCTGAACTAGCAGCTTGGAAGTTGTAGATTTCCCTACTCCAGGGGGTCCAGATATAATATACAGGTTTCTACTCATTTCGTATTCTCCTTACAATATCTTTTGGAAACTTCCAATATCCAGTTTTCTATCGAATTTATATCCAATCTCTTTAAACAGAGCACATTGTTCATAACCATTTCTCTCAAATAAGGATTTACTTCTTGTATTCTCCATGCAAATCGTCGCAATTAACGAATGGAATCCTTGTTCTTTTGCAATCTTCTCAATAAAACGTAGTGCTTGTTTCCCCAAGCCTTTTCCCAAAATATCGGGCTTCAAATATATGGTGACTTCACCACAAATGTCATATGCCTGTTTACTCTTATACTGGGTGATCAGAACATAACCCATCATTTGATTGTTTTCAAGAATTACATAAGTTTTATACCGCGTATCCTTGTTCATCACTGAGGATTTAATCTGATCAATATCTAATTCCTCCGTATGAAACGAAATCGTTGTATTCATTACATAATAGTTATAAATCTCTCTAATTTCAGGGAGGTGCTGTTCGGTTACCTCTTCAAAAGTCACTGTCGTCAATTAGGTTCCATCCTCTTCTGTTCATTTCTTCATCATATGTATGAAATACCGCGTCTAGATTTAATTCACCGTAAATATGAGGATATTCCCTGCCTTCATTATACAGATCTTCCCATATAGCTTCTGACTTTATTTTAGAATCCCATTAATCAACGCGGCTTCCCACTCTTTTCTTAAGAGTACATGTACAATCATCATCCTAAAATCCTCCTTAATCAAAAATGATAATTATTTGGATAGGACCTTCCTCAATATGAGTTCTATGATTTCACTAGTCTCCAGATGATCGGTAATAATGCGAGTTTGAAATTTTTCATCTTTGAAAGCTTCAACACACTTTGGTGCTTGTTGATACTGCCAGCCTCCATACTCATCTCCACGTTTAGCCAAACGATGATAAATCGTCTCTTCTGTAGCCGTAAGGCAAAAATGATGAATGTCCTGATCGATCTCTTTCAACCCGTTATAGATGTAATGAAAGTTTTCCTCTTTATAGATGGTCATGGGGATAATTAAGTGTCTGTTGTATTTCTGCTTTACTTCTTTTGCCGTCTTTACGGTTAAAATTTTCCATAAATCGATATCTTGAAAATCATCCGTACGTTCCCTTTCCTCTCTACAATTCTCCGGAAGAAGTTTTCTCAGCATATATCCTATTTCTTCAGGATCGTAGATCATGCTGTTTGCAAGTAAGGGCTGAAGTGCTTCAGCTGCAGAAGTTTTTCCCGAACCAAACGCTCCGTTAATCATGATAATCATTTGATCCTTTCACTCCCATTCAATGAAATTTTTCAATAGAAACAATTCTTCTCATATACAATTTCATCCATTATAAATGTTTTCCTTCCACTTTTGTGTTACAAAATGGCAAAAAACATGATGAAAACCCATTGGGTCAACCCAACGGGATTTCATTATAGTGCATTATTTTTCAATCAACCTTAGCTTGTTAATGTATTTCCAAGTAATCGATATATATATCCCATGTCCCATCATCGGCTGTTACAACCAACTCAATGACCTGATTTCCCGTCCCATGGCTGATATTATTCAGGGTATAAACCGCTGGAGCGCTTCCGCCAAAGTAAAAGGTTCCCTTCGTCTGTCCGCCAATCTTCAAATCAACTCTAGCCATGTTGGCATTGTTTGAAGCTCCACGAAGCGAGAAATTATGAGTGCTCGTTGCAAAATTCTGAGTGTATTTAACCAAATCATTGTTGGCATAAAGGACCACACCATTGAAAGGAGAACTGATATTGCCGGTGTATTGTCCACCTTTGATCATGTTCTCAGCTTCCACTTTTGTTCCGTTACTCGGGGGATTGGTAGTGCTATTATCGGGTGCGACTGCCCGACCGGTAGTTGATGAGATCATCCCGGAGCAAAGGCCGCGATTCTTCAGATTTTGTGCAATCTGCGGAATGGCCTGAAGTGTCGTCTGGTACTGATCATGCATTAGTATGACGTCACCACTTTTCATCGTATTCACAGCTGCTACAATCTGGGTTGCGCTGGCACCATTCCAGTCTTGGGAATCTACGTTCCACAGTACTTCCTTCAGACCGTTTTGGCTCACAACGGATTTCAAGGTCGCATTTGTCGCACCGTAAGGAGGTCTGAACAGTTTAGGTGAACTTCCGGTAATAGACTGGATCGTCTGTTGTGTCCGAGTAATCTCTGACGACATCTGAGAACTGTTCAATGTAGTCATGTTTGGATGTGTATAGGAATGATTGCCAATCCACATACCAGCTGCTACTTGTGCAGAAACCAGAGATTTATTATTTTGTGCATTTTGTCCAACATTGAACATCGTTGCCCGTAAGCCAGCCTGCTTCAACGCGTTAAGCATGTTTGTTGTATTTCCAGATGGGCCATCATCAAACGTCAGACCTACATAACCATTCGGACAACTTGCATCTGCAGCACGAGCATCAGGCACCCCCGGAATAGAAAACAAGGTACCGAAAAGTGCGAGAGATATTACCGCCTTTGCCAGCTTAACTTTGAACATAAAATTACCTCCTCATAATATATTCACAGCATACTACCTTCTACACTCCCTCTCTTTATCGAACTCTCACCCCTCGAAAAAAGCGCTTTCAAAAGTATGTAATCCGCTACGTCCTTTCTCATAGAGAAGAGCTTTTAGTTCAAGGTGAGTTCAGTATAAACGATAAGTTTATTTAAAGTAAATTGAATTTAATCCAAAATATTCTATTTTTTTCACGAATTCTAGAATCGCCTGTTGTACATCTCCCGTCTAGCACTCTCCTGTGTAAAAATGTCCTCCGGGGGCACCATGCGCTTCGGGAGTGTACGCCCTGCAATAATTTCTTTTGTAGCCTGCATAAGCTGAGGACCAAGCAGCGGGTTACATTCCACCACAGCGTTGATTTTCCCACTCGCCAGAATTTCAAGTGCTTTGCGGGAGCCGTCCACCGAGACAATGATAATGTCCTCTCCCGGCTTCAGCCCAACTTCTTCTATCGCTTGTATAGCGCCAAAAGCCATTTCATCATTATGGGCAAAAAGAACCTGCGGCCGTTTGTCTTCCGGGACCTGAAGGAATTCTTTCATGACTTGTTTCCCATTGTCCTCCGTAAAATCGGCAGGAGCACTTTGTGAGAAGATGATATCTGCTCTGGTTTCGAAAATGCTTCTAAATCCCTCGCCACGCTGGATAGAGGGTGTAGAACCACTCGTGCCTTGCAGTTCGGCAATCCGTATCAAACCCGGATGATTTCGCATCCGATCCTGAATGTACTTCCCAGCCTTCACACCTTCCTCATAAAAGTCCGATCCAATCGTTGTCACAAAAAGTGAAGTGTCTTTGACATCAACTGACCGGTCTACGATAATCACGGGTATACCTGCATCCCTGGCCTCCTGAAGGATAGCATCCCAGCCCGATTCCACGACCGGTGCAATGGCAATCACATCCACCTTTTGCCTGATGAACGACCGAACAGCCTCGAACTGTTTCGTCTGAGACTGTTCTGCATTTTTTATTACAAGGGAGATTCCCGATTCAGCCGCAGCATTCCGAATAGACGTGGAGTTTGCCAAACGCCAGGCACTCTCTCTGCCCAGTTGTGAAAAACCCAAGACAATCGGTTTCGTAGAGGTATCCCTTGCTACTGCTGATTCCATCCATTCCTCAACGGAGGGAAGAGTTTCGAAGTTGTTAGACGAGATGGGAGGAGGAACAGATTCAGACTCAGGGGTTGTGCAGCCGACAAGCAGCAGTAGAATGAACAAACACAACCAGTTCACATGTCTTCTCACTCACGTATTCCCCCATCTCCATGTTACGCTCAGCATTCAGCAATGCAGAGCGCATATTGTTATATCATTGTTTCGGTATCCGTGTTCAATATCATTTAATTCGATCAACTTAATGCAGTGATTTCGAGGATACTCGCCGCCCGCTAAGAAGTCGCTGGAACAAAATAAAAACAAACAGCATCAGGCCAATCACAATCTTGGTCCACCATGAGCTGAGCGTACCTTCGAAGCTAATTATAGTTTGGATAGCCCCCTGGATCAATACACCAATAAAGGTTCCCGCCACATATCCTACACCACCTGTTAACAAGGTGCCTCCTATTACAACAGCGGCAATGGTATCGAGTTCAAGACCCATGGCGTGTAATCCATAACCGGATAACATATAGAAGGTAAAGACAACACCGGCAAGCGCGGAGCACAAACCGCTGAACGTGTACACCAGGATTTTGGTACGTGCAACCGGCAGTCCCATGAGCAACGCGGATTGCTCGCTTCCGCCGATGGCGTAAACGTTGCGCCCAAACCGGGTGTAATGTGCCAGGTAGATCGCGAGCAGTACAATGACCAGAGCAATAATCACATTAATGGAGACAAAGCTGCCCCCTGGCAGGGAAATCTTCGCCTGCGCAACCTGTGTGTAAAATGGATTCGTAATGGTAATGGTATCGAGACTGATGACATAACACAGCCCCCGCGCCAAAAACATGCCTGCCAGTGTCACGATGAAAGGCTGAATTTTAAAATAGTGGATGATCGCCCCCATGACTGTGCCAAACAACGCACCCATGACAAGCACCATAGGTATAACGATCGCAGGCGACCATCCTTGCTTCTCGACCAGACTTGCGCTAATGATGGTCGTTAGCGCAATGACAGATCCTACCGACAGGTCGATTCCTCCCGATACAATCACAAAAGTCATGCCAATTGCCGTGATAATCAGAAATGCGTTATCAATGAGAAGATTAAGCAGTACCTGTGTGGAAAAGAACCCCGTATACCGGAAAGAGCCTATGGCAAACATCACGGCCAGCAAACCGAAGGTGACAAAGACCGGGAGATACTTACGATTAAGAAACATGGCGGTTAACCCCCTGTTCGGCTGGAAACTTCCGTTTTTTCCAACGGATCACCATGGAATTGCGGAATGAATCGGATTGAATCAAACAAACGGCCAGTACAACAAAGGCTTTGACAACCAACGTAACTTCTGGCGGGACTCCAATCATATAGATCGTCGTTGTTAAGGTTTGGATAATGAGTGCTCCAACGACGGTACCCATTAGATAGAAACGACCACCATTGAGCGAGGTACCCCCGATGACTACAGCAAGAATGGCATCAAGTTCATACCACAGACCTGCGTTATTGCCATCCGCACTGGATACATTCGAGCTGAGAATAAGCCCGGCAATGCCGGCACACAGACCACAGAAGACATATACCGTAAGAATAACCGTTTTTGAACGAATACCTGCCAGTTGGCTCGCGTTTGCGTTACTTCCAACCGATTCGATAAACAGTCCCAGTGCCGTTTTTCTCGTCAACAATGAGGCAACTAGCAGCACAGTTAATACGATGAAGATGGAAAAAGGCAATGCTGCAAGCGAACCTGCCCCGATATAGGCGTAATTCGCGTTGGATACAGTAATAATCTGTCCACTCGTAATCAATTGCGCAATCCCACGTCCAGCTACCATCAGAATAAGCGTTGCAATAATGGGCTGGATTCGGGCAACCGAAACCAGCGCCCCGTTCCATATGCCCAAGATCAGTGAGAGACCTATAGATAATCCAAGTGCACCCAACACAAGCCAGAGCGAACTCTGATCCACTCCTCTGCTGATGCTCATACAAGCCACGGCACCGGAGATCGCTACAATGGAGCCCACGGACAAATCGATACCTCCGGTCGCAATCACCAGTGTCATACCGATCGATACCAGAATTAAGGGCGCTCCAAAATTGAGAATATCAATCAAGCTGCCATACAGATTCCCTTCACGCATGACGAGGGAGAAGAAATCCGGAGAGTACAGCAAATTAAAGATTAAAAGTAAACCAAGCATACATAACGGCCAAAACAAATGATGTTTACGCATCTTGCCCGCCATCTCTTTAACCTCCTGCCATTGCTTTCATGATTTGCTGTTGATGGATCTGATCCCCGCTAAGTTCTTGCACTTTTTTGCGGTCCCGGATTACGGCAATCCGGTGGCTGACACGAATCACTTCTTCCAGCTCGGACGAAATGAACAGCACGGCCATGCCCTGCTTCGACAGAGAGAGCACCAACTTCTGTATCTCAGTCTTTGCACCGATATCAATTCCACGCGTAGGTTCATCAAGAATCAACAGATCGGGGTTCATCAGCAGCCACCGTGCAAGCAACACCTTTTGCTGATTACCGCCGCTCAGATTTTTAATTAAATGCTCCGGGTTTTTCGGATGGATATTTAACAGGTTGATGTACTTTTCGGCGATCTCATCCTGTTTCTTGCGTGAGATGGGTTTGGACCAGCCTCGTGTCGCTTGTAAAGCCAGAATAATGTTCTCCCGAATAGTCAAATCATCGATTATGCCTTCGGTTTTACGGTTCTCGGAGCAAAAAGCAATATTCTGATCAATTGCATGACGCGGCGACTTGACCGTACTTCCTGTATCTACTACGAGCAGCTTGCCTACATCTGAACGATCTGCACCAAAGAAAAGGCGAGCGATCTCGGTACGACCAGACCCCAATAACCCAGCCAAGCCCACGACTTCTCCTTTGCGAATGTCCAGATCAAATGGCTCAATTGCTCCTTTGCGTCCAAGTGCCTTAGCGGTAATTAACAGTTCTCCCGACTCCGCCTGGGCAGCATCCGCTTCCTTCGGAAGCTCCTCAAGCACCTCGAGTTCCTTGCCGATCATCTTGAGAACCAGTTCCATGCGTGGAAGTTCTGCGGCTATGTACTCTCCTTCCAATTCCCCGTTACGGAGCACCGTTAGACGATCCGACATTTCGTATACCTGATCAAGAAAATGAGTAACAAAAAGAATTGCGAGACCTTCACTCTTTAATTTGTGCATAATACGAAACAGTTGCTGAACCTCGTTTTTGTCCAGACTGGATGTGGGTTCATCCAATATGAGCACTTTTGCCGAGATGCTGAGTGCTCTTGCAATTGCAATCAGTTGTTGCATCGCGACCGAATAGGTCTGTAAAGGGGCCTTAACGTCGATGGACAGATGTAATCTATCTCGCAGAAGGTTCTCCGCATCTTTGTTCATTTGCTTCCAATTGATTTTGCCAAATCGCATCGGCTCCCGACCGATGAAAATATTCTCTGCAACCGTTAAGTTTGGACAGAGATTGACCTCTTGGTAAACGGTACTGATTCCCGCCTTTTGCGCTTCAAGCGGACCGGAGATCGAAAGATCCCGGTTATCCATGGTTACCGTTCCTTCGTCAATGGAATAAACGCCGGTCAGAACTTTAATAAGCGTCGACTTCCCCGCTCCGTTCTCACCCATCAAGGCATGAATCTCGCCCGGAAACAAGCGAAAGCTGACGCTGGATAGCGCTTTAACCCCGGGAAATTGTTTGGTGATGCCTGTCATTTGCAAAATGGGTGCTTGCTCGGCCATATAACCCTCTCCTTTGTTATGGAAAAAAGTCATTTAGCGACAGCCTGGTCGAAAAATGACTTTTCGGTGTTATACGAATCTGCTTTTAATATTCACGTGATGGCAATGCTTCTTTGGCTTGCTCCGATGTGAAGGTCGTCTCATCCGTAACGATTCGGGGTTCGATATCTTTCCCGTCCACTACCGATTGAACCGCTTCCATTAATTGAGGTCCTAACAACGGATTACATTCAACGATAAAGTTGATTTTGCCATCAGCAGCAGCCTGCATACCATCCTTCACGGCATCCACAGAGATAATGGTAATATCTACGCCTGGTTTCAATCCTGCCGCTTCAATGGCCTGGATTGCCCCAAGTGCCATATCGTCATTATGTGCATAGAGAACATCTATTTTTTTATGTGCTTTGAGGAAAGCTTGCATGACTTCTTTGCCTTTGGCACGTGTAAAGTCACCCGATTGTGAAGCAATCACTTTAAGCTTCGAATTGGAAGCAATCAATTCCATAAAGCCCTCTTGACGGTCATTCGCTGGTGCGGAGCCTGTTGTACCCTGCAGCTCAACAATGTTGATTTCGTCTTGTGTGTCTTTGTATTGGTCACTAAGCCACTGACCTGCTTTGCGTCCTTCTTCTACAAAGTCGGAACCAATAAAGGTTTTGTAGAGGGTTTTATCCGGCGAATCCACAGCACGGTCCGTCAAAATCACGGGAATTCCTGCATCCTTCGCTTCCTTCAATACGGTATCCCAACCGGATTCTACAACAGGGGAAAAAGCAATCACCGTCACCTTCTGTTGTATGAAGGATCGCAAAGCTTTAATTTGATTTTCCTGCTTCTGCTGCGCATCGGAGAATTTCAAATCATAACCCGCCTCTTTGGCTGAATCCTGAATCGACTTGGTATTCGCCGAACGCCAGCCACTCTCCGCACCAACCTGCGAAAAACCAAGCGTAATTGTTTTGGCGCTGGCAGGTGTACTGCCATTCCCACTCGTTGAAGTTTCATTATCGGAGCCTGCTCCTCCATTGGTACTGCTACATGCCGTGCTGACCAGCATCACCATAGCCAATGTTATGGCAAGTCCCCACTTTTTTTTGGTTCGCATGTTGTGATCCTCCCTTTTTTCGTTTCACCTTGTGGTGTGACCACATTATAGAACGCTTTCATTCCGAGCTTATATGGAGTCTCATACTTTATTTATGTAATAATTTAGTAATTTCAAAAAATGGAGTTTAAAAAGTGTAATTTCTTTGTTTAATTGTGTAGTATTTAGCGATTCTCTTACATATTAGAAAATCATGTTATACTAATGATACATTTTTGATCCCTTCAGATGGAGTGGAATACGTTGAAACTCATTCAATGGATTGCTTCAAGCCTCAGGCTTAAATTACTCAGCATGTTTATCATCCTCAGTTCAGTACCACTGATCGTGGTTGGATTGATTTCTTACCACAAATCCTATACTGTCGTATCCAATCATAACAAGGCCTCGACACAGCTGGTTGCCGACCAGCTTGCCAGGAACATTGACATCTTGTTTGAGGATACGGAACGGCTGCTCGAACTGGGCAAGAACCCGCAAGTGCTTCAATACTTGTATTCTCAATCGGAGTCCTACCCAGAAGCCAAAGCCATCCTTCAGACATACAATCTTTATCGGGAAACCTACAAGTATGACAAGGTACTTAATATCTCATTCGTGAATTTTTATGGAAAAGGCATAAGTGAACGAAAAGGCGTGTTCAAGCTGGAACGAAATCCGCTGCGTAACCCGTACTTCAAGTATCTGATACAGTATCCGGATGCCATTCTGCGCATCCCTCATTCTGCAGCCTATGCGGAATATAACAGGCTGGATGGGTTTGCTTACCCTAAACAGAATGCGCTTTCAATTATAACCACGGTCAAAGAGCGAATTACGCATGAGGTCATCGGGTTCATAGTGATTGATTTGAATGATTCATTCATTGATGATTTTTTGACGAATACCCCCATTAAGGATTCCGGTTTTTTCTATATTAGTGATCAATACGGAAATACACTCTTCAGGCCGGATGTCACCCCGGTATCCATAACCATGATGGATCAGATCCGATCGGTCCCTTTACATCTACAGCACGACAGCTTTATCCTGTCTGCAGGATCCAAGCCCCAGTTTGTTGTATACAGCACCTCAAAACAGACCGGATGGAAAATGATCGGGGTAGCTCCTTATCAGGAAATCATTGCAGAGGCCAATAGCATTCGCCAATTGATCATCATTACGGTTTTGTTAAGTGCTTTCTTTGCGATATCGTTATATTTTTTCCTGAATAATCGACTGATTCTTCCCATCCGGATTCTGATGAACAAGATGCGTAAAGCTGCAAACGGTTACTTGGAAGCCAAAGTCACACCACACGGCTCGGACGAAATTGCTGATCTGGGCAAAAGCTTCAATGTGATGCTGGATAAGCTCAAAATGCTAATCGAAAAGAGCATTCGAGAGAATGAACAGGTGAAAATAGCTGAACTACGTACGCTGCAAGCTCAGATCAACCCTCATTTCCTCTATAACACGTTGGAATCCATCCTATGGATGGCTGAAGCAGAGAAAAAAGAAAATGTAATCAAACTTGTGCAAGCCCTCTCGAAGTTCTTTCGTTTGAGTCTGAACAAAGGATTCGACTGGGTATCCATTCAAACCGAGCTTGAACATGCGCGGAGTTACTTGGTTATTCAACAGATGAGGTACCACGATATTCTCACCTACGAGATCAGCGTTGATCGTGAGCTTCAGGATTATCCCATTTTGAAAATGACGCTGCAGCCCCTAATTGAAAACGCGCTCTACCATGGGATCAAGAACAAACGCGGTCAAGGGCTGATATCCATTCACGGATATGTAGAGGACAATAGCATCATTCTCACCGTACAAGACAACGGAATCGGCATGTCTGCGGATCGATTGGCACAATTACGTGAAGAGCTGGAGAAGCCGGCCGGTTCCCGTTCACCCCAAGATGACGAGCAGGAAGGCGGATTTGGTCTGCTCAATGTACATCACCGGATTCGACTCTATTTTGGACCAGCTTATGGCGTTGAAATGGAAAGTACCTATATGGAAGGCAGCACATTTATGATTCGTATCCCCAAAAGCAAGGAGGTTAACCGTTGAAAAAGGTGATGATTGTGGATGACGAAATTGGAATTCGGGAGAATATACGGAGCTGCATCGATTGGGAAAAGGAAGGTTTTCACTATTGCGGGGATGCACCCGACGGCGAGCTTGCGTTACCTTTAATTCATGAATGGGCTCCGGATATTCTAATTACGGATATCAAAATGCCATTTATGAACGGATTGGAACTGACCTCCATCGTTCGCACTCAACAACCTGATATCAAAATCATTATCATGAGCGGTCATGATGAATTCAGCTATGCCCAGGAGGCTATCCGACTTGGTGTGACCGAGTACTGTCTAAAGCCCATTAGTGCAGCAGAGCTAATCCAAATGCTTCATAAGGTCAGCAAACAAATGGATGAAGAACATCAACGCATGACAAACCGGACGATCACCAAAGAAAAACTGCTGGCCGATCTGTGCGGAGGACTCATCGGTACAACCGATGCGATTGAATCAGCCAAACTACTCTCACTTCCACTCTCGGCCCGGTATTATACAATTGTCATTATCGACTTTCGATTAACAGATGACTCCCGGGACCCGGAATCCCTGATGAAGAAGCTGCTTCCCATACTGGAGGAAACTCGTGATCCCCACGTCGAACTTCTTCCTTATATTCGAAGCCGGACCGAGTTGGTGCTTCTGCTCAAGTATCACTCCGATGACAGCATATCCGTATATCTGGAGCAGCTTCGCGGGCGGGTTCGTATGGAACTTGAGCATACGTTCAAATGTAATATTATTCTGGGCATTGGCAGTCAACAGGAGCGGCTGCAAGGAATTCATGTCTCGTATCTGGAAGCGGAGGAGGATAAATATATTAATCGACTCACCCTTCAGAACAGAGCTTCTCTACATGACATTAACCTGGATGAGCAAACGACTCTTTTTCTCGACAGGAATTCGTTTCTTGAATTTCTCAAAATCGGCAGCCCCAATCTGCGTGACCATTTTGTGCAAGAGTTTGCCGCTCCATTACAGTCCTTCGACTGGAAGTCCTCCTCATATGGCTTCTATCTGTTGAATGATCTTACGCTGGAGTCGTTTCGGCTCGCGAATCAGTTTTTCCGCATGAGTGACCATTCGGATGAGAACATTACTTCCCTGCAACAGACGATTCGGAAGATTACGTGCTGGGAGGATTGTACCCAATATCTGTGTTCCCTGCTTAACCTGTTATGGCAGAGAAGAGCAGCGTGCTCTGGAAAATACAGTGATGTCATTGATCAGGTGAAAGCCTATGTATCCCGTGAATACAATAACGAACAGGTCTCGTTGAAGATGATTTCTGCACACGTCAGAATCAGTCCAAGTCATCTAAGCAAGATTTTTAGTCAAGAAACTGGTCAAACGATAACGGAGTATCTAACCCAGATTCGAATCGGCAAAGCCAAGGAGCTGCTGAAAACAACCAACAACAAAACCTTTGAGATTGCTTACAAAGTTGGTTACAACGATTCTCACTATTTTTCTAATATATTCAAGAAAACAACCGGTTTTACGCCAAGAGAATACCGCACTCAAGGAACCGAGGAATCGCAGGCCAGACCATCAGATATGAGAAAAGAGTCAATGTATGAATAAAGCCAGATTTGCACTTTTACTTACACTAATCCTTCTGTTCCCGATGATCATTTCATCCGGTTCGGCACACATTCGCCCACAGCAGATGGATGCAACACTTCCTGCGACTCCACCTGTAGACAAAACTGCAGCGAGCAAAACTTTCGGTATTATCTATCCAATGACGTATCCAACCTATGAGATGATCACGAAGGATGCAACGGAGTATGCAGGGAAACACAATATCACGTTAATTGTAAACGCACCTGATGAAGCCAATACCGAACAACAGATCCGTATCATGGAGAATATGATCAAACAGCATGTGGACGGGATCGCTATATCTCCTGTGGATGCTGCTGCACTTGCACCCGTTATTGATGCAGCCCAAGCTGCGGGTATTCCTGTCATTACATTTGAGTCAGATGTCCCATCCAGTCATCGAATCGCTTATGTGGGCGCCGATAACTATCGCACTGGCCAGCAGTTCGCGATGACGACTACAAGACTTCTGCATAATCAAGGCATGATTCTTGTCGAGAATGGTTTGGAGGAGATGCAAGGTTTGCAACAGCGGCTTAATGGATTCATTGATTATATCCGCAGTGAAACAGACATCGAAATCTTGGAAGTTCGTTATCATCAAGGGAATGAAGATCAAGCCATGTCCGATATGGAGAACATGATTCAGGCTCACCCTCACTTCAATGCCATTATCGGGCTCGATTTTGTTTCTGTCTCTGCCTCTACCCTGATCTGGAAAGCAAAAGGCCTTAACCGGCATTTAATCGCGTTCGGTGATAGCCCGACTAGTGAAAACGGGTTGCTCAACGGTCAATTGTCTGCCGTTATTTCACAGAATGAAGGAGTCTGGGGTGCCAAAATGATGGAGACCCTGTTACTCGCTAGCGATGGTGTGCCTGTGAAGGAATTTATTGATACGGGGATCATTGAAATAAATCAGAAAGAAAGCAATTAAGGGGATGTCCGCCTGTCATTCTGATGACAGGCGGACATCCCCTTTTAATTTTCGTACACGTAGTTATTTCTACCCTTTACGGTTTAGCTTCATAATGATCCGATCCAGGATGAACCCCACTCCGCCCCAAAACATCAAATGGAACAAGTATATTAACGGCCTGAACAATGAGTTCGTCTCTGGATTTGTATTTATCTTGGTCAACCAGTCATTCAGCAACGGATTTATAGGATTCGTTAGGTAAATCAGAATATTCTTATCATCATTTCCTGATAGATTAATGAAACATACGGTTAGCGAGAAAATAACAAACCAAAAAGTCAGCTTTTTCAGTATGCTCAGCATGACGAGTGGGAGAACCTCCTCTCAAGTATGATGATCGCTTTTGATAAGCTATTTTTTCCATTCATTTTCTAATATGCTCATTTCGATTAGATTCCAGAATGTATCTTCATATCTTCTCGCATCACGAATAAGTCCCTCTTGTACAAAGCCCGCTTTTTCATAACATCGGATGGCTGAGACATTAAAATCAAATACGCCCAGACTGATCCGGTGCAACTTCTCCTCTTCAAATCCAATTCGAAGTGCCTCATCGATCATTTGCTTCCCATAACCTTTACCCTGATACGGCTCGCCAAGTAGCACCTTACCGATACGCCCTGAACGATTATATCGATCGATACCGCCAAGAGCAATATGACCCACAATCTCCTGAGTTGATTCATCCATCACTTTATAAATGAACTTATTTGAAGTGTTCTTATCATTGGCACCCTGCAAATAATCCGATAGTTGCTCTCTGGAAAGTGGATATTGGAACTGAGGGCCGGCCCACTGGAGCAAAAATGCTTCATCCCCACTCCATTCGATCAGTTGATCAAAATCTTCCGGTTCAAAGTATTGGAATGTAATCATGTATATCCGCCCTTTCTTTTTTATGTCATATCATAACCTATTTCAGTTCTCTTGTGTCGTCATAATTATGAGTTTCATCAAACGCTCTGTTTCTTATATTCATTTCATGAATGTAGTTTCTGACAACATTCATTGTACTAATTAAACAGATAACTCCACCCAAAATGCATATCGCGCCTATCCAATAATTCAGTACAAAATTCACTTGATAATCACTCGGAGTATAGCTGCCAGCTGCTGCTGACTGGAATGCTGCATACCCTAGCTTAGGAATCACCTCTTCAATCATTTTCGAGATTGTAATAATCACAATTCCCAGCATGATAAAGAGTAATGAGAAAATAATGTGTATATGCTTCAAAGACAAGCTACCTCCTTTACAATCCAAATCGCGTGTGTTTTGGCACTACTTGCATCTTAGAAGCCGAACGACTTCGCCATCAATCAGCCCTTCACTTACGCTGTGAAAACCAAATGATTCATACAGATTTCCGGCGATACCATTTTCCGGCCTGTGTCCAATCATGATGCGTTTGCAATTCAGCGATTCTTTCATTAGATCAATCAACTTCCTAAGCGCTTCTCTTCCATAACCTCTGCCCTGATATTTTGTATCTATCATTAGAGCAAGAAGCCAGTAGTTATCCTCATGATCGGGCTTATCTGAGTACACAGCAAAACCAACCAGATCCGAATCATAATAGATGGCCATGGGTCGAAAATCGGTCACGACCTTGGATTCAGCAATCCAATATACAACTGGCGCGGGAAAACTTTTTCTCTGCTCTTCAGTTACATCCAGTTGGGTGCAAGCATACCAATTATCCACCGACACACGTTTTAAATGAATCATAGTTTGAAATTCCTCCTCGTGAAATTACACAGAGGAATCCCTCGGAACCCCTTCTTGGGTCCTCTGCGCTAGACAAAAACACCTCTGGCAACTTTATTTCTTCTACCCAGATTCGTATTGTTTCTCATATCACATCACTCCTTTCATGTTGTTGTGCAGGCCTCTTGCGACTTAAATCACCTCATGCTAAACCTTTGATCTCTAATAGTTCAGGAGTATGTTTTACAAGGTCAGCTATTACATAAGAAGCATTAACTGCTAATGCATCTTTAACTGCCTCAGTCCCTCTTGTCTTCCAGATCGAATATATCCATTTGGAAAAACCATATGCATTCATGTGGTGACCACGTTCCTGTATATGCATAAACAATTTCACACTTTCCTCATACTTTTCGATATCCGTTAAAATACATGCCAAATTGTTTAACGCAATGTTGATATCTCTCTGCGAATTTCTGGAGACATTAATATCCTCCCAGCTGCCGACCACTTCATCTTTTCTTGAAATAGGCATTGCTCCATCATTGATTTCATCAATCCAGTCCATCGTTTCGTTTACAAGAGCTTCAACTCCCGCAAAATCGCCGGCATGATGCATATAGGCCAGACGCTGTTTGTTATATGTAATCCGGGCAAAAAGAATATTGGACCATGTCTCATCTTCTTGTATAAGCTGGTTCATATTTTCAAGCACACTGTCCATTTCACTGTATCTCTCCAAAACCCAAAGCGAACCACCCAAAGCCCGATGACTCTCGAACCGAACACCTCGGTTGGTATCCAACTTCGGGGCATGATCACAAGCATACTGGTACCAATCCATCCAATGATCAAAGTAGTTCCCCAGAGATAATGACAACGCTTGTGTCGAATCCGAAACGATCCAGTGTAACTGCTCCGGGGCGAGGTTTTTTCTCCCCCATTCGAAGAATTCCCGGTGATTGGCATAAAGCGGTTCCGGCTCTCTTAACAAGGCATAACCATCTGAAATATTCCAGTAGACCCAGCCTCGTTCATGGACAGACAATTTCCTGGATTGTTCGAAGTTTTTCAGTAACTCAATCATACCCTGATGATCCCCTCGAACTACTAATTCCTGAAAAGATTGAACGATATTCATCCCCATCCTCCGTCCCTAATTAGTTTCAACCCAGCTATGTCAATGGCTTCGTGCCGCAAGCTGTAATGAAATTCATCATGGCATAGGCTTCCGGCGAATGATTTATCGCTTCAGAAGCTTGTTGCAGCTGAGCAAATTCCTCCGAACTGATCACACCTTTTTCAGCAAAATGTACAAAACGATTAAGATTAAACTGGTGCTTAAACCCTTCTATGCCTAACAGATCACTATGTTGAAGGACAGAATCAATGTCAACATCGATGTATCCGCTCTCAGAAAGGAGACGCGGCAGACTTCTGCCAATTAAACGATTACCGCCGTGTTGTGCTACATAGTTCGAAATTTTCATTAATACCGTATGCAAAGCAGGAACATCAGGATTCACTGCTCCAAAAACGCCGTCATCCACATCAATAATGGCAAGACGGCCGCCAGGCTTCAGTACACGATATATCTCTTGTGCAGCTTCGTCAGGATTGTTCAAGTGAAGAAAGATAAGTCTTGCCACGACAAAATCAAAAGAATCATCAGGCAGATCCATCTGGTAGATGGAAGACTCTACAAATTGCAATCGCTTGGAAGGAAAATTTTTCAGCCGTTCTTTGGCTTGTGCTTGCAGTGAACGATCAATCTCAAGCGAGGTAAGCTCGCTGTCCGGCAGACTGCTCAATAGTTGCTCTGTAATGTAACCTGGTCCGCTTCCGACCTCCAATACACGCATTCCATTTTTCAAACCATACCACTCTAGATTTCGAAATTCTTTGGACCACCCCATTACCGCCTGCATCTTTAACCTCTCTAATTCCTCTTGTAAACTTAACACTGCCGTTTGGATACTGTATGTTGAACGCGGATCACTCATATATTCCCTCCTGTTCTTCTGTGGAAAAATAAAAACATATATCCTTAGACCTTTTTCTTCCCTAGAAAAAGGGCAACCTTATGATTCAATTGTTCCCCTGCTTGAGCATCTGTAGAAACGGCTTCACGAACATGCAATTTTGTCATAGATAACTTGTCTCCTTATGGTTTGGATCATGACGTAATTGATCTATTTATAGCTCAAATTTTATATAACTCTTCTGGATTAACGAAAATTCCCCTATCTTTCTATTCTTGATTTTAACATGAACAACCTTCTATATCTCAGAAGCAATAAGGATATATCGGATATATTGACAGCACACTGTCAATTAATTAAGATAAACATATGAAATACAACCAAAATATAGAAGATCCACTAAGCAAGTTTTCCCTTCACATCTTTCACATTCATGGATTATTGATGCGTTCGGGGGATATCGTTACACGTTCACTCCATCAGAGCAGTGCCCGATGGCAGGTATTGGGTCGCATTGGACATGGTACACCGACAGTAGCCAAAATCGCCCGTGATATGGGGCTAGCCCGCCAAAGTGTACAGCGCATTGCAGATGTATTAACCGATGAAGGGCTCACTATGTACAAAGACCATCCGACAGACCGACGAACCAAGTTACTTGAATTAACGGGGAAAGGAGAAGAAGTGCTGGAAGCGATCTATACACAGTACGATGAATGGAACCAGTATATTATGGCTCACCTTGATCCGAAGCAATTATTAGATATAACGAATGCTCTCGGCCAAGTCGGGCAAATTTTAGAAAAGGAAATTACACAGTTTAGCGATAAGGTGAATGAGTAGAGAAGCTTAATCTAATCCAAAACAATGATTGGGGTGTTCTTATGAAAAGTATCTTCATTAAAACGCATGCTGTGGAAATCGTAGAGCGTATTGATAGACTCAGTGCAAATTCCAAGCCTGAATGGGGAAACATGCAGGTCCCTCAAATGCTGGCTCACTGCTCGGCATTTCAAGACATTCCCATGGGGAATGCTTTTCCACCTAGAGGATTGCTAGGAAGGCTCGTTGGAAGGTTCGCCAAACCGATGTTTTATAACGAAAAGCCATTACCGCATAATATGTCGACCATCCCAACAATTATTATAGAAGACAACAGAGAGTTTATCGTAGAGAAAGAGAAACTGAAACAAAAGATTACAACTTTCCAAAGTCTTGGTCCAAGAAAATGCTCCTCTCACCCCCATCCTTTTTTCGGAAGATTAACACCTGAGCAATGGGGTATAGGCATCTATAAACATTTAGATCATCATCTAAAGCAATTTGGAGTGTGATTCGTAAAACGAACGTTTTTTTTGGAAATTATGGATTATACTTGTTATTCATTGATGAACTTCCCTAGCAATGACTCAACTTCATTAACCCAATCTCCTTCTTCGTCAGCCAGTAAAGTCCTCCAACCAAGTAGCTTAGCAGAATGTAAATTTTTCTCTTGATCATCTATAAATAGAACCTCTTCTCCAGCTGCCAGGAGGGTTTTGACCCGTTGGTATATCTCAATCTCAGGTTTGCATAAACCCACTTGATTAGAGATGGTTACACTTTTGGTAAATGAGCTTAAACAGCTCAGATTCGGCTCAATCCATTCCTTACAATGATTGCTGAGTAGATGGATATCTGCGAACTCACTCCATCGCTCAAGGTATTGAGCGGCTGGTAAGGGAACAATTGAATTGTATAAGATGTCCTTCGCTCGGCTTATTGATAATTCGGGATACATCTCCTTCAACGATTGCCAGAACTCTTCTTCCCTCATCATTCCTGTCCAGAGCTTTCGTTTGATTCCTGCAAAATGTACTTTCAAAGATTCTGCCGATAGGTTGGTTTCCTCACTCATATCTTTCCAGCACGTCAACGACATATTACTTAACAAAACCCCTGCGATATCTAAAACGATCTGTGGTCTGCCTTTCATTTTATCGACCCCCGAGTTCAACTAATACGACGTATAACAGGCCTTAAGTCACTTAAAAGCGTCATGCGGAAGGACAGCATGCACACCCTTAACGCCATTCACAATTTGGGTGATACGCAGGTCAATTACCGCGCTTCCAAGTGCAATCGCTTCCACTCGATCTAGTCCGTACAACTCACCCATCAGATCGAGCATCCCGTCTAATGCTTGAACCGTAGCCTCATTCAGATCTTCATGAAAACCGAAGGTAATCCAGCCGGATGGCGTATGTGCACGAGGATTGGTCAAAATCATATCATCAATCACATTAAGCGTGACATCCACCACTTCCATCGGACATTCAATGGCCTGACTGACAGCTGACTTCACCGTCCCCCTGCCGTGCATGACCATCACCAATCGCGAGATAACCCCCGTCTACGGGGATAGGTAAATATAATTTACTTCCCTGCACCAGTTCCTTGCAGTCGATGTTCCCTCCACAATAGCGAGGCGGCCAAGTCGTATGAATTCCTCCCGATTCTGGCGGCATGCCCACTACACCCATAAACGGCGAGAGAGATACAGTGAAGGACTTTCCTTTTATTTCACAGCTTCCACTCATCGTTCGGCGATCAAGTGTCCAGTTCAGCGACAGTTCTTCAACCTCTGTTAGATGTAACTTCTGGTTCTGCCAGTTCGGATATCCGCCGGCGGAAGTAAACCCGTAACTCCCGGGTACGATCTCATTAAAAACAATCTCCAACGTCTGTCCTTGCTTCGCCTCATCGATATAGATCGGACCGATTAAGGCATGACCTCCATCTTTTTCACCTTGACGATCAATAGGTTTCATGCGTTCCACATAACTCACACCTGTTCCCCAGCCCGCATCCAGCGTCTGAAAACGAATAGAGTCACCAGATTTCACGCTCAAAATGGGAGTTACCTCATTGGTAAATGAACCAATCAGATTTTCCTGAGTTAATTCAATCGTATGAATGGTCATCATAACCTCCACAGTTTCGGAATTCAGCTTTTTGCTTAATTATCACGGTATCGAGTATCTTTATTTGCAATAACGATCCGCTTCCATGATCATATGAACTTCTCATCCTTTCTAATAAATAACTGTTCAAGCTCTTCTCTCGTCACTGGATGTAAAATAATATCTTGTGAATTTATCATTCGTTCTACCAGATTAGAATCTTTCACTTTACGTCCCCATTTTCTTGAAAAAGACCTCCAATCACATACCATTTCTATCAAATATTTCGTAGGCATGGGCAGAGCTTCTTTTGTATTCCTATTTACAATCCAATACTCCCAATGATGTTTGTTATGATTTTGGTGATGTAGCCATGCATTCTTCCATCTTAGATGGGTGTCTTCATCCTTCTGTTCTGAATAAAAATGAATTGCATAGGGAATAAATTCTTGCGGAAAGAACTTGGATATATCATGAATTAAACCTTGCACATACAGACCTTCTTGCCAACATTCGATCAGCACGTTCAATTTATGCTCAACAACATATAGAAAATACCTCCAGTATGCGGAACGAATGGTCACCATCCCCCATAACGTTGTGTTTAGAACAGCGCTGCAATAATCTTCTCTGCACATTCTTCCGGTGTGTTCATACTTGTATCAATCGAATACCTATAGTTGATGTTTTGGGCCATGATTTGATACTGCTCATCCGATTGCTCTTCTCTTCGATCCCCACGTTCGATCTTCCGCTGACGACAGATATCGAGAGGACAGTGTAGTTCTACAATATCCAGTGGATACCCTTCAAAAATCTGTTTGACTTGTTCATAATGCGGCGCGAGCTCCGGTCTTTCCACAAGTATGCCATCGATCAGAACATGCTTTCCATGGTCTGAAAATACTTTTGCCGTATGATACATCATTACAATCGCTTCACTCAGATACTTCCAGTAATCCGTCTGAAGATGTTTATCACCAATCGTATTTTCAAATAAATCATTAGCCACAACATAGAAAAACGGATCATCGTATGATTGCATCGCCTCTACAATTGAAGTTTTACCAGAGCTGGTTACACCGTTCAAAAATATAATTTTGCCTTTTTCCATGATGTTCATCTTCCTTTGCTTAAGTATAATTTTATAAATGTAATACAGCGTGTTCTACGTGTGTTTCATTGATTTTTTGAGCAGCATGATTTGGCCAATATGATAGGCATTATGAATACATAGATTTGATACAACTCCCCACCATGGCGCGTTGAAATAGGAAGGGATCTCACGGGTCAATTTATGTTCTTCGCTGTCTTCTAGTGCCCTGTTCCAATCACCAAAGACGGTTTTCAGTCTATGTAATGTCTTGCCCCACTCCACTTCATTCAGGTTAGACGTATCTATGTCGAATGTATCCTCATTATTCACTGAATTCTGCCCGTTGACCTGTTCGGCAATATATCTCTCAAGCCACTTCTCATTCCAGAAAATAAGATGATTGACGATCGCCCAAATGGAATGCTCTCCCTTATTCTTTACAAAAGCGGCCTCCGCCGCATTGAGGTCTGTCAAAATATCATGAAGCGGAATAAACCAGCTCTTGTCATGATAACAGGCGTTTAATTGGTCTATGAGAATAGCTTTGTAACTCATCGCTGCACCTCACTCAGATTAATATAAAATTTATCCGTTCATTGACTTCGCGATCTTCATCACAAGATCTTCTGACATGTTTCCGCCAATGATCTCGTATTGCAGCGCCTTCCCATGCACGTCCTCTTCGATCCATATCAATTGGGAAGTTTCGTTATTGAAAATATAAAATGCTTCGACGCCACGTATGGCTACCTGTTTAACCTTAGTACCATCATGATCAGGCAATGCGATCCGGCTCTTTGTTGTCCCGAAAATATTAAGTTTATAACCACCGTATTCTTTATATGTGATGCTGATGCCCACAACCTTCTTATTGGGCTTCAGGTCTCTTATCACTACATTTCTGCCTGACCTGTTACTTTCTTCAATCATTTCATCGATTTCTTGCGGAGTTAAATTATCAAATCCATAAAACACATGAATGGCATCTATATCAGAATCAATCGGAAATTTCGGCTGCCATGGAGAGTAATGCCGTTGCAATAGCTCCAGACCATCTTCCCATGGAATGGCTGCATAATTGGTCTGTTGCGTGAATTGATTCTCTATAACATCTGCGGTGTAAATCGCCTTCCCGTCACCAGGCTTTAAGTCAATGACTATCCGGTCAATCGCATGATCATTGCGTAAGGATTCAATTTGAATTTTTCCAAGCACATCTCCGCTTTTGTTTTTGATATCCATTGGTCTTTCACTCCTTTGTTTTCAAAAATACCTTTCTGAACTTCATGCTATAGAAAGCTGAGACCTACAGAAGATAAAACGATCATGAGGACTCCAAATATGCAAATCGTCGGCAAGATATCCTCGTAACCATAACTTGTCGTTTATTCGTCTGAGATAAAAACCTTTTGGAAATTCATTATCCTCCGTAAGGGCTGCAGATGCTATCGTAATGGAGCCGGACGGAGCTTTCTTACCCTCTGAAATATTGGTAGAACATATCTCAGGCTGATCCAAACATTGCATTCTTAGATAAGGTCCTAACTCAACCGGACAACATTCTAGCCCAAGATCATTTGCTCTTCGAAAGAGCTGAAAAGTCGTAGCACCATCCGAAAATCCAAGTTGTCTGACGGTCAACTCAACCGTTTGCAAGCTTTGCTTTGTACCGGAAACTACAAATCTCTCATCATTTAACAACTGTTCTCCATATTTATTTAATAAAATAGAGTGTTGGTCCAGTTTCTGAATAAGCTCTGGCTTTGTTAAACCGCCAACGTCAACTATTCTAATTTCAACTGCGCAATCAGGGTATACTTTTTCGTCTTCAATCAACATTTGTATCTCCCTAATCTAGTTTTCTTATAATTGACTTTATATTTAAAACGCAGTCACTCATCTAGTTCTGAATCCGTTTACATACAAATGCTCAGTAAATGATAGCAGCAAACCAAGGCTCCTCAGAAATTCAATTCACAATCACGGTGTTCCCACACATCAAACAAGTTACCGTCCAGATCTTCTAACACAAAAAACTTCCCATACTGTCCCTCATCACTAACAGCCCCTACTTTCACATTCTCTGATGTTAAGTAGTCATGTAAAGAACCAATGTCATCAGTGAAAAATGTAATGACCCATCTCTTTTTCTGATGCACTTCAAATGTCGCTCGTGTTTCATTGTCGCTTTGAATCAAGTCCAAAATTGGGCGATCACCCCGAAATAAACTCAAATATCCTTCGCGTTGGTGGCGAATGTTAAATCCAAAATGCTTTACAAACCAGGCAGCTGACACTTCCAAATCTTTCACTGGAATTACATTATATGCTATGCCTAGAATTCTTCCTTTCCCCATTATGTTACCTCCACACTTGAAATGTATAAAACCCTACCACCCTTGCGATGTTATACAAGATTTAATTTGAGCAATATGATGCTGCCCGTGCCATACAAATCTTTGAATCGCGATATCCAATGTAATTGCACCTAACACTTCTGTTCGGAGTGTTCGTCTAAACTGATCGGGATGTAAACCATACAACAGAGTGAGAAATCGCTTGTGCAGTATCTCCATCAGCAAAATTGAATCTTCGATGGGCGTATTCCTGTAATCAAGTAATGATGCCCATAAATCCTCTCGATATGAGCTTGCCATCGGTTCCTCTTCAGTTAACGCTCTCTTAAATCTGATATAAGCGTTCATGTCATTGTCCGCAAGGTGGTGCACAATCTGTGTAATCGTCCAACCGCCATCACGATAAGGAATACAAAGTTGATCATCATTGAGATGTTGTGTAATCTCTCTTAAGGTTTTCGTAATTCCGGGAATTTGACGAATGATGTGGATTCGGTCCTCATTAGAGAATTTAAGACTTGGCTCAAAGTGTCCTATCGGAAAGCGTACATTTTCTTCCAAGGTTGACCACCTCTCCATTTCTCTACTATAGAACCAAATCATATCGAATATAACCCACAATGTTCCATTTGCGAAGTGTAAAAGCAAAAAAAGAAGCAACCTGTATTCTCGGGCTGCTCCTTATATTACACTACTCTCATATCTGTATTTTGATTAGAAAACTAGCGCAATTAAACCTGAGTTACGAAGGTACAAACATATAAAAAGCGCCCCTATCTTGGGTCGAATGGTGTTTGTCTAGAACATCGCCAACCAAGGTAGGAGCGGCTTTAAGGTGGAGTCTACCATAATGAGTGACCTTATTCTGAAAATTCAATCAAAAAAGGATGGCTTTTCTCATCTAATGCATTATGAATTCTTTCATAGAAATTCCCCCATGTTATCATTTGCCCAGCTTCTTCTAAAGTAAAGTAGCCCACTTCTTCACTTTCATCACTGGTAGTTAAAGCTCCACCAATCGGTTTTCCAGTAAATATATTGTTGCATACACCGCGCGTTATGTTCTGATACAAACCACAAAATTTTATTAATTCAATATCAATCCCTGTTTCCTCTTTCACTTCTCTGACTGCTGCCTGCCTAATAGTCTCTCCTTCTTCAACACAACCTTGAGGCATTTCCCAACCTCTTCGTCCTTTCATGAGTAAAATCTCATTATGTTCATTGAGAACGATTACACTAGCAGAAACGATAAATTTCATTCTAATTCCTCCTATGCTGCTTTAAATAACCACTCTTCCTCGAATGGAATAGCTAAATCCCTAGAACTGAAACATAATCTTGAGTTGTTAATTGCTTTTTAATCCATACAACAAACTCTATGATTAATTCACGAAGTCTCTGAACACTATTGAGAAAATCTTGTTGAAACTCAACTTTAGAACTGCCAAAGAAGAAATACACATGTTCATTTATTAATTCAATTGTTACTTTTTCATCAAGGAGATTAGCAAACGTTTTCAAATCCTCAAGGATCACCTCCCACGTTTTCCGATGTATTTCGTTAAATGCATAATGATCATATCCAGAAAATATATTTTCTATTGATTTCTCTACAAAGCCGAATACTTCCTCATCAAAGTAAATTGAGTCCTCATTCCAACATTGCCCAAGGTACTTCCCGGGTAAAACTTCAATATAACCAGTTCCTTCAAGTTCTTCCCTATCTCTTATTATCTTCATCGTTCACCCTCATTAAATAGTTTCGTCGATTTCACATACTTTTCTGTATATAAGACCCAGCGTAGGCTGGGTGTACTGCTTATTGGGCCCAAGGATCAATGTCCACCGTTTAATTGTTATATTACCTCCTGGTCCTCTACCAAAACTTCTGCTGACAGAGGGACGTATATCCCGATGTGTAAATACGGAGTTATGTGATTTCACTGCCTTCATTGAGTAAACTTATCATTTGCCTGTTGGTTTTTTATGATTATCACTTTGTCTTTATAAGGGGACAAGAAACTACAGATTTCTTTCCGATTTGTACTATTAAATTTATGATTCCAAATAAGCATTTCAATTAGTCCTCTTAATGTTTGCTTGTATATAGATCTTTCTGCGCCTATTCTTTGTTTAACAAATCTCATGATAATTCTAAAATGTCGAATCAATACATTAGTGTCTAGGTAATAAATTACATCTGCTCTTGAAAAGCTATCAGAAAGCCATTTATAATATACTCCCTCTACAATCCAACTATCATTATCAATTATTTTATGTAGTAATTTATCTCTCACGTCTGGAGAATTCTTTCCTGAAAACTCCACTTTACTGCTCCACATGACTGTATCTAGTTCGTGAATTTTTATATTTAACTTTTCTGACAAAACTTGACCAAGGTATGTTTTTCCGCTACCAGTTGAACCTATAATATGAATTCTTAAAGGTCTAGACATAATTAGCTTCTCCTCTTTAATTTATTGCAGTGATTTCTAATCACCTTCCTTTTTTTATGCAGTTCAACAAACTCTCGGAGGTGTCTGCCAAAATATTAACTTCGAAATCCATTTAGCAGACCAAGGCTCCGTTAGGAGCCGTTGCTTTATGTCATACGACGGAATCTCAATTTTGGTTAACAGCAGATGTTATCATCCCATCATTGATCTGCTATATGCTCCAATAGATCTCCAGGCTGGCATCCCAATGCCGTACATAATTTATCAATTACTTCTAAAGATACATACTCATTCGTATTGAGTTTTGCCATCGTTGCCGATGAGATCCCCGTGATTTTTAATAAATCCTGCTTCTTAATCTCCCTGTCAATCAATAATTTTTGAAATGGTTTATAACTTATCATCTGGTATCCCTTCATATCCGAATTGAAGCTTTATATAGGACCTTCTCAAAAACAAATTCATCTAATCAATTCTCATCTGATCGGAATCTTTACTTCAATGCTATACCATATCTGAAATAAACATGGCTTTAGTTCCTTCTTCTGGCTTAAATCCAAATATTCCATAGAATTTTTCTGCACTATCATAGGATATAAGTACTTTTGTTTTGACATTAGAATATCGACTAAGCATTTGTTCCATCATTCTCTTTCCAATTCCTAATGATTGATATTCTTTGTGTACTAACATGTAATGAAAATATACTGTCATCACGCCGTCAGACAATGCATTTATTAAACCAACTAATTTGTTATCATCCCATGCAGTAATAACCGTATGCGAGTTGTTTATTGCTTGTCTAAGATCTTCTGGGAAATCTCCTGATTTCCAGTCCACCGAGTGAAACAGTTCTTGAATTGCGTGTGTATCAATGTCTTTTATTTCTTTGAAAATGATTGTCATAATATTGCTCCTATGCTTGTTGTTTTGATTGGGAGTATTGGATAACGTTTCTGTATTCTTGAACCCAAAGGGGGGGCTGCTGAAATTCCTTCTCAAAATCTATCCACAGACCAAGGCTCCGGACCTTCACTATTTATTTTTCTCCTGGTACGTATTCGATCAAATCAGATAATTTACAATTAAATGTATCGCATAGCTTGAATAAGGTTTCCAGCTTTGTTGTTTCTATATTTGTTTCCCTATAGAGTTTATTGATCGAATTCCGGCTTAAGCCCGATTTTGCCATCAATTCTGTTATATCATCTATTCGATGTTCTGCCATGAGTTCTCGTATATTACACTTGATTATGTTCATCTTTTCCCCTCCGTAATTCTATCTTATCTTTCATATTAGCAATCATCAACAGAAAGCGAAGTTTTAACTCTACAAAGTCAAATATTCACCTTGCAATTAACTCTAAGAGGTCATATAATAACTTTATAGAGTTAATTAAAGGAGGAACTAAATATGATTAATACTGTAGAATCATTAACAGAACCACTGATAAGAATACGTTTAGATTTGCTCTATACTAAGCTTCTGGAGTGTCATAGAGAGTACACTCAGCTTTCTGCTGAGACAGATGAATATTTTAAAACACTTCGTGATGCTTTGCCCGATCAACTTCAACATACAGTTTTTCTTTACGAAGACGCACAAATCTCACTCCAATCCATCCTAGAAAGAAGTATCTACATACAAGGTTTCAAAGATGCCCTACAACTATTTAGTGAATTGCAGAATTCTAGTATATAGAGGGTTATATGACCCTCTTTTTCTAATTTCTTGTACTAAATTCTTGTATATATTTTTTTCTATCTTGTGCATAGTGTTCAGTGTAGTTAGTTCCTTTAAAACTTTCTATTACACTTCTCCAAAATGTCCTTGCCGGAAGATTGCTCTCCATTTGCGAAATCTTCCAATTCGCTTTGTACATCTTAAATGCTTCTATTGCTGACTTTGATTCCCCTTAGATAGCTCTTATCTTAAGTAAAATTAAAGTGTCGTATGGATTCATTTCATCGAAACTTCGCAGGCGACCAAGGCGTGGTATCCCCGCAGCTTGAATACATTGTTATGTGCCGTTACTGCTTCGAGGCATCACCTAAAAACCTTTGATCCAGATTCCAACTTTATTTTTTACTTTGGTATAAAAACTCAACTTCACCATCTAGCAAATATCGATATTCAAATAATTGCATTGTTCTTTCCCTAATTCTCTCCCGTATAACCGTGCCTAGGCTTACCGAACCTTTTGATCCAAGGTAACCATTATTAATAAATGCCTTCTCTACAAATTTTGTTTCCTTTAAGTGATATTGTAACCATTCTTTCTGCGATTCGATTAGTGCTTCTCTTGGTTCTCTATCCAACTTAGAACAAAGCTTTTTATATATTTGATTCAACTCTTTATCCCAAATCTCTGTATATTTGCTTTCCAACGCCCCCCATCCCATTGTTGTAATAATCTCTTTTGAATTTTGAGCCTCATTAAATTCCACTTCATAATCATGATCTATAGGATTTCGAAGCATTTCATCATAAAATTCTCCTTTCAATTCATAGTTCCCAATGCTCATGGATAACACTTCATTGTTAGAAGCATCTGATCGACCTTCAGTTATTTCTTTCGGTTCTGTTCCATTGCCTGTACTCACTTCATCAGGAGGCAGTTCAGAATTCATTTTTGATTTAGTTTCGCTGTTCAAGGTAGTCGGTAGACTACTATCTTGACAAGATGAAAACATTATCGTAATAAAAAATAATAAGAGTATCTTACTTTTCATAAGTTTTCTCCTTAAATATTATCTTTAATATTTACAGGTAATGGCGCATAACGCTCTCCGCATTCACGAACCCGAGAGGCTTAAGGTTGCCGCAGCGATAAAACGAAGTAATCGCCTTGCTGGGTCGAAGACTTAGCCTCGCAGGTGTTATCGCTGGATAAGCTTCCTCGAAATGCCTCTAACGGACCGAGGGAGCGACAGCGACCGAAGCGTTGAATGTGTTGTTATATGCTTCCCGGGCTTCCTGAGTCATCTCTCAGTTCTTTAAGTTCATGTTTTAATTTTTCTATCTCTTCATCTTTACTAGCTATTATAACGCTAAATTTATCATCGATATTTTTCAATCTATTTTCTACGTCTTCAAAGACCTCTAGTACGTTATCTATTTCTTGGTCTGATTTTAGTCCGATTAGGAAAACAACAATACCTAAACCTAAAAGAACAATTGCATCATTTAATTTCAAAATTAATTCCTGTTCCCAACCAAGTGTGAGATGAGGCAATGCTACTATAGAAAATGCAGTTAAGAATAGTAGAGAGAGTTTTAAAAATCTAAGAATCTTCCCTTTCCAACTATAGTATTTTTCTTTTTCCCTTTTTAATTGCTCAAAATGGTGAGTTGTTAAATCAAATAATATGAAAAAGAAGCCAGCAATAGAGAAACTAAAAGTAAATACCGGATTTAAAATTACAAAATCAGTTAATCTCCAATAGCCTAAGAACATAAAACATAAACCTATAAATTTTGTTATTGCGTTTGTATTGAACAACTAAACCTCTCCTCGGGGTGTAAATTCTTGCCTGATTGTATATAACGTTGTTGTATGTAATTTATCGTCTTTAAGTATATTTTGTTTTATTCGATTCCAAATTCTGATCTCTTCAGTTCCTATTCCCTCGGAAAGATAATCATCAAATGAAGATATTATAACTATCATCAGCATAAATTTCTCTTTGTTGTTAAATTTATTATTTTCATAATATGTAATAAATTCATTTACTTTCGAAGAATCAGCCAACGTATATTCCCAGTCCTGTGAAAACGGAGTAAGTGGCGGTAAATGTAATTTCTTTATAATACTTCAATTAATTCTTTATCAGCAAACTTAGGACTAGTCTCCCCCATTTGTCCGCACCTCTTATTTATTTCTTATTACAGCAATTTCATCTAACGTTTTGTATTGACGACGTCCTGGCCCCTTAGAGTCGCTACTTATAGTTGTGAGGCTTGCCGAACACCTAATGAAGTAACGTCCCGACGGACTTAGGGGCTGATAGGGTCACTCGCTTCTCAGAGTGACCCCGAGCGTCAATATGGTGTCAGTTGAAGGAATTTCTGGAAGCAGCCATTGTATTTAGAGCGTTCTCAAAATAGCGATATACTTCCTCTGCAATTCTCAGAAACTCTTCAACAAGTACATTGCTACTATCCAAGTAACAAGCATATAGATACTCAACTAAAGCGGAGTTAATCTCACAATAGTTTAATATGGCGTTCTTCATCTTAATGATTTCGTCTTCCCATACCCCTGTATCTTCTAAAACCAAAGAATATAATGCACGAATTAATCTCTTAGAGTAACCTTTAATATATCTAGTTTTCATTGAGTGATCACTAACATTAGAAAGTGAACGATGTACACGATCTACTTCCTCCTTGGTATCTGTATTTAAGTCTAAAATGAATTCAGGAGAAATTATGATCGGGGGTACTTTTTCACCAATGTCCTCCCCATGTATGCAAACACAAATAATCTTAATCCAAAAACCCCAATCATTCGGTCTACTTAATACATCATCAATCGAGCAAATGATCGTATCTATCTTAGTGACAAATGAATATTCTTCCAAAAGCCTGTCTTTAATCATTGACAATCTTTCGTAATCAATATCTTCGGGATTTGCACATACAATAGTAAAGTCTGCATCTGACTTAAAAGGTTGAGCCGTTCCTTTGGGAATCGAGCCACACATATAAATGCTATGAATCTTATCTTTGAATTCGTTAAGAATATGATCCACATACTTATCAACCAAATCCTTATATTCACTTTGTATGGTAATTTTATTTATAACTTTTTCTAATATCATATAGACCCCTCCTAAAATAAGAACTTCTTTCGGCTAACGTTGTTGTATTCCTGACGTTCAAGCAGCTTACCGTAGGGAACGAGTCAATAGACTTAGCTGATTGAATGTGTCGCCTTAATCAACTTCTCCGATATCCTTCTTGGCGACCGAGGAGCAAGTGCGACGGTGTATGAATGTACTGTTAGATAAAGTAACCTTGAGTTACCCACAAAATCTTTCTAGACTTACAGCAACACCGTTTTCATCATTATTAACGGTTATTTCATCAGCGATTTCCTTCAATTCCCTAATCGCATTTCCCATAGCAATAGAATATCCCGCCATCTTAAAGAGGCCTACATCATTATGATCATCACCAAATACAATAACGGAATCCAATTCTACATTATATAATTCACAGAGTTTAGTAATTGCCATTTCCTTAGATGCCAGAAGAGGCATGATTTGTACTAACTTATTATTATCCGTAATTAGTATATTCACTCTACCCTCGAATTTTTCAAACAATCCAGAATTGTGATTATTGCCAGTCAGAAGTATCTTCGTAGCATCATATTGCTTTAATTCTTTTAAGGGTTTTACTATGGGGTTTGATTGTGTGTTCATTGAGCTAATATAATCAAGCTCTCTTAAACTAAACCACTCATCCTTCACTTCCATAGTCAGCTCAATTTGAGGGTCATACTTCAAACAGTAATCAAGAATTTCTGTAGTTACATTAGTAGGGATGGATTCATTAATTTCTATCTTGGTTTCCTTACATATCACTTGAGCTCCGTTGTAATATACAAAAGCCCCGATATCTACTAATCCTTGTGGAAGCAACCAATTAACCGCCCTGGGCGGTCGAGCTGTTGCAAATATTATTCTCATTCCTTTCTGATAACAAGATAAGACCGCATCTACGTTTCTTTTAGATACTTCTTTTTTTGAATTTAATAATGTTCCGTCCAAGTCAAGAACTACCGTTGAATACTTCAATGAATCAACTCCCGATATAAACTTCTTCGTTATTTTATCTACCGTTGTTGTATTCACGAACCCGAGAGACTTAAAGGAGCGACTGGGTCGAAGACTTATCCTCACAGGAGTTGTCTGCTGGATACCAGTTCCTCGATCCCCCACTGGCAGACCAAGAGGCGTAACTCCGTAGCGTGAATACGGTGTTGGCAGATTTCAGGGGCTTCTTCGAGCTACTTTCAATGAATTTACGACTTTCAATGTGCTTGATTAATTAAGATCGAGATATATTCTTCATCTTTAAGCCTTGTCACCTTACAGTTCTCATTGCATTCAAATTCTACTATTCTCTCTTCAATTGTTTTATTAGTACTATCTTTAAATATGTCCTCTCGATCATAGTGAGGAAAAATAAGCTTGTCGGTTACACCTAATGCCTTAAAATCCGTTAAATTCATTGTGTTCATCTGTGGAGTAAAGAAATCGACAATGTTAATATTCGGCCCCAGTAATAACGTTCCTGCACTTACTCCAACTATAATTACATTCTGTGCGGCCAGTGTTTTGATAATTTCATCAGCACCACTTTTCTTAGCGTAATACAATAATGTAAATGGATTTCCACCATTGATATATATAACATCTCTATGTAAGAGAATTTGCGGGTCATCAAATTCAATATCTATAAAATTGATTTGTTGAAATCCCATATCCTTAAACTCTTGCATTGCTCTTTGTGCATATCTATTAGTTTCTTTTCTAGGGGATGCTGTTGTAATAATTGAGACTTTTAATTGAGAAATATCTCCATCAATAAACTTCAGAAATTGATTTTTAATATCTTCAGTATAAAAACCACAAGAGGTTAGTAACAAGCTACTCATTGAAATCCCCGTCCTTAACTAATAGTTTATCTAATCTTTATAATTTATTTAGGCTTTCTCTTGATTTCCTATAACGTTCCTGTATTCACGAACCTCAAAGGGGTTGTCTGCCGAAATTGCCTCATCGGAACCCTTCCAGCAGACCAAGGCTCCAACGGAGCCACAGCTTGAATATTTTGTTAAGTGAAGTTTCCTCTTCTCGAAAAACTATCAATTTCTTTACAATCGATTTTCTAAGTCATTTATTGTATTTAACCATATTGGGTATTCTTCTGATTCTTCCCATAGCTCTTTTAGTTCTGAATCTTTCTTAATTTTCTTAACTGCTCGTTTAGCTTTTGAAATGAGTTTTTTTCCTTTACCTTTATGTCTATTGATCCAGTCATATAGATCCTCTGTATTACTTTGATTATTCAAAATTTCTTTCCCAGGATTACCTTGTAATGCTACAAGGATCTCAATTGCGCCTAAAGCATTGGAAGCTAAATCTGACTCAATATAATCTTCTTCTAATACTTCTTCAATCGTCTCTTCAATTAAATCGATGTCATCAGAATCAAGTAAATCTGCCTTCCAATCTAATACATCATCGTTCTCGAAAATTCCAGTTCCCCATGCTCCCATCAATTAACCTCCAAAAAGTGTCATTATGTTTTAAAGCTCTTAGGGACATAACGTTCCTGTATTCATGAACCCCGAAGGGGGTGTCTGCTTAAATTCCTCTCCGAAATCCTTGCAGACCAAGGCTCCGTGAGGAGCCGCTACTTGAATATGATGATGTTATAGGATGTCAGCGTCTTCTTCGAAAATACTTACACAAATATTCCACTTCCCATGATGTTAAATATATTTTTTCAATTCAAGTAAATCATCAATAATATAATCTGCTTGTTTAAGCTCCCATTCTTGGGCAAAGTCAAATCGACAACCAAAAGCCTTCAATCCATTGTTTTTTGCTGCATTGATATCAGAGATCCTGTCGCCAACTACAGCAGCATTGTTGATGTGATATTTCATAAGGATAGATCTGACTAAGTCATCCTTATTCTGAGTCTCTATTTGTTGGATGCTAAAGGTTTCTGTCACCCAATTATTTAACTTGTAACAGTTAACGATAGCATTGAGGTACTCGATTAGTCCATTACTTGCAATAAAAATTAAGCAACCTTCCTGTTTTAAAAAATCAAAAACTTCTTTGACATACGGATAAAGCGCACCTTTGCCATAATTAATATTTGCAATTAACTTCTCCAAGAAGATTTCGTCTACAATTCGTCTGATTTCATTTGAATGGTTCGGCAATAACGTTTCCCAAACTACTGGTAGAGGAACTCCCATAATTTCACGATATTTTTGAGTTGGAGTTTCACTCGACCATTCATTACGAGACCTCAAGACAGAAAACGTTTCTTCTAACGATAACTCTAAGATTTTGTTTGTTTGAAATAGTGTACCATCCATATCGAAAATAACCGCTTCCAGCATGATTTCACTCCTATTCAGAGTTTGAATAATTTATTTTGTATTTTTATACGCTGATTTACTATAACGTTACTGTATCCACGACACCCCACCGACTTAAGTCACGTTAGGGGCGAACGCGATGCGGTTAGTCGGTGCGGATGTGTCCGCCCGCCTGATTCCACTTTCCTGCCAATTCCCTCTGGGCTGACCCTGGGAGCGTCAGGCCCCAAAGCTTGGATGTGATGTTATCTGACGTAAACCTCTACTGTGAATTAGCTATAATCTTCTTCGTTAAGTTAAACTCATGGCGGCATTCATAGTAATAACTTTTGTATTTATATCCCCCTGCTTTAAATACAGGCTTATGTTGATACCACACTACAATTAGCGTTCCTTCAAAAAGGATTCTACGAAGGATATAAACTATTCTGTTAAAGAAAACGTTTCTATTTTGAGCAAATTTATGAAGTGTTTCAGATTGAAACTGAACATGTTTCTCCTCATCACTTAAAATCTGATTACATAAATCGATTAATACTTCTGACTTTGTAGATTTTTGCAAAGCTTTATAGTACAACTTAGCAATGATCTCAGCGGTTAATAGAACAATGACTGATTGTTCTAGACTCGCATATAGACGTAATCTTCTAAATACATTGTCCACCCAATGTCTACGAAGGAGTGGGATTCCCTGTACCTTCATAAATCTGCCTAGATCTCTAGCGTGTCTCTGTTCTTCTTTAATGAATTCTATAAGTGCTTCATAGTAATCCTGATCTTGTGTCTGATGTACATATTCTTGCGCACGTTTAATTAGATGTTTACCTTCAGAGTTTTCTCCTAATTGAAACTGTTGAATTGACTTAATAATTATTTCTCTTTCATTAGTTGTTAATTTATAGTTGTCATCCCAATGAATATATTTGAGGTTTTGATTATTTCTTCGATAATATTGAACCCATTTCGAGAAAGTGATATTCATTATTTACTCCTAAAATGTAATAGTTTTATGTCAAATAACGTTGCGCATTTCTGACGTCCAAACGGCTTAAGGATCGGAGGTCCGGGTGGCTCTGCCACTTAGCCGGCTGGATGTGTCGCCTGATTCCAATTTCCTGTCATTCCTCTTTGGGCAGACCGAGGAGCGTCAGCGACGAAGCAAAATGCATTGTTATACGCTACCTCTTCTTCTTCGATTCCACATCCTCATAGACACTTGTGTGTTTCATGTATTTAATATGTCTTTACGTGTTTTATCTTTTGGTTCTATCTTTTGCTCCTATCAAATCCGTTTCCGCATAGGAAAGATCCCCTCATTTACTCTCGTACGCCTTCAGCAGTATCAACTTTGGTTTGTGTAGTAACTTCATCCAATGAACGCTAGCCTTATAAGAGGCTCGTGTTCCTCGGACCGGAGATTTGCCGATGGCTTCATTCAGATTCCTGCTCACGTTGGACACCCCTGCCTTAAGCTGTGGCTTACTTCTAACCTCACCATTCGGGACTTAATCCTTGATATAGAATACATGCTGAACGCGCAATCAAAATTTAAGAGGATTGTTGTCCTCCCTTTAATTCGCAATAGACAAATATGTATTAATGACATGCACAATACCAAAAAGTACTGTTGGTATAATAGCCAGATAATTTTGAAGCCAAATCTCAGCTAATATAAAATATACTACCGGGAGAACGGCCATCCCCAAAAAAATAATCGAGTTTGCGTTGCCTGTAAAATACAATATCCATAGCCCATAATAAAAAATCAACATTATTGCCATACCAATTATATACGGACATCGCATTTCAGATGCTTGTTTTCTTACAACAAATATCAGAAGAAAGAAAAATATCGCCTGACTTCCGTGCTCCAAAACATCTAAAATCAAATGGCTATTTGCATTTTTTCCTGATATATCTGACGCAGGAGTTAAAAAATAAAATATATTTGGTATCATTGGCAATAAAAAGATGATCAGACCCTTCCATGAAAAACCAAAATGATAATTCATTTGATCCTCTCTTTCGCAAATAGAAATATTCTTTAGTTTGCACTTTATTATGAATCCGCTTCTCTGGTATTCCTCTTGATGACCAAGGAGCATAACTATCGATGTGGAAATTTATTGTTATATGGTACACCTTCTAATATTCCGTTCATCCTGGTTTTCAACTGCTACGTTGTAAATGTATTCTTTCACCTATATTTATTATTTGTTATTAATTGGTTGCATGGTTTAACATTCTTAAGGGGTTGCGTATAACGTTCCTGTATTCACGACCCGACGTATGTCGGGTGTTCGGCGAATGCCGGGCCAAGGACGAATGTCCGCAGTGTGAATATAATGTTATAGGATGTCATCTGCTTCTTCGAATCACTTATTTCTCTTATACCATTCCCTTTATATCAACTATATTTTTCTTTTAATATTTCTATATATTTGAGTGGGATTTCTGTGATTTTCAAAATGTCTGATACTTCAAATCCCAGTTTTAAAGCGCTTCTTGCAGTCTTCAAATTATGCTTTACTTTAATCATCCGATCTTTAAGTAATACGTCTCCAAAATCCAGGTAATCATCAGCGATCTCACCGTTCAAAAAGAACTCTATATCATAAGTGCCTATTTGCTCTTCTATGTAAAAGATATTAATCGAGCAAAATACCACGGCTTCTGTTGTATTAAAACTATATTTTAGGTATATGGCACGCTCTTCAAGACTTATAAATTCATCATATAACTTTCCTATAAAAGTATCATGATAATCGCTTTTGTTCTCGTCACGCCACTTCCTATAGGTTTTCCAGTAATGTTCTTTCGTGCGTTTCATCGCACTATGCTTACTGTCCCATTCAAGTAGAATGTCTTTATTCACTCAATCACTTCTCCTCAAAAAATATGTTAAATAAAACAAGTTCTCTTTGTGTGTTTGCTGATTTCCTATAACGTTCACTGTATTCACGACCCGACGTATGTCGGGTATCCGGTGAATGCCGGATCAAGGGCGTATGCCCGCAGCGTGAATATGATGTTAGATGATGGATAAGTCTTCGTTGAGTTGCTCTCCAAATGTTCAATAGGCTCTTTTATGATTGACACAAAAGTATTTAATCCCAGTCCAAATATGCTTGTATTTCTAATTCTTCGTCCTTACAGTCAGGACACTTTAGAAAATTCTCTTCTATTTCATCTAGCAAAGGCTTTTTAGGCATTTGCATATGACAACATGGACACTCAAAGTTATTTGTATAAGAATAATCTTTTGATGTTATATGCAGAAATGTACGATTTAATAAGTATCCACATTGTTGACAAACATAAAGCCCGTCATAACATTCAAAACTTGTATCTTCTTCATTCATATATTTTAAGATTTGTTGCCGCCCTTCTTCTTGTTGATACCATTCCAAAATACTTTTCAAATCTAAGTAGTTAAAACCAATTCCTAAAGAAACATTTTGATTGTAAGAGCACTGTTTGCAATTTATTGTATAAGCCACTCCCATATAAATAACCTCTCTCTTAAGAATGGATTTTACTTATCTTTCAACTAACGTTCCTGTATTCACGACCTCGGCGAATGCCGAGGTGTCTGGCTGCCTTTACTCCCTTGAAATCCTTCATGTCAGACCAAGAGCGAATGCTCACAGCGTGAATATTATGTTAGGTGATGTCTGGCTCTTCAGTGGCACACCTAAGGGTTCTTAATGTCATTCTTGTTTCATACTTACAAATAGATCCCTAAGTGCATTTGGCACTAATTTCACGCTTAAATTGTTTAGTAATTTATATTTGATAATTAAAGCATGAAATTTTGAACCTTCATCTGTAAGTGAGTTATAAAACAACAAAAGTAATTCATCAGTTGAAAGTTGTGCTCGGATGATTCTTATATATTTTTTTCTTTCCTCAAATTCACTGTTATTGTCGTTTTCAAGTTCAGCACTTTCATCTATCAACTTAATAATGTGATATAGATTTCTGAAATAATGACCTAACTCACCTTGATTCTCTTGATAAATATTATTATATTTTTGTTTCAACGACCTCAGATCCAACGTATCTGACCATTCATATGAAACTAACGGCCGTGCAATATTAGATATGTATGCTCTACCCCGTATTATTTTGGATGTATACTGAGTTTCTGTATAGCTTTTACTATATGATTCTATCTCAGTATGTTCAATACTATTAACAATACTGTGATGTAATGAGACCATTTGAAAGAAAGTATTTTCAAACCGCTGTCTCGTTAACGTTTTGTTTTGTTCTTTAAACTCTTTCCTTGTTAAATTCATTTCTTCACGTGTTGCTTGAAGTTCTTCCTTTTGAGCAAGAAAGGCTGCTAATAAAATGATAAAACTAGCAAGAGTAATAATTGGCGTCGATGTTCCACCAATCCAATCACCAACAGGACCAAATTCCTTATATGTTTCATATCCATCTTTGTCTTTAAAGACCCAGCCAATTAAAATAGGATTAATGAATCCCCAAACACCAATAATAGAAGCTACGATTATGAGAAGCTGATAAAGTTTATATTTTCTCTTTTCTTCCATGCTTAAGTCTCCTTAATTTTTTTAATCTTTGTCAGATTTCCTATAACATCATCTCTACGAACTTCGTAAATACCTCTCTTTTCAAACAATATCCGAACTACATATAATATAACCCAGATTAATCCATATGCGAAGTCACGAACATACTCAAAAAAAGCAGCCCCAGTGCGAACTACTCCATTCGTTAGACATAACTAACCTGTTGGATGCAGTTTAACATTTGGGCTGCTCTTTCTTCACTCAACAATAGAAGAATTACGGACAATCTTTAGTGATCAACCTTTGCTCTCCTTCACCTAAAACATTTACTTGGCTCCGCTACTCCACACCACGCGCTCGCTCATCGCTTTATGTTGTGCAATCAGACAGAGTTCTGCCGCTTTGAATGCATGTTCCTGTGTCATAGCGGTCTCGGTCCGGTCCAGACAATCGCGAATGAGTTGACCAAAGAAAGGATAACCAACCTTGCCTTTTACATTGTAGCGGTACTCCCCTTCATGATTGACCAGGTACACCTGATCCCCCTGAGGTTCCCTTGCGATGTCGATATACTTCCGCAGCTCAATATAACCGTCCGTTCCCAGAATAACTGTACGCCCATCGCCCCATGTGCCCAGACCATCCGGTGTGAACCAGTCCACTCGGAAGTAACCGGACGCTCCGTTGTCACCAATCAGAGAAGCTTCACCGAAGTCTTCCAGTTCCGGGAACTGTGGGTGATTGAAGTTATGCACACGACTGAACCCTACCTCAGCGTCCGTACATGATGCAAACGTCAGGAATTGTTCGATCTGGTGACTCCCGATATCACATAGAATGCCGCCATACTGCTCATGCTTGAAGAACCAGTCGGGTCTTCCTCCGGCATTTAAGCGATGTGGGCCTGTACCCATAACTTGCACTACTTTGCCGATTGCCCCTTGTTCAATGAGCTGTCCGGCATAAATCGCACTTTCCACATGCAGCCGTTCACTGTAATACACCATGTACTTCTTGCCCGTTCGCTTCACTTCTTCTCGTGCAAGGTTTAATTGCTCCAGCGTGGTGAACGGGGCTTTGTCTGTAAAATAATCCTTGCCCGCGGCCAGAACCCTCATGCCAAGCGGCGCACGATCTGAAGGGATCGCTGCACTTGCCACCAACAACACCTCATCGTCTGCAAGCACCTCCGCTTCAGATCCAGCGACTTGAGCCTGTGGGAACTGCTTCCGAAATGCCTCTACCTTCGCCGGGTCCGGATCATACACCCACTTGAGGGTAGCACCAGCCTCCAACAATGCCCCAACCATGCCGTAGATGTGTCCGTGATCCAGCGCAACAGCAGCAATCGTGAACTCACCCGGACCACATACGACCTCTTTTGTAACACTTTTTGGTGCATAAAACATTCCGTCTTTAGCCATGTCATCCCATCCTTATTATAAAATGTTGATTACAATGAACTCGTCTTACATAACAAATCGTCTTCATTTAAACGTCTGACTCAAATCAGCAGGTTGACTGCCACTGAATGCCTTGTCTTTCTTCGTCGTTGATCCAGCAATGCGTTCCTGCAGATGCTCATAGAACAGATCCTCATCGATCGGCAGATCCACCCAGTTATCCGTCCAGGTGGACAGCAACATAGCGTTCGATAACGTCAATCCGTGTATACCATCCTCACCGGGAGCAATAAGTGGTACGCCTGTACGAATCGCATCAACCCAGTTACGAATCAGACCCGGGTGCCCCGTTTCCACACCTGTAATCGGGATTTCACATTTCCAGCATTCTGGCTGTCCAAAACCTCCGGTAAACCGCTGATTGAATTCAGGCTCAGATTCCCGAAGTCGCCAGAACGTAAGTTTTCCATCTTCGATCACGATTTTACCCCGGTCTCCGTTGACCTCGAATCGATTGGTACCCGGTGCTTCGCCAGTAGTCGTTACGAAGACACCTGTTGCTCCATTTTCATACTCCACATAAGCCGTTACATCATCTTCCACTTCAATGTTCCGATACTTGCCAAACGAACAGAAAGCACGCATTCGTACCGGCATCATGCCGACGGTCCACTGCCACAGATCCAGTTGATGCGGGTCCTGGTTAATCAGCACACCGCCACCTTCACCTGCCCAGGTTGCCCGCCAGCCGCCGGAATCATAATAACTCTGGGATCGATACCAGTTCGTAATAATCCAGTTGGTACGCCGTACCTCGCCCAGTTCCCCTGAAGCAATCAAGTCTCTCAGCTTAATGTATAGTGGATTGGTCCGCTGGTTGTACATCATGGAAAAGACTTTGCCACTGGCTGCGGCCGCTTCATTCATCTTGCGTACCTGTTTCGTATATACACCGGCCGGCTTCTCGATCATGACATGCAAGCCATGCTGGAAAGCCTGAATGGCCTGTTCCGGATGATCATAGTGCGGCGTTGCAATAATGACCGCATCAATCGTACCCGAAGCTATCATCTGCTCTGCATCCTGCCAATAGGTGACCGTTGCCGGAAGGTGACTGGATACCCAGCTCTCCATCTCTCTTCTTACATCACATACGGCGACCAGCTCTGCACCGGGTACTTCTCCAGCCACCAACGTTCTGGCATGTGCTGCTCCCATGTTTCCTATACCAATCACCGCTACTCGTACGATACTCATGACTGCTCCTCCTCGTCCACACGACGCTCAATTTCGGCGAAAACGTCTGCAAAATGCTGTAACATCGCCTTGGATTCCAAGGCACCACTAAAGTCCTCTATTCCGTAATATCCGTCATACCCAACGGCACGAAGATCCCGCACCATCTGTACCCAATCCACCATGCCTTCAGTCAGCGGTGTCCAGTGACATTTCCAGGCCGTATTCAGAGCCACTCCGCTGCTCTTCTCAGCCACCTTAGCCTTTTGCGAATCTTTCCCTTCTGCTTCAAACCACCCGGCATTTTTTACATGTACATGAGCCAGATAAGGGCCCAGCAACTCAAGTCCCATTCGATGATTCTCATATCCTTCATGCACCATATTGCCTGGATCGTACAATACACCCACATGCTGCGGGTCGAGCGATTGCACAAGCCGATAGGCCAGCGATGCCGTCGGTGCAATCGTCTGGTGATGTGTCTCTACAATCGCCTTGATGTTGTACTGTTTGGCCAAATCCTGTACTTCGCTCAGGTAATCAACGGCTTTACGATACAACTCAGGATAACTGGTCTTGCGATCATATCCAGGGACACCAACACGCATCATAGATGCTCCTAAACCAGCCGCAGCCTGAAACGCCTGTTCGGTGGCAGACAGATCATCACAGTTCAGATACGGTACAAGTGCAATGGATTTTCTACCTTGCCCTAACGCTGCTTCACGAAAAACAGGAACCTGTTCCTCCCAGCGACTCGGATCTACCGAGCATCGATTATTTCTCCAGTAAGAAGGCTCTTCAGATATAGCATCTTCAGGTATTCCACGGAATCTCCACTCAATTCCATCAATCCCCGCTGCAGCCGCAGCCGATGCCAATTCTTCTGCATTCAGATCAGGGGTAGCCACGGTGAATACAGACAGTTTCATCATGATCCATCTCCTTATGTAAACGTATTCATTTTGTGTCGTAAAGGCATTGTATCACTCCACTGAACGTCACCATAGGGGAAAACGCCAACAGATGAATGACAGATAACGAACAGAGCACATTCCCCATTCAGAGATAACTTCTAAGAGAATGATGTGATCAAAAATCAAAAAAGACATCCCTGGAACAGATTTTAAATCTGCTCAAAGATGCCTTGTACAATAATCATATATATAAGATGAAATTTAAGGAAAAGGTTCCCTATCAGTTATCAAGTCGCCACTTCAGTAGCTGGTTCTGGTTCTTGTACTCGTCCAACTTGCAACCAGCGCATATCTATCTAATCCCGATCAAAGAATACGTGTTCAGCCTGTATTTTCCCCTGATCTATTGTCATGATGCCAAATGAGTATTGCTTCTGAAAACGTTTATCCGTAGGCGACCCCGGATTAAATACCAGCGTGTTATCGACGGTATGCATCACTGGGATGTGTGAGTGTCCGTAGATCACAGCATCCACATGCTGGCCTGCAAAGGTATGAATTGCATTCTGCTCCGTACCCTTTGATCCCAGATGACCGTGCACAAGCCCCAGACGAAGTCCTTCCACTTCAACAATACGGGAATACCCCAGTTTTTCCGCGATTTCGGACGGGTCTGTATTACCCGCTACCCCTTCAACAGGTGCATACTCGCTAAGCAATGGGTATACGCTCCAATCCGACCAGTCACCGGCATGAAGAATGAGATTGGCACTCGGCAGTACATCAAGGAGCCTAACCGGTAATTTCTGTGATTTACGTGAACAATGCGTGTCAGAGATGACTACAATTTTCATATAACACCCCACCTTTCCTTTACCTCTGATTACAATCTACTCTGTCTGTGATGGAACAGCTTGCATCTGAGTACAGGAACGTTCCATATCTTCGAGTGTAATGGATGCAAAGAACTGCTCCACCTTCGCCTCGGCAACCTGATACAGATTAGTCAGCAAGCTGTCTATATGCAAGCCCACTTCACAATCCGGGTTACAATTGCCGTGAATCGGGAACAATGGACCTTCGTCCTTGGCAGCCTGATAGATCATGGCTAATGTGATTTCACTTGATGGCTTCGCTAAGTAGAAGCCTCTTGTTCCAGGAGAGGAGTTCACCAATCCCGCCTTTTTCAGCCCGCCCAGAATACGTCTGACGACGACAGGGTTGGTATTCACGCTACCTGCAATATGTGCAGACGTGATTCGTTCAGGCGCGCTGAGTGACAATAACAACAAACAATGCACACTGACCGAAAAATGAGTACTCATGATTAACCACCTTTATTTAATATAATCCAGGACATGCTGACCTTATTCAGAGAACAGATCCTTTTCGGGACGTGCTCTGATCTTGAGCTGTCGCACACTGTATTCCAGTTGTTTCACAATATCATCCAGTTGTTTGCGATCAATCTTGGTCGGATCTTCCACCGGTTTTGCGGACGACTTAAGATCGCGGATCGTTAACTGCTGTTCTTGCCATTTGTCCATCAGATCTGCAATATTGGCATAGAAACGTTCGTAATCTTTGATGACTAGGTCAAGATAAGCATCTACCTCATCCGGATCATAACCACGAAGTTTATAATTAAATTGTTTTTCATGTATCGATAACGCATCTAGCTGCACACCCAATTGTTTGAACAATTGTCTTTGTTTATCCAATCTTCGTTTCATATGTTCATCCATATTGACAACCTCCATTATAAGCCAAGCCGTAGTTCTATTTCCTGGGAAGAACACACGGCAATTTCTCTCTCTATTTTTTATAACACATAATCCGTCAGATATAAAACGATACAGCCCTATTCCTCATGAAAATGATTGCTTTTCATCCAATTCGGGTAAAGACTCACTACACCCCACAACGGGAAAGGAGCATGTCCTTATGAGTACATTAACTAAAGATCAACATCAAATACTGAAAAACGCCCTTTTGGAGCAACGTGAAAACTTACAGCGTCATTTTGAATCCAGCATGGAAGACGGTGCTCCAGTCGAGTCGCTGAAAGATTCAACCGGTGAGCTGTCCTCCTATGATAATCATCCGGCAGATGCCGGTACGGAAACATTTGAACGTAGCCGTGATCTGGCGATCGACGATACATTAACAGACGAATTCAATCAAGTGAATGACGCATTGGAACGTATGGAGCAAGGTACATATGGAACCTGTGTAACGTGCGGCGAAGATATTCCCTTCGAACGACTGGAGGCCATCCCTTATACCGCTTACTGTATTGACGACACGCCTAATCGGGAGATCAGCAACGATCGCCCCGTTGAAGAAGAAGTGATGACCCTGCCTCCGAGTGGTGCTGGAGAAGGAAGACAGCAACGGGCTGGCAAGTTCGATAACGCAGATGCCTGGGAAGCGGTCGAAGAATATGGTACATCCAACTCCCCCGCAACCGCAGCCAAACGTGATGTGAAGGGCTACGATGAGAACATGTAACTTTGTTATGAACTGAAATGGTAAGCGTCAAAATTGATTGATTCCATAGACTGCTCCACCATTAGCCTTCCTTATCACGCATTAAAAAGCCGCCATTGGGCGGCTTTTTCTAGTTTTCTCCATAGCAGTCTCTCACGTTTGCGGTTACTTGCTTCCATCAATAAGGCTGAACCCATGTATTCCATCCGTTTATTCTTCCGACTCACTACCAGATGATGCAGATTCCTGCCGCTTAGACACAGATCGAGACGTTTTCGGAGTTGCTTTACCCTTACTGGACGTAGCTTTCTTTTTCTCTTTTGCATTTGTCTTAGAAGCAGGTATTTTCACTATAGGTTTAGAGAGAGCAGAGAATAACTGAAAGACCTCATGTTCCCCTTGTCGATTCTCTTTTGTAGTATAGGGTTCACAGAGTTTTATGATGTTTTTATACAACTGCTCTACTTCCTCACGGGTTGCATACAGCGTGATGTCCGAGAGAAACATCCGATCTTCGTTTTCCGCCTGATGCATGAATCGCTGACGACTCTGTTCGAACATTTCATTTAATAATTTGAGCGTCTCGGACCGAAACACCTGTTTCAATGGTGAGTTTTCCTTGTCTTCATCTTCATGACGGAGATGGATCTCTCCGGTGAATGGTTCATAATATTTTGCGATAATCCCATTAATCTCACGCGTGGAAACGATGGTCAGCAGACCAATTTTCTCCAGCTTTTTTACATGATAGTGAACTTTGGCTGGCACCTCACCCATCTGGTCGGCGATCTCTTTAACAGTGGATGGTCTGCCCTGCTTGTTAAACATATTCATAATCTGTATCCGATACGGATCGGAGTAGATTTTAATTTCTTCAATTGTTGAAAGAACCTTGTGCGCCATCCCTGTATCCTCATTTCCGGGGTACCTGTTGTCCATCGATATCTCTATTATAACGTTGCGTCAGGACTTCGGTCAAAACGAGCGAGAAATGACTTGATACAGAAAATTGGCTAATGATCACTTCTGAATATCTTCACAGGGCACTTCGAAAACTTTTGCTAAACAACAGCATACCTGCTGACATGGCAAGCATAATACCAAAAACGATAAACAGAACGGGCATGGTCATCCAATCTGCAAGTGCTCCCGAAGCCAGACTCCCAAGGGGTGCAACACTCAAGACGAGCATACTCTGAAGGGCATACACTCTACCCAGCATCTCCGAAGGGGTAACTTCCATAAGATAGGTGGCCAGCGGTGTTGTAGCCAGCGGAATCCCCATACCCATCAGTAGACAAAAGGCCGCTGCAACAGGCAGTTGGAAGGAAGTCATGTAAGCGGGTAGTGCCGTCATCGCATAACTGAGACCCAACATGACAATACCGCTGATGACCAGCACACTTTTACGATAATTCGCTCCCCTTTGTGTCAACCATACTCCACTGAGCAACATACCTCCCACCATCAGCCCACTAAGCAGACTTAATCCCCCAGCGCCAGCATGCAGCGTTTCAATGACATAGGGTGTACGAAGAACATTAAACGGCATCAGGCAGAAATTAACGAAAGCAAACAGGATGGAGACAATTAACAGTAAGGCATGTTTACGAAGAAAATGAAAAGCTTCCGCCATTTCGGAGAATATACTACTTTTGTCGGATGAAAGAGAATTCATTTTAGTTAATGTTTTATCTTCATTGTTAGCAGATGTTGATACTTCAGGGTAGCCTACTCGGCTCATAATTAAAGCACTTAGCGCAAACAACCCCGCATCAATCAAGATCGTCCAGGCAATCCCTATTGTAGCAATAAGGGCACCCGCCACTGCAAGTCCTGCGAGTTCGGCCACTCTGGTTGCGGAAGAGGACATGGCATTACCCGAAAGCAGCATTGATGGGGGAAGCAATCGGGGGACACTGGACACTTCTGCAGGACTAGTGAAGCATTCCAGCAAAGAATTCAGAATTGTAATGACAAACAGATGCCAGACTTCAAGTTGGCCCAATCCAAACAGCAGAGCTGTAATACCCACCAACAACCCGCGACCGGTATTCGTAATCACAATCACTTTTTTGGGAGACATGCGATCAACCAAAGCCCCGGCGAACAGACCCAGAAGGATATTGGGCAAAAAATTCACCGCCAGCAACGTACCCATCAACACTTTCGAACCGGTTAGAATGTAAACCATCCAACTGTAGGCAATCGAGTCAATCGAATCACCAAATCTGGATACAACTTTACTAAGCATAAATTGCATGTACGGTCTGATTCGTATTAACTCACCCATACCTTGCTTGCCAACTGCTGTGTTATCGCTCATCCCTTTTCACTCCTCAACGTTAAAATATTTTTCATGTTAATTTTATTTTAACGTAAGTTATGCAGAAATCAATATCTCCGTGAAAATAATTTTAACGATAAGTAAGTAAAGTTATAGCTCGCTATTTCTTCAGAGAATTCGTAATCAACACAGGGACTTTTGGGACAACCTTTTTGAACAACCTCCTATAACACAAAAAAACAGACCACATGTGGTCTGCTCAGCTGGACGGATTATATTTGAACTGCCTTTATTTGCTGCCTACTTCTCAACTCGCAATTGAAATCCAGACTGTTCAGCCTGTACCTCGAACATCAAATCACGTACCCGGCCTGCTTCATTCCCCAGTCGTTCTTCGCTGATTTGGTAGTTGGTCCATTTTAACTCTAGTGGAAGTTCAATCGTACCCGTGAGGCAATCCCACAGAGCGTCGAGATTACCGCCATAAAAATCCGGCAGTTTCAGCTTATCCTTTAATTGTTGATGAAGTTCAGTGCTACTAGCAAAGTCTTCTCCATCCAGAATCACGGTATTCATGGCTGCTCCTTCCTCTATTTCAAACGTGTAAATGATGCATAGTGATCTGTCGTTTTGTAGATGAGTCCATCATTGGAGTACACAATTCGATCCGAATTACGGAAGCCGGAAGTATAGTTAATATCCGCTTCGCGCCATGTACGTCCGCTGGCCGAAGGCAGGAGCCCCTCCCGATTGCCAAATGTATCCCCACCGATGCTTTTGCCAGGAGCAACTACAGCCAAGTTTCCTTTTGACGCTACCCAGCCAAGTCCTGTTGCCTGTGATTTGGTAATAAAGTTACATGGCAACGTTCCATTTGCACTCAAATAATTTGCTACACCTGTAAACGTATTGATGATGGTACATGTTGCAGCAGATGCCTTCTGCTGTGCGACTGGAGTGAACTGTGAACCTGTGAGGAAAACAAACGTTAACAACAATGCCAGTAATGCAGTGGATATCAACTTTTTCATCAATCCGGCCTCCCGATCCTTCAAAGTAGATGAACGTTGTCACGATATGCGTTCTGCAAGCTGTAACGGTCTAGTTGTATGTTCTGCTAGATTATAGTAAACAAGTCATCTCATGACTATTTATATCACATCATTTTGGTAGAAATATCAAATAAAGACGTTTAATTTGTAAAATATTATAATTGTAACATTTTAAGACAGAAAAAAGACTCTCATCCCTGAAGATGGAGTCTGCATTTACTACTATGTTTAAACTGACCTGACCTAATCTAATCGATCAATTGCACACGTTGACGAGTTCGAGCCGATTCCAGGCACGCATCAATAACGCGCATGTTTTGAATGGTATTTTCCGGACTGAAAGGTAAGGCCTCTCCTTCAAGCACAGCCGTTGCAAACGTCTCCACCTGAAGCACATAGGAATTCGACACGGATACACGTTCCTCACGGCTGACCGAATCGGTGTGCACAATAATCTGAGGTGGAATATCACTGTTCTCCCAGCCAAATACTTTTGGCAGTTCAATCCGCCCTTCCGTCCCGAGAATCTCCATCTCCGCTCGACCTGAAGCCCACATGCCACAGTCAAAAGTTAAAGCTACCGAATTCGGAAATTCTACCAGTCCAGACGCCATCATATCCACGCCATCATGCTCGTCCGAGAATAGAGCGTGAACTGTCACCGCTTCCGGTTCCTGTCCCAGATACATCCGGGCCGCCGAGATCGGATACACGCCAAGATCGAATAATGATCCGCCGCCCATCTCTCTTTTGAACCTAACATTTTCCTTGTCATCAGCGGTATTACAGGTAAAGTTACCATGGATGGCTCTGACGATGCCAATCTCTCCACTAGCTATAATCTCTTGCACACGTCTGTGCTTGGGATGATATCGATACATAATTGCTTCTGCAAAAAGAACACCTTGCTGGTGACATACCTCGATCATTTCTGACGATTCATCTGCATTCAGGGCAGCCGGTTTCTCACACAACACGTGTTTGCCAGCCTGTGCCGCTTTGATGGTCCATTCTTTGTGCATATGGTTAGGCAAAGGAATATAGACGGCTTCAATGTCCGGATCAGCGATGAGCTCTTCATAACTGCCATACGATCTGGCAATGCCGAGTTCTTCGGCAAGGGTTTCCGCCTTTTCTTTGCTACGGCTGGCAATCGCCAACACCTCACCACGTTCAGACTGCTGGATCGCCGGAATGACTGCATTTTTGGCAATGGTTGACGTACCTAGTACACCCCACTGTAACTGTCTGTTCATGCTCATCTTCCTTTCGTACCGTAATTGTCCTCTTCTGCTTTGTGTAACATGCCGAGACAACGATCCAGATCCGTTTTGACCTGTTTCTTGTATAACTCAGCTTTTTCCGCACCATCATCCGTAAAATGATATAAAACGATTTCCTGAAAATCGACCTTTGGATCATTACCTTTAAGTTTCTTCGTGCGATAAAATACACCCTGTTGTACCAATTCATGTAATGCCCGATATACCTCGCTCTGGGGTGGTACATAACCGTAGTCTTTGAATTCCTGCTTCATCGCCTCCAGCATCTCGTAACCATACCCCCTGTGCTGTTCAACCATCGTAATCAGATACAGCTTGATAAATGCCCGCTGTGCAATCATAAAAGCCACGTTCATTCCCCTCCTGTCAGAACCTATTTATCTAGTATTATAAAACTTATGTTCGGGTTCTGCCATCTTTCTCCGCTTGGTCTGCCTTTTATCCATCTTCAAAGAAGGTGAGAAAGAAATCGTGTGAATACGCGTTAACCTGGGGGAAGCACGGAAAAAGGTTTACTTTTGTGAATTTTTCATGTAATGAAATTTTAATTTATATTCAAAAGAATCAATTTCATAATACCTTTAGCTGCTTCAATCAAGGCTGGATATCGATCGAAACGGTTCAATTTGTCTATATCCAGTTACAGAAATCCATTTTTAGTGAGTTATGAAATTGATTCAAAAGTTGTTTATTTCAGGGCTCAGGGTGTCGTGAGATCGAATTTTAATGACAAGAAAGTCTGTGCAAAAGCTGTAATACCTGTGCTCCTGTATCTTGTGTCCGTATACTCTACTCCCTTATACTCCTGTACAGCTGTGATGATCTATTATGAATTTTTCATATGTTGATGTTTTCATTTATTGCGGACAGATTTCGGTACGGCTCCCACTATCCATTTGCCCCAGCTTACACGCGAGATAAGCCATGTCACTACACAGGATAATGTAAGAGCCAACAAGCAGGTGATGATCATTCGGACGACAGGGTTCCAACCCATAGCAACGTAAAACAACTCATCCGGAATGTAGCTATACCGCAGCATCAACATATGCATCAGATAACCGCCATACGATACACCACCAATCCAACCCAGCAATCGTGTAGCCCTGAGGTTATGCAGTTTTCCGGCCAACTGGTACATGACCATAATGGAAGCGATCAGAAAGAGTGCCATATCAGGGCGGATCAAGCTGACCGTGTAGAACGTAATTTTGATTCCTTCCGGCTTCTGAAACTCTAGCATTAATAAATAAGTAAACCGCAGACCCAGAACAATAAACACTGTCCAGTATATCCAGCGCAATCGATGAATCCATTCATTCCAGTACTGGACGGATAACCCCGCTGCTGCACCAAGTACAAAATAAATAAAGAAATAAAGGAAATTACGGTCTGCATACGTTGTAAAAGCATCTGTCAGCACCGGGATATTCACCCGTTCCATGAACTTGGCGATGTTTCTTAATTGATCCGCAAGTACAAGATACACCACACCAGAAATCAATAATGCGATCAAGCGCCCCTTGGCCTCATATCGGTTATATACATAACGAATGGCTCGCAAAAAGAGCGGAAATAACAGATAAAACTGAATCAACATAATGATGTACCAAAAGTGTGAAGTCGTTTTGCCCGTAAGCAACTTCAGGCCTAGGTCTGGGATGTCATTCCATCCAAATCCGGTCCAACCTCGCGGTGCAAGTGTAAAATAAATGAGTGACCAGATCAGGTAAGGCACGATCACGTCGTTTACTCTTTTTCTCATAAACTTGCCGTAATTCAGCTTGTCTCCCGTGTTATAGAAGAGCACCATACCTGTTATGAATATGAATAAAGGAACTGCAAATTTGGAGAGCATCAGCAGTATGGCCAGTAACACGCCATCCTCCAGTCTCGTTTCCGGGACCAATGAGTAATGTGCGATGGAATGCTGGAGAACCACCGCTCCAAAGGCAATTCCCCTTAAGCTCTCTATTTCTGTAATTCGTTCTTTGCGAGGCATATATTCAGCCATCCTTTCTTGGTTTTGCGATAAAAACAAAGTACAATGAAGCCGTATATTTATTGAACGGAGTTGATTCACATTTCTTTAACAGACAAAGACGTAACCACTACCGATTCCAAGTATGTCCAGCAACATCTGGCTAACGAGCGAACTTTTCTGGCCTGGGTGCGCACGGGTATTGCCATGGCGGGCATAGGCTTTCTTGCTGCCGGATTTGGTTTCAATTCGTCGGCGTATGATCAACTTGCACATATTGCGGCGATTATTACGGGTATCACTTCTCTGATTGGCGGCATATCCATCATTGTGTATTCGGCAGCAGCGTATCATCGGAAGCGTACACAAATCAATGAACAGACGTTTCAGGCATCGACCGGATTAATCCGGTTTCTTACCATGATGCTACTGGTGATTGGACTCGCTTTGGCTGTACTGTTATATGTATTGTTATTCCCTGCTTGACTTGGTAAAAACACCATCCGACATTATTGACACCCACCCATATGCAACACAGGGACAAAAGCCGGCTTCCCTTAAGGAAACCGGCTAATGACCATCTGGTGGATCATATATGTCATTCCATTTTACAGATAATAAGTCATTGGGTTTTATTTCATATTGATTAAATTCGCGGCAAGATTACAGGAATGTATTGTTACCGAATCGCGCTGCCTTGTTTTGAGCTTCCAATCTGCGTTCTTCCATATCCAGATCCGGACGTTCGGCTGGCACATCTCCGCGATGAGCTGCTTCAGCTCTGTCTCGGTTAAGCTGGCTGTTGCCACTGAACACATCATACACATCGGAGTCCCGATCCGTAGAATCTACGAGCAGCAGGATTTTACCATTCTGTACATACTCCTCATACTGTTTAGCGTCCTCTTCCGGAATACCAAGACCCACAAGTCCACCCACCAATCCGCCAGCTCCCGCACCTACAGCTGCACCGGTAAATGCTGCTGCGATAGGGCCTGCCGCCAGAATCGGTCCTATGCCGGGTATGGCTAGTGCACCGATACCTGCGAGCAGACCGGCTACGCCACCAAGGACACCACCTGTTGCGGCACCCGCAGCCACGCCTTCAGGGGCTTTGGTACCTGTCTCTTCCCGAATGGCCTTCAGTTCATCCCGATCCTGTGTAACAACGGAGATTTCGTCTGAAGTGAATCCTTGTGCTTTCAAACCCTCGATAGCCTGCGATGCTTCACGTTCTGTATTAAACACACCTACGATTTTCTTCTGCATAGTGAATCCCTCCTCATATTATTGAGTGGTTCGCTATGTTATTACCCGCCTAAGTTTCTTTTAAACGTTTGCAAGTCAATATACTATGTGTTGATAGTAAAAAATTGCTGAAGTTCATTCCTTATTAATCCTCATCAGGGTGTGCCTTCAAACTCAGGTATGTGATACGTTATTAGGCATGTTCTACGTTGAAGCACGTCGGCGTCCAGAACATCTTGAAGTTTAGGCTGGCTGATCCTGGCGGATTGTCCAGACGATTTCTAAGGAACCGAGGACGTCTTATTTAGCCTTCGGGTCCTCATACTAGTTTGTAAAGAACATGAGACACGTTATTTACCAAAATCACCTGACAAACCCGTTGTAAGCGGCTGGTTATTCAGATATAACGTGTTTCAGATTCCTTAGATTATTACGGGCGCTTCAAATCGCCGAATAAGACGTCACAGGTTCGTTGCTATGAACGTTTTTGTCAAGTCCATCACAAAAAGCTGCTTTTCCCCGAAGCCCTAAGCGCGGGAGTCCATATGCGAGCGACGGTTGGCAAGCTGCTATCCGTGGGTTGGTTACCACATGGTATGCCTTCGTCAAGGAGAGCTTTTACAAGCTAGCCACGCACGTTCAGCCCATTAAAAGCCTAGTGCAAACGAACCTCGTACATTCTCTCCTGAACCTTCCATGAACTCCCGGGCCTAAGGCTCCGGAGTTTCCCCCTTTTTCCTTTTAAACCATCCGTCTCTTCAAGATGAATAACAGATTACTGAGCGTTCGGTAGCTCCAACGTTCGGGCGACCGCCCAAATGAACCCGGTCAGTTCCCTGGCCACCGCGGTGACCGCGACATTTTTGTGTTTGTTTAATCCATAAACTAAACGGCGGAATTTTCGGTGCAGCCGTTCCTGGGCTTTCCA